>NZ_JXIQ01000019.1 GCF_000934845.1 Mesobacillus subterraneus
GGATGGCGAAGTCAAGCATTTCTTCCAGTGAAGGATCTACGAGACTTAAAGACGGATGATCGGAGGTGGCTTGGCTTAGATCCGGTTTCACTTGATTGTGACCCTTACCTTGACCTTGCTGCCCTTGACCTTGATGTCCCTGACCTTGTTGTCCTTTGCCTTGTTGACCCTGTACCTGTGTATTCGTATTTGTTTCTTCAGCTTGAGTTGTTTGTATCGTATTCTCTTGGGGAGCTGGGGATGAAGCATTTGCCAGCAAAATACCTCCTCCAGTTAAAAGTCCGATAGCTGCTACTGTTGAAATCATAAATTTCTTGTTCATGTCAATCTCTCCTTTTTATCTATCATTCTGTCCTACAACCTTAGAATACAGAGAGAGTTTGACGGGCTAAAGACGAATTTATGACGAAAATAAGTTTTTTCATGGGGGATTTCCCTGGTGCTGTAGTTTATCTGTATTTTTCATGGAAAGGGGAGAGTATTATGCCAGAAAGTAAGCACGAAGTAATCATTGATGTTCCGATAGAAAAGGTTTGGGATTTTGTTAAAGAGATGGATAATTGGGCTCCTTTACTGCCGGGTTATATCAACCATGAAAAGCTGAATGAAAACCAGTCTAGTTGGACTTTCAGGGAGACGGTCGGAGTTTTGAAAAAGAAGCTTAGTTTGCTCGTAACAATCAAAGAATGGATCGAGCCTAGTAGAGTATTATTTGAATTAGATGGAATCAATGAAAATCTGAAAGGGAATGGTTATTTTCATGCCGAAACAGTTCAAATCAATAAAACAAAGATGACCGGATTTCTTGAATTGACAGCAGAAGGTGCCCTTGCGACAGTAATGAATGCGGTTATGAAGAGTTCCTTGCCAAAAAGCGGACAAAAATTAACAACCGCAATTGCAGAAGAGTTGGAACGAGGAATGTGAATTTCACTAGTGCATAAGGGAGTTTGCTTTAGAACATGACTAAATTATATGAAGCAGATCTTTATGGGCCAATTAAAGATCATTTTATAAAACAAGGGTATCGGGTAAACGGGGAAGTGCATGACTGTGATTTAACGGCTGTAAAAGACGGAAACCTTATCATTGTCGAATTAAAACTGACATTAAATATTGATCTTTTGCTTCAGGCAACTAGAAGGCTGCGCCTTACTGATTTGGTGTACATAGCCATTCCGAAACCAAAAAAGCAATCAAGAAAACGATGGAATGATGTCGAACACCTGTTAAAAAGGCTGGAAGTTGGCTTGATTATTGTAACGGTTACCGGCAATCGAAAATCCATTGAATTTAAACTTCATCCAGAACCCTTTACTCGTGTGACGAACAAGAACCACCGTAAAAAAGCAGCTTTACTCAAGGAAATTGAGGGAAGAAGCGCCGACTATAATATTGGCGGCAGCAATAAAAGGAAGATCATGACCGTCTATAAAGAAAATAGTATCCATATAGCATGCTATCTTAAAAAGCTTGGACAGATGTCCCCAAAAGCACTTGTGGCCCTCGGAACAGGCGAAAAGACACCATCCATCCTTCAGAAAAACTATTATAAATGGTTTGAGAGAGTGGAGAGAGGCATTTACGCATTAACAAACGAAGGAATAGCAAACCTGAAGGAATATCCGGAACTCGTGGCGTATTATACACAGAAACTAGAAGGAAAAGGTGAATGATCGAAGCCGGAATGAATTCATGGATAGAAATCTGGATGAAAATAATAAAAAAAGCATGGACAGTAAATCTAATGGATTGCTGCTCGTGCTTTTTTGTCCACGGTATCTTTATGCCTTTTCAAGCAAATGTTCATCGATCAAAGCTTGTAATTCATGTGTTTCTCGATTAAAATCCGCTGACATCGAGAAAACAATGCTATCGATCAGAAATTTTCTTGGTTCCTTTGACCGGAGTTCTTCTTCAAGAAAAGTTAGCTTTTGGAGATGAACTTTATTTTTGCAATCAAGCTTTTTCAAACGAGAAATAACAGAATGAATTTTGGATCTCCAGTCGAGTGCCTCTCTATTAGAAACAGGGAGCCATACATCAAGAAGTTCGGGAGACAGCAACTGTTCCTGAGACAGTGTAACTTCCTCCATTAAGTTTAGGATTCGGTTGACACTATAACGAACAACAGGGAGCATACTTACCGAATTCCCGTAGGCTTTTCGATAAAATCGGACATATTGAATGAGCATAGCATTCAGCATAATGGCAGCATCCAGTAGGTACGGACTGCAATGATCATCCGTGATATTTGCAAGCCTGTCGGAAAACCATCGTAAAATTTTCATTTGACCTATTTCAATGAATTGCTTTAGTTCATTATCACCAGAAAAATATACTTCTTCAAAAAGGGGAATAATTTTATTTTCTCTGTTAGCTGTCATCTGTTGTTCAATTTGCTTCATGAAAACTTCAGGATCACCTGCATCCTGTCCAAGTAATAAGGCGTCTCGGGCCATTTCCATTTTCCTGAAGGCTGCCCTGAAGATTTCCATGAGCAGTTCATTTTTTGATATGAAATAATTATAAAAAGTTCCCTTTGATATTCCGCTGTAATCTAGGATATCTTGTATAGAGGTTGCGTGAAATCCTTTTTCGATGAAGAGCTCGTGTGCTTTTTCGATGACATTTCGTTTTCTGTCGTTCATTTCATCACCTAAACCTTTTTTGGAACGTTAGTATAAATAAATACTACCTGAAATCTTTACACTTTACAAACCTCTTTATAACAGTAGTTTAAAAGCATTGCAAAAATTAGACCTTTAGTATATGCTATTGTTTATGCAATCACATTGTTTACTTATTTGTGAACAATAAAGGGGGAAATTCACAATGGAAAAAAACGTTAAAGCACCCGAAAAACCACCTTACGGCATCATCGCGGTTTTGTTAGTCGGAGCTTTTATTGCTTTTCTAAATAATACATTGCTTAATATAGCCTTGCCCACCATCATGGCAGACTTGAAAGTAGAGGCAACCACAGTACAATGGCTGACAACGGGCTTCATGCTTGTCAGCGGAGTGATGATTCCACTTAGTGCTTATTTGATTCAAAAATACTCAGTAAGACGGTTATTCATAATTGCAATGGGATTATTCACAGCAGGCACTATTTTGGCTGGTGCTGCCCATGTTTTCCCACTATTATTGGCAGGAAGGATGATCCAGGCATCAGGTACTGCCATCATGATGCCATTATTGATGAATGTCATGCTCATCAGTTTCCCAATTGAAAAACGAGGAACGGCAATGGGGGTATTTGGCCTGGTGCTGATGTTCGCACCGGCAATCGGTCCGACACTCTCCGGTTGGATAATTGAGCATTATGACTGGAGAATGCTGTTCCATTTTGTCACACCAATTGCAGCAATTGTTTTATTGCTTGGCTCCATTTTGCTTAAAGATAAAAAAGAAAAAGTGAGTATGCGTCTTGATGTCATTTCACTTACCCTATCCAGCATCGGTTTTGGCGGGCTGTTGTATGGCTTTAGCTCTGCTGGCTCAAAGGGCTGGGATAGTCCAAATGTTTATGTTACGTTAACAATTGGTACTGTGTCATTGGTAACTTTTATCTTGCGTCAATTGAGACAGGAAAAACCGATGCTTAATTTCAGGATCTATCAATATCCAATGTTCGCCTTATCATCTGTTATTTCAATGATTGTCACCATGGCGATGTTCTCTGGCATGCTTTTGCTGCCAATTTACGTCCAGACAATCAGAGGGATTTCTCCGATAGATGCAGGGTTATTACTTTTGCCTGGTGCGATCGTAATGGCAGTCATGTCACCTGTAACTGGAAGATTATTTGATAAGTTTGGCGGACGGTTATTGGCCATTATCGGTCTGGCAATTACACTTATAACGAGTTATTATTTCAGCCAGTTATCATTGGAAACAACGTATACCCAGCTGGTCATCCTTTACACTATTCGGATGTTGGGTATGTCGATGGTCAATATGCCAGTCTCGACTAATGGTTTAAACCAATTACCAGTAAAATATTATCCTCATGGTACAGCTATGAATAACACGATGCAGCAGGTATCCGGGGCTATTGGCACAGCATTATTGGTGACTGTCATGTCCACTCGCGCTAAAAGCTACGGTACAGAGCTGGCAGCCGATGCGTTTAAACAGGCGGCAGCAGCAGGCAAAGCTGTTACCCCAGCTGCAAAAGCAGAAATGGAACAGCAGATTGCGATGCAGGCAATGCTGCATGGAATTAACGATGCCTTTTTTGTGACAGTCATTCTTACCGCCATTGCGTTGGTGCTCGCTTTCTTTATCAAACGCGCTACTCAAGCAGAAGACACCATTGGCAAAAAAGTTCCTGCCAAGAAACACTCTCAAAAATTGGCTAATAACTAAAAGGACCCCCTGGATTTCAGGGGGCCTTTTAGTGTAATTCTTGTTGACTAATAGGCTGCTTGTTCATTAAGCTGTATAAGGACCCATTTTTGCATGTGTTTGTTCAAAAATCAACCAATTCAAGGAGTAGACAGATGTACCAGACTTTTTCGACAAAAGAAAAAATAAAGCAAATTTTAGTCATGTTAATCCCGATATTGATCACCCAATTAGGAATGTTCTCCATGGTCTTTTTCAATACCATTATGTCAGGAAAATATAATTCTTCCGATCTTGCTGGGGTAGCGATTGGGTCTTCAATCTGGAATCCAGTCTTTACAGGTCTTAGTGGAATTCTTCTGGCTGTTTCCCCGATTGCCGCGCAGCGATTTGGAGAAAAGAAGGGAAAGGAAGTTTCCTCGATTCTCACCCATGGAATTTATTTGGCTCTGATTATTGCCGGACTCGTGATTATTTTAGGAATTTTTCTGCTAACTCCTATTCTGAATGCCATGAATCTGCCAGAAAGTGTGCAGCAAACGGCCTATCAATATTTGGTCGGCTTAAGCTATGGTATTATCCCATTATTCATCTTTAATGTTCTTAGGTCCTTCATCTACGCGCTTGGAAAAACTAGAGTAGTGATGTATATTTTGCTCATGTCACTTCCCATCAACTTTTTCTTTAATTATGTTTTCATATTTGGAAATTGGGGCTTTCCGGAACTTGGTGGGGCAGGTGCTGGTTATGCAACGTCCATTACTTTTTATCTAATTGCGGCAATGACAGCTGTCGTTATTATCAAGCAACAGCCATTTTCCGAGTTTGTTAGACTGGAATTTTTCAAGGAATTTTCATGGGAGAAAGTAAAGGAAATAGTAAAAATCGGTGTTCCGATGGGCTTGTCTATCTTTTTTGAAACGAGCATGTTTGCTGTTGTGACCATTCTAATCAGTAAATTCAATATTACCACGATTGCAGCCTATCAATCCGCGTTGAATATTGTCTCCTTCCTTTATATGATTCCTATGAGTATCTCGATGGCGTTAACCGTGTTGGTTGGGTTCGAAGTAGGCGCTCAACGTTATAAAGATGCCAAAATTTATAGTTGGCTTGGGATTTATTTGGCTGCGCTCATCGCGATTGGTGCAGGCTTACTTGTCGTTTTATTCCGATATAAGCTCGCAGGTTTTTACTCGAATGAACCTGCCGTCATTTTGCTAACCGGTCAATTTTTGATATATGCATTATTCTTCATGATCTCCGACGCCATTCAGGCTACTGCGTTAGCGGTTCTACGCGGATATAAGGATGTGAATATTTCCTTCGTAATCACGCTGATTGCATACTGGTTCATCTGTTTGCCAGTAGGTTATCTGCTCGCACAATATACCGGGCTTGAAGCATCTGGCTACTGGATTGGCCTTACCGCCGGATTGCTAGCAGCCGGGATCTCTTTATCACTAAGGTTACTATTCATTCAAAAAAGAAAATTCAATGTCCCTACAGCCAAAACAGTTTAAAGAGATTCTTTTTGAATCTCTTTTTTCGTTCCGTGAAACTTTTCAATCGATTCTTGAGTAGATTAGGAAAATAGGACCACAGAAAAAAGCAAGAGGGAGGAAGCCCCCTTGCATGCATCTACTGCTAATTCTTCAAAACATTGAAATATCTGGCTTCTGGATGTGAGAATACAATTGCCGTTACGGAAGCCTCGGGTTCCATCATGCAGCCTTCAGTTAACTGTATGCCGATATCCTCTGGCTGGAGGAGATTAAATAGCTTTTTTTGATCTTCCAGGTCTGGACAGGCAGGGTATCCAAAGGAAAAACGCTGACCCTGATATTTAGCCGAAAATCGATCCTTCATCGTCATTTCCGCTGTGTCCGGAAATCCCCAACGATCCCTTATTTGGCGATGGAGTAACTCCGCAAAGCCTTCTGCAGTTTCAAGTGCCAGGGCTTGAAGGGCATGACTTTCCAGGAATTCTCCTTTGCTTTTCAGCTTGTCTGCAGCTTGTCTGATTCCTGCTCCTGCGGTTACCGCAAACATCGCTATATAATCCTTAATTCCGTCTGAAACAGGGCGTACGTAATCTGCCAGACAAAGACCGGGCGAAACCTCCTGGCGTGGGAACTCAAAGGTTTCAATGATCTGGTCTTGTTGCTCAGGGTGGAAAATAAATAGTCTATTCCCCTCTGACTGGGCAGGGAAGAACTGGTAAACGGCAGCAGGATTGATCCATTTGTTTGCTATTGCTTCCCTTGTGAGGGATTGGACAACCTCATGCAGCTTGACTGCCTTTTCATTTGATTCAGCAAGCAATTTTTCTACTTTTCCTTTTAGGCCCAGATGATGGCCTAACAACATTTGCTGGTTGATATATGGCTCGATGTGAGAAAGGGTATACGTTTTTACGAGATGTCTATTCAAATCCTGCGGAATAAAGACAGGCGCCTTTGGAAGTGCTTTTGGACGTTCAAGCACAGCAGTGGCAGATTTCCGGCCAGGAATGATGATTTCTTGCTTGTTTAAGGCTGCTTCTTGCTTGTCCTTTTGTTCTTGCAAAAACTGTTCAAGCCCGTCCGGTTCCTGCAGTCGATTGGCTAGAGAAAGCCCGTTCATTGCATCTTTTGCATATAATACAAGTCCGTCATATTCCTGGGCGATTTTCGTATCAGTAAATTTCCTTGAAAGGGCCGCGCCTCCTACCATTATCGGAAGATCGATGCCTGCTTGCTTCATATCTTGTGCCGTCAGCACCATTTGCTGTGCGGATTTCACCAGTAGACCCGAAAGGCCGACGATGTCAGGTTTTTCTTTTTTAATTGCCTCTATAAGCGCAGTTGGTGCAACCTTGATTCCAAGATCGACGACATTGTAGCCATTGTTGCTGAGAATGATATCAACAAGGTTTTTGCCAATATCATGGACATCGCCTTTTACAGTAGCAAGAAGCACTTTCCCCTTAGCAGCGGTTGTATCGTTTTTTTCCATATGCGGCTCGAGGTGAGATACAGCTGCTTTCATGACTTCTGCGCTTTGGAGAACTTCCGCCACGATCAATTGATTATCATTAAAAAGTCTGCCAACTTCTTTCATTCCATCCATCAATGGACCGTTGATAATATCCAGTGGGGCAGGAAAGGTTTCCACTGCAATATCCAGGTCAGGGAGAAGGCCTTCTTTCGTTCCTTCAACCACATAGTAGGCCAGCCTTTCTTCTAGGGTCATATCAGGCAGGGTACTTTTTGTTTCCTTCTTTTTGTCTCGGTAAAAATCGGTAAAATCAGCTAGTGTTTGATCTTTAGTATCGAACAGTAAATCTTCCGCCATTTTTACTTCTTCAGGACTAATGGAAGCAAAACGCTCGAGCTTTTCCGTATTCACAATTGCATAGTCCAAGCCAGCCTGGGTGCAGTGATAAAGAAAAACAGAGTTCAATACTTCTCGGCCTACCGGAGGCAGACCAAAAGAAACATTGCTGATTCCTAGGATTGTTTGAGTTTCCGGAAGTTTTTCCTTAATCATCCTGATGCCTTCAACAGTCGCTTTTGCTGAACCGATATATTGTTCATCGCCGGTACCGACTGGGAAGACAAGCGGATCAAAAATCAAATCCTCCGCCGGTACCTTATATTTATTGACAAGCAGGTCGTAGGATCGTTGGGCAATCGCCAATTTTCGTTCAGCGGAAACACCCATCCCTTCTTCATCAATCGTGCCAACCACCACTGCGGCTCCGTATTTGTGGATCAGTCGAGCAACTGATTCAAAGCGCTCCTCGCCATCTTCTAAATTGATGGAGTTGATGATCGCCTTTCCCTGACAATAGCTTAGCGCTTTTTCAATGACTGCATCATCAGTCGAATCAATCACCAGTGGAACCTTTACTTTTTTGACAACTTCCTGAATGAACTGTTCCATATCTTGCAGTTCTTCTCTGTCGGGATCTGCAAGGCAAATATCGATAACATGGGCTCCATTTTTAACCTGAGCTCTTGCAATTTCTGCTGCTTCTTCTATCTTTCCTGCAGAAATCAATCTTTTAAATTTCCGCGAACCGATCACATTGGTCCGTTCCCCAACCATGATTGGTCTTAATGTTGGATCATCATAGATGAAGGGTTCGATTCCAGATACCATATGATGCCGATTTCCTTCTGTCTGCCTTGGCTCTTGTGCTCTCATTTTTTCCGAAATCGCTTTTATATGAGCCGGAGTGGTGCCGCAGCAGCCTCCGACAATATTCAGCCAGCCATGCGTGGCAAAATCGGATAGCTTCTGCGCAAGGGTATCAGGTGTTTCATGGTATTGACCTTCTTCATCGGGCAGTCCTGCATTTGGATAGCAGCTGACTGCGGACTGGGAGAGGAAGGACAGAGAGCGCAGATGCTCTTGCATGAATTCAGGCCCTGTTGCACAGTTCAGCCCGATGGCGATTGGATTCATATGCTGAACCGAAATATAGAATGCTTCAATTGATTGGCCGGCTAGTGTAGTGCCCATTGGTTCGATTGTCGCTGAAATCATGATGGGAAGTTCTTTGCCGCTTATTTCGAAAGCTCGTTTGATTCCACTATAGGCTGCTTTGACATTAAGCAGATCCTGACTCGTCTCAAGCAGCAGCAAATCCACCTTACCATCGATCAATCCGAGTGCCTGTTCTTCATATGTTTTCGACATTTCCTCGAAAGTGGATCCCCCGGTAACACTCAATGTTTTGGTTGTCGGGCCCATGGAACCAGCAACAAATCGAAGTTGGGAAGGAGTAGACGCTTCATCCGCAGCGGCCCTGGCGATCAGAGCTGCTTTCTTGTTAATTTCATACGCTTTATGCCCTAAGCCATATTCGTCAAGGACTAAACTGGTAGCACCGAATGTATTGGTTTCAATGATGTCTGCGCCGGCAGTTAAGTATTCACGATGTATTTGTTTAATCAATTCTGGTGCAGTAAGATTCAAGATCTCATTACAGCCTTCATATTCTTCCCCGCCGAAATCATCCGCGGAAAGATTAGCCTGTTGGAGCATTGTTCCCATGGCGCCATCCATGATCAGGATTTTTTGTTTCATCTGCTCAGTTAACAAGGTTGACATTTTGTTTCCTCCTCTGTAGATGGCTGCTGTATTCTTTAGCATAACGAGCTAATTCCACACTCATTTCATAATTCATAAAAGGGGTGATCAAATAGATGCCATTAAATAATTCAGCTGCTGCTTCGATCAAACCCTTCGTGATGGCAATGCCTTCTTTCTTGGATTGAAGCGGTTCGTTATTGAATTTCGCCATCGTTTCGAGTATTTCCTGTGAGATCTTAATTCCGGGAACTTCATTATGGAGAAATTCTGCATTCCTGCTGCTCGTAAGCGGCATCAACCCAATATAGATAGGTGTATCCAGATGCTTTGTAGCTTCCTGGACTGCTAATAGCATTTTTTCAGAGTAGACCGGTTGGGTTATGAAATAATCTGCACCAGCCCTGATTTTCTTTTCCATCCTCAGGACTGCTTTATCTATGGAGCGGACATTTGGATTAAAGGCTGCTCCGATCGAAAATGCTCCTTTTTGCCCAAGGTCTTTGCCAGAATAGGAGAGTCCTGAATTCAATTGTTTGATCATCTCAATTAATTCAAAGGAAGATACGTCAAAAACAGACGACGCTCCAGGAAAATCCCCGACTCGGGCAGGGTCTCCGGTAACTGCCAAGACATCATGAAGGCCAAGTGTGTGCAGACCCATTAAATGCGACTGCAGCCCGATTATGTTACGGTCCCGGCAAGTCAGGTGTACGAGCGGACGCATTCCAATTTTGTCTTTAACCAGATGGCCAACGGCTGAATTGGAAATTCTGGGTGAAGCAAGTGAATTATCCGCAAGTGTCAAAGCATCGATTCCTATTTCTTTTAACGCCTTCGCTCCTTCAAAAAAGCGTTTAGTATCGAGTTTCCGCGGAGAGTCTAGCTCGACAATCACCGAAGGTCGTTCTTTTACTAATTCATGCAGAGGAGCATCTGGCCGTTTGACATCTGCTGGTGCCGCCACAACCTTGACTTTTTTTGCCGCGACTAGCTTATTGCTAACTGGCTGCGACCCCTTTAGTTCATCAGCTAATGCTTTAATATGTTCTGGTGTAGTACCGCAACACCCACCGATCAGCCTGATTCCTTGTTCACGAAAGCTGCGGGCCGACTTTCTGAAATATTCCGGGTCGCCCTCATAATGGAATTTTCCATCTGTGTACGCTGGCAAACCAGCATTTGGATACACCGATAAGAATGCTCTTGTCGGAAGCTTGATCTGTTCGAGGCTCGAAATCATATGATGAGGCCCTAGTCTGCAATTAAGTCCGACGATATCAGCACCCAGATTTTCCAGCCTGTTAAAAACTTCCTGAAGAGGAGTCTGGTCCTGCATAATGCCGATTTCCTGGAGCGTTACATGAGCAATGATCGGCAAATCTGTTTCCTTTCTGGCAATTGCCAATACAGTCTCGATTTCCTCCATATCATAAAAGGTTTCGAGCAGCACTCCGTCCACTCCTTCAAGAAGCAGGCAATAGAGCTGTTCCCTGAAGCTACGCTTGATCTCTTCAATCGGGATGGCTGATGGCCTGATGCCGCGATTGCCGCCCATCGTTCCTAAAACATAAGCCTCGCTGCCTGCTGCCTGACGGGCAAGCCGGACAGCTGCGCTATTGATTTCCTTCACTTGATCCTCAAGTCCATATCTTTCTAGTTTTATATAATTGGCAGCATATGAATTCGTCTGAATTAGATCAGCTCCAGCATCCATATATGCTTTATGGATCTTTATGATCGCTTCAGGCTGGGAGAGATTCAACTCTTCAAAACAGGTTCCTGCTCCATAGGAATGGAGCAGGGTACCGATTGCACCATCCGCTATTAAAATTTCATTTTCCATTCGTTTCAGGAAACTCATTCTAATCCCTCCTTCTGTAAATCAGCCTTCTCCACCGCTTTTTTAAAAGCCGCTTGCAAATCATCTAGCAAATCTCGGTAATCTTCAATACCGACAGAGAATCGCAACAACCGCTCACAGACGCCGGTTTGTTCGCGAATTTCAGGTGGAATATCAGCGTGTGTCTGAGTAGCAGGGTAGGTAATAAAACTTTCAACACCTCCAAGACTCTCAGCAAAAGTGATTATAGACAAGCTTTTCAAAAATGGATCGACGATGGCGGGAGACTGGACACGGAACGAAATCATTCCGCCTCTTCCGGGATAAAAAACATCCTTTACAGACTCATGTTTTTTCAAGAAGTCAACCAGCTTCTTGGCATTCTGCTCATGTCGCTCCATCCTTAGTGACAATGTCTTCATGCCACGAAGGAGAAGCCAGGAATCGAAAGGACTTAAAACCGCCCCGCCCCCATTATGATGGAGGAAAAGGGACTCGCAAATTTCTTTCCCTCTTGCAACAATCAATCCTGCCAGCACATCATTATGTCCCCCGAGGTATTTCGTCGCACTGTGGATCACAATATCAGCGCCAAGAGTCAAAGGTTTTTGGAGAAGGGGAGTGTAGAAAGTATTATCAACGATCAACAAGATCCCGTACTCATTGGCGATCTGAGCAATGGACTCGATATCTGCCTGTTCCATTAACGGGTTTGTCGGTGTTTCCACAAACAGTGCCTTTGTATTGGGATTGATGGCTGCCTTGATTTCTAGTAAATTTGACATATCTGCATAGGTACTATGTAATCCCCACTTTTTAAATCCTTGCTCAAGAAGTCTGTATGTACCCCCATACAAATCTTTTGAGACAATCCATTCATCCCCAGACTTAAAAAGCGAGAGAACGGTCCAAATTGCCGCCATTCCTGAGCTGCAGGCAAATCCACGGTCTCCTTCTTCGAGGTCGGCAATTGCCTTTTCCAAAATTTCGCGAGTAGGATTGCCAGTACGAACATAATCATAACCACTGGACTGTCCAATCCCTTCATGACGATACGCTGTTGTCAAATAAATGGGAGGATTCACCGCACCGGTCGCAGATTCACTCCTATTGCCTAGCTGTGCTAACTTTGTATCGATTTTCACCAATGTACTCACTCCTCATGATTGATCGGCCAGAGACTATATTTGTTTTAAAATGCTGACTTGTAAAAAACAAAAAAGCCTTCTCAAGAAGAAGACTTTAAAATGATCAGCCAACTTCTTATCTGCCAAGTTTTTGAAAACTTGCTGGAATTAGCACCTTTTCAACAAAGTTGAAGGTTGCTGAAGCTTCATAGGGCCAGGACCCTCAGCTTCTCTCGATAAGATTCCATAAATGGAATTATTAAATTTCTCTAAATATTACAGCTGATATAGAAAATTGTCAATCATTAAATTAAAGTGGTGAACTAGTTTGTATTTGTTTCCTTCATTTGAGTGCGCATTAAATTTATGTGTTTGATATAATAATAGCATTCAACTTACGCAAGAATACGAGAGGCATTAAAAGAGTTTTAGTTTGGGAGGGGAAGACTATGAAATTTATCCATACAGGTGATTGGCATCTTGGGAAGCTTGTCCACGGCATCTATATGACAGAAGACCAGCGGGAGGTATTGAATCAATTTGTTGATCTTGTTGCTGAGGAACAGCCGGACGCAGTTGTGATTGCTGGAGATCTATATGACAGATCTGTACCGCCGACTGATGCGGTGGAGCTGCTCGATGAAATTCTGTTCAGAATCAATGTCGAGCTGAACACCCCCGTTATAGCGATAGCCGGGAACCACGATAGTGCCGAACGGCTGTCGTTCGGGAGCTCTTGGTACCGTCATAATCATTTTTACTTAACCGGCAAATGGACGAATGAGTTTAAACCTGTACATATCAAAGGGGTCAATTTCCATCTGGTTCCGTATGCTGAACCTGGCGTAATCCGGCATTTGCTCGGCGATGCTTCGATTCATTCCCATCAGGATGCAATGAAAGCTGTCATTGGCAAAATGGAAGAAAACCTGAATCCGAACGAACCGAATGTGTTTGTCGGACATGCCTTCGTTCTTGGAGGGGATTCCTGTGATTCTGAGCGGGCGCTTTCGGTGGGCGGTTCTGGCTGTGTGACACAGGATTTATTTGATCCATTTTCGTATACGGCACTAGGGCATCTTCACAGTCCTGATGCGATCAAACATGACAAGGTCAAATATTCTGGCTCTCTTTTAAAATATTCATTTTCAGAGGCAAAACAGCGCAAGTCAGTCTCCATTGTTAAAATGAATGAGAATGGAAGCTTCGAAATCAGCTATAGGAGCCTGAAACCGAAACAGGATATGCGTGAACTGGAAGGGCAACTTGAACAGCTTTTGGATCCTTCTTTTTATGAAAAAGAAAACACCACGGATTATTTAAAAGTAACGTTGTTGGATGATGGTGCGATCATTGACCCGATGGGCAAGCTGCGTCAAGTTTTTCCAAATGTCTTGCATCTTGAACGGAAAATCGAATCTATCGACCAAAAGCAAAGGCAGCACTTCAGCTCCATCAGAAAAGAAAAAAAGTCTGAACTGGAGCTTTTTGCACAGTTTTACAAGGAAATGACGACGAGCGAATTCACTGAGGAGAAACAGGGCATTATGACGGACGTGATTGGCCAAGTTTTAAAAGAGGAGGGGCAAAAATGAAACCTCTTAAACTGACGATGCAGGCTTTCGGGCCATATGCAGGTACAGAAACGATTGATTTTAAAGAGCTGGAAAACAGGACAATGTTTGTTATTTCCGGTAAAACGGGTGCAGGAAAGACAACGATATTCGATGGAATCAGTTATGCGATTTATGGAAAGGCAAGCGGAGAGGACAGGAATGGCACTGACCTGCGTAGCCAGTTTGCAGAAGAGGATACCCTGACTGAAATTTCCCTCGATTTTTCCTTGCGTCAAAAGACGTACCGAATCACCAGGTCTCCGCAACAGGAGCGGAAAAAGAAATCAGGCGAAGGAACAACCACCGTCGGAGCCAAGGCAGAGCTTTACCTGATTGACGAAAATGGTGACATCCAGCTGCTGGCTTCCAATGTTCGTGAAGCAGATGAAAAAATAAAGGAAATTATGATCATTGACAGCAATCAATTCCGACAAATTTTGATGATTCCGCAAGGTGAATTTCGGAAGCTGCTGACATCTGACAGCAAAGAAAAGGAAATCATCCTGCAAAGATTATTCCATACGGAAATTTATAAAAAAGTGGAAGAAAAATTAAAAGAAGAAGCAACACTTTTGAAAAAGATGGTCGAGGACCAGGTCGAAAAAAGGAGTGCTCAGCTGCGAAGCATTAAAGCGGTTGAAAACGATGAGCTCAAAGAACTGATCGCTGCAGGCAGCGTGAATGACACGCTTATTCTTCCGCTTTTAAAAAACGAAATCGACGCAATGGAGAGCAAGCTTCAGGAACTTGCGAAAGCCCGTGAAAACCTGCAACTAGACCGTGATCAAATGCAGCAGCGCTTGTTCGAGGCCGAAGCCACTTTGAAACAGATCCAATCGCTTGAGACATTGAAAGCTGCAAAGGAAAAGCTAG
The DNA here is from genome assembly GCF_000934845.1 of Mesobacillus subterraneus. GTDB lineage: Bacteria > Bacillota > Bacilli > Bacillales > Cytobacillaceae > Mesobacillus > Mesobacillus stamsii. The sequence continues at coordinate 14,892 of NZ_JXIQ01000019.1, forward strand.
AATCCCAGCAAGCTTTGTTTGCCGAAAAAGAAACGCAGACGGTATTTGCTAAAAAAGCTGCCCTGCTCAATGCCCAGGAACAGCTGTGCCATAACTTGAAAGCAGATTTTGATTCCATGACGAACCAGGTGTCCCAGATTTCCCAGCGAATTGGACAGTTATCTAGGAAACGGGAAGAAGCGGAACGGGAGCACCAAAGACAAATGGACCGGGAACCTGAAAGGAAAGCCGCAGCAGAACAAGTGAACTTGCTTGAGAATATAAGAGGAGAAGTCCTAGCATTTGCCAGTATTGATTCCAAGGTAAAGAAAATGAAAGGATCCCTTGATTCCAAAAATCAAGACCGTGAAAATGGTGAACACGCCCTGAAAACAGCAGAAGATCGTCTTAAGGTTCTGCAAATTGAGAAGGAAGAGGCGGAAAAAGCTCAACTCACTTATCTTGAGAATGACCGGCAATTAGAAAAGCTCCTGCGCGAATTGGACAAGCTAACTAAATTTAAAAATCACCTACAAAAAACGCATTTGGCCAAAGCAAAATTTGAAACAACGAAAGGGCTGCTGAACCAAGTTGTTTCTCATCATCATGATGGGAAAGCTGCAGCAGAAGAGCTAGAACAAAGGTGGCTGCACTCCCAGGCTGCCGTTTTAGCCGGAAAATTGCAAGAAGGAAGTGCCTGTCCCGTCTGCGGCTCCGAACATCATCCAGCTCCAATACGGGCAGATGAAGGCTTTATCCCGACAGAAGAGGATTTAAAAGCAGCCAGGAAGCAAGTTTCCGTCCTTGAGAAAGAAAAGAGTGCTGTTGAGAAAACGGTTATTGAAGCTGAAACAACTTTGCGATCATTAAACACAAATGGCGAGGAATTAATGGCTGAAATCCTCGGTTTCCGTCCTGACTTTAAAATGGAACAGATTGCGGATGTCATCCTCATGACAGAGGGTGATATTGAAAAGCTGAAAAAAGAGCAGAATCAACTCGCAATAAAACAAAAATCGCTTGAAAAAATAAGGGCAGAAATAAAACGATATGATGAAGGCAAGGAAAAATTGCAGCTGCAATTGAAAGAGCTCGAAGACGAATACCAAAAACTGATTATCCAGTATACCGAAAACAAGACTACGCTAGCGAGAATGACAGAGAAAATTCCGGAACAACTTCGGTCACTGCAAGCATTCGAAGCAAAGTTGCAAACCGCAGAACAGCATCGAAAAGAGCTGGAACAGGAAATGGAGCTGGCGCGAAAGAATTTCCAGGACGCCAAGGAATTGCTAGGAACGGAGAAAGCCCGTCTTGAAGAAGCAGAAAGGCGTTTGAAGGAAATTGAAGCAAGGTTAGCCGCAGAACGGGAAGTGTTTAAAAATAACATGGTCGCTCAGGGATTCGAAAATTATCAGGCATATCACCAGTCTAAGACCCCCGAGCAGGCAATCCTGCGACTTGAAATGGAAGTAAGAGATTATCGGGAAGAAGTTCGCTCGGTCCGGGACCGGTTTACAGAACTCTCGGAAATGCTGAAGGATGTTAAAAAACCTGATCTGGAAACACTTCAAGCTAGTTTCTCAGAACTGAATCAAAAGATAAAAGAAGCGGATGAGACCTATCAGGATTTGAATCTCAAAAAACGTGATAATCAGTCTATTTTTAAACAGATTGTCTCATTAAACGAACAAATGAAGCAGCTGGAGGAAAAATACAAACTGGTCGGCCATCTATATGAAATTTCCAAAGGCCAGAACACATACAGAGTGACATTTGAACGCTTCGTCCTTGCTGCGTTCCTCGATGATATTCTGCGGGAGGCAAATGTCAGGCTGCAAAAGATGACAAGTGGCCGATACAGATTATTAAGAAAAACGGACCGATCAAAAGGCAATGTTCAAAGTGGCCTGGAACTTTTGGTGCTTGATGCTTATACAGGACAGGAACGGCATGTCAAAACCCTATCTGGCGGCGAAGGTTTCAAGGCAGCACTTTCATTGGCTCTTGGTCTTGCGGATGTGGTTCAGAATTACGCTGGCGGAGTATCACTGGAGACCATGTTTATTGATGAAGGTTTCGGAACGCTTGATCCAGAATCGCTCGATCAGGCAATTGAAGCCCTGATTGATATTCAGAGCAGCGGACGACTTGTTGGCATCATTTCTCACGTTCCAGAACTAAAAGAACGAATTGATGCAAGGCTGGAGGTTATCTCCACACAAACAGGCAGCAAAACTCAATTTGTGTTCATGAATTAATCGAGACAAGGAAGAGATTTTTAGATAGAGCCAAAATATAGTCACCAGGGAGATCGATCATGGAATTTGAAGTGGAATACCTTTCCTTCTACGTTGTTCAGGTAGAAGGAAAAGGCGATCAGGCAGATAAAAGATATAAACATTTCCAGACTCTGAACGAGGAAGAATATGAAAATAGTCCTTTAAAAGATTTCCTGGATGGTGAATTCGCAAAAATCGTCAAACGAAAGGTTGAACGCCATCCAAAAACAGATGAAGTTCCGACTAAGATTGGTTCCTTCATTGTTGAGGAAGGGCATGACCTGACCTCAAACCCAAACTATAATCTTTTTCACCGGGCGCGCTTTTCAGAATCAAAGGAGGATTTCCAGCAGGAGAGTGAGAAATTCGCCATTGCCTATGTGGATACGAGTGCTGTCCGCGGAGGAGCTTTCATTGTCGCCAAGGCAAAACTTCGTAAATATTTTGATGATGCTTTTGTGTTCATTCTGAAATGTGATTTCGAGCCGAAAGTTGCTTCCATTTCTGATGAAACTACCTTGATCCGTCAGGTGGAAATGGCCATTACAACGAAGAATATGAAGTCCATCCAGTATCCTTTTATGCCAGAAGAAGGCATGATCCAGGATAATGAATTGAAAATCAACCAGTCTTCTCATTCCCGTTATTTTGAGGATTTCCTGAAATATGTAGAATATGGACAGTCCATGCCCGAAATCGTCAAAACTCAAGTCATCGAAATGGTCCGCGGGCACATGGAGGAAACCTTCGAGCCGGAAAGTGAAGAGCGCGAACAGCTCGAAAACGCCATGGAAATCTGGGCTGCCAGCGAAAAAAGGGAACTGCAAGAACGATTTGAACCGGAACAAGTCATCGAGGCTGCCGCGCAGCTAATCGAGCATACACCTGAGCTCGAATTAAAGATGAAGCTTGATCACGTTTCGGTCAAAGGATTGCTTGCCGACTACGGTGACAGCATCCACCTGGCAAAACTAAATGGAAAATATGTCTTAATAATTGAAGCAGACGCAGTAACCTTTGAAAAAGGCTTTTCTCCAGTCGAATTTGCGAAACCTGACGAAATCGGCACTGTAGTGGAAAGAATCAGGCAAAAAGGCTAGCCACAAATAGATAAAATCCATCAGGCATCGATGTTTCGATGCTCTTCTTTATATTGTCAACATATAGGCTTGCTGATTAATTAGAAATGAATAGATCCAGTCTCGTTTTTCGTTGTGGACACATCCATACACATCTTACTGGGATTCCAAACACTCCCGTTCATTAAAAATCAATGAAAATAAGAAGTTTTAAAAAAATTGCTGATACAATTAGTTTTTATACTAACAATAACAAATACCTTTATACTTTATTGCTAGGGGGGCAATGTTGCATGAAAACCCATATTTTAGTCGTAGAAGATGAAATCCAAATTGCTCGTGTTTTGAAGATGGAGCTTGAATATGAAGGATATCAGGTGACGGTAGAGCATAACGGGAAGGCTGGGCTGGAAGCAGCCTTACATAAAGACATAGACTTAATTTTATTAGATGTGATGCTGCCTATATTAAGTGGCATCGAGGTGTTAAGACGGATACGAAAAGAAAACGAGAAGATTCCTGTTATTCTCCTTACCGCCCGTAATACCACGTTTGATAAAGTAGGTGGGTTGGATCAGGGTGCTAATGACTATATAACAAAACCATTTGAAATTGAAGAATTATTAGCAAGAATTCGTTCCTGTCTCCGCCATAATTCTATAAAAGACTCGATGCTGTCTATAGAAGATCTAGTTATTAATACCGATACAAGAGAGGTTGTAAGAAATGGCCTATCCATCCTCTTAACGCCGAAGGAATACGACCTATTGGTCTATCTAATTGTAAATAAAAATAAAGTGGTTACACGTGAAAGTATCCTTGTAAACGTATGGGGATATGACTATGAGGGAGAAACGAATGTGATTGATGTGTTCATTCGTCATTTACGAAAAAAGATTGATGATGGTTTTGCTTCTCCTTTGATCACCACTGTTAGAGGCATCGGGTATTCAATACGGGGAGAACTCAGATGAGGATTACATTAAAGATTAGTCTGTTAACCACCGCTTGGATGCTCCTTACCTTAATAATAATCAATATTATCGTGTTTATTTTATTTATGAAAACGACTGTTGATATGGAAAAAGATACCACGATTCAAAAAGCAGATGACATTGTAAAGTATTTTCAGGCCGAGACTGACTATACTCCTGAACAAATCAATAGTAAATTAAAAGCGCTTTTAACAGAACACTCGTATATTCGCATCTTACAGGCCGACAACCAAGTCCTATATGAAGTAACAAATGAAAAGCCGCTTGCTGAAAAAATAAAAGGAAAATATGTGGATACACAGGAGTCTGAAAGACGGGGAATATCATTAGCAAAAAAGGAAAAGCAGGTGTTAATCGTTCGTGTTCCGTTGAAAGAGGGACTTAATGTAAAAGGAAGTCTGGAGATTGGTAAGGAACTAATTGGCTTAGAATCAAGGAAAGATATACTATTATGGATTCTAGGGGTTAGCTCCCTTTTAGCGGTTATTTTATCATTACTAAGTGGAAGATGGCTAGCAAATATTATCATGCGGCCGATTACTAATATGATTCAGACGATGGAAGATATTGAACGAAGCGGTATTCCTAAGAAAATTATTATTCATAGCGAAACGAGGGATGAACTTCAAACATTAGCCAATACATTTAACTTGATGATTGATAGACTAGAGGAAAACTTTGAAAAGCAGTCTCAATTTGTTTCGGATGCATCCCATGAATTGAAGACTCCTTTAACCGTTATTAAAAGTTATGCCAACTTGCTGAGAAGACATGGATTGAAAGATCAGGAAATGGCCGATGAAGCTATACAAGCCATTCACACAGAGGCAACAAGAATTCAAAAAATGACGGAAACCTTTTTAGATGTAGCTTCTTTAGAGAAAGAAGTTGAGTTGGAAATGAATTTAGTCAATTTGGTTTCATTGTGCCAATCCATTCTTAAACAACTAAAACATGTTTATAAAAGAGATATTATCTTGCATTTTGAGGAATCGCCAATACTTATTCTAGCGGACGAATTAAAGATTAAGCAGGTTATTATTATTTTACTTGATAATGCCATTAAATATAGCAATAAAAACATTGATGTTTTTTTAAAAAAAATGGAGGGAAATGCTATTGTATGTGTGGAAGATCATGGTATTGGTATTCCCCAAGAAGAAATTGAGAATATTTTCGAACGATTTTACCGTGTGGATAAAGCAAGAAGCAGGGAAACAGGCGGATCAGGTTTAGGGCTTCATATTGCGAATAGGATTGTGAAATTACACAAAGGGGAAATTACCTTAAAAAGTAAAGAAGGAGAGGGAACTAAGGTAATACTGCATTTACCTGCCGGATTGGAATTATTGTAATAAAAAAATCTCATTCTATTCTTCTTGACCTTGAACTAATTTGGAGGCATGTATGTCCTATTTAATCACTTTATTTGAACAACACAGTTATTTGACATTATTTATTGGGATTTTTCTTGAGCTTCTAGCTTTTCCAATATCAGGGGAACTATTGATGAGCTATGCGGGCTACTTTGTTTATCAAGGGAAAATGAATTATGTTTTTGCACTGCTGACTTCATTTATATCGGCAGGTGCAGGAATTACAGTTACCTATTGGATTGGCAAGGTTGGAGGCTATAGGCTTATTGAGAAATACGGAAAATATATACATCTAGGTCCCGAAAGATATAAAAAAACAGCCGCTTGGTTTGAACGGTCAGGGAGTAAATTGTTGATCTTTGCTTATTTCGTCCCAGGGGTTAGGCACTTTACTGGCTACGTATCAGGAATTTCCGGAATGCCGTTTCGGAAATTTATTTTCCCAGCATATATTGGTGCTATTTTATGGGGAAGCAGTTTTATTACATTAGGAAAAGTATTGGGGCCGAACTGGAAAATATTCCACGAAGCAGCAAGTAAATATTTAGTTGGTTTTCTTATTGCTTTGGCTGGATTGATAGTGGGTTATCTCGTTTATCGGTTTTATAAAAATCAAATTAAAAACTTTTTCATTCATTGGTTAACATGGGTAACTAATTATTTTAGGACAATTAGGGCTACGGAAATATTTCTTGTATTTCTTTTCTTAGCGCTCATTGGTTTAGTGGTCCTGATGTTTGGGTTAACACAGGATTATCTGGCCAATGACTTTGCTGAGTTTAACGAAATAACAGAATATGTCATTCAAACTGCTATTTACATGAACTGGATGAACGGGTTATTAACATTTCAACAGCCATTTGCATTTGGAAGTGTAATTGCTGTAACCCTCATAGGTATCTGGGTAAAACAGAGAAACCGATTACTCGAATATCTTCTACTGGTGGTAACAATATTTGGAGGTATTCCTTTTCGTTCCATCATCATGGACCTATTTTCTTTCCTTCAAACACTAGGTTTCATGGGGGAATTTCATTCGGCGAATTTTCCTGATTTGAAAGCAACTTTGGTGATGATCATTTATGGAACTTGTATATTTTTACTCGTTCGGCATTCAAAAAAGAATTATTGGACTATTGTTATTCCTGTAATCGGATTATTTTTATTAGTAGGTCTAGCGATTGCAAATATTGCATCGACTCATTTGCTTCCTAGTGACATTGTAGGTGGGTATGTATATGGTGGAGTTTGGATCTTCTTTAACTTCTTGTTGTTTGAAATGTTTCGACTAATGCTTGAAAAGGATGAATTTAGAAAGGATAAAAATTAAATCTACGTATAAGGGAAGAAACCGTGATATTGGTCAAAATAATGCCGCCTAATATGTTTTATAAGGCGGCATTTTATTTTTTAGAATATTTAGACTAATAGTTGAATATTTCAAAATAAACGATATAATAAAGTTAAAAATACATACCGACCGGTTAGTAGATGAATAAACGATGGGGAAAAACGGTATATTTTTTGTGCAGACTAGTAGGAATGCGAGGACAACAAAGTGAAAGAAAAAATAATCGAGTACAGCATTCAATTATTTGAAAAAAAAGGCTTCAGTGAGACATCCATCCAGGATATCGTTAATTCTATAGGTGTGACAAAAGGGTCTTTTTATTATTATTTTTCCAGCAAAGAAGAGCTTCTCATGGATATCCACCTGAGATATATCGACGAATTGCTCGGCCGACAAGAACAGATATTGGCTGATCCATCGACAAGCAAACAAAAATTGTTCGAGACTGTCTATATGCTGATCAGCAGCATTAAAACAAAAGGGACATCAGCAAGAATCTTTTTTAGAGAGATGCGGCACTTAAGCGATGCCAGACTGGCACAGATTATCGACAAACGGGATGAATTTAGGCTGAACGTGGAACGGTTAATCCGGGAAGGAATCGAAATTGGGGAATTCCGTAAGGATTTAAACCCGGTCATTGTTACGTTTGGAATACTCGGTGCAGCTAATTGGAGTTATCAGTGGTTTAATCCAGATGGCAAGGTTTCTGACAGGGAAGTAGCGGAGATATTTGTCGAAATGATCTTAAAGGGAATTGAAATCAACTAAAGAATAAAATAGGAAGAGGATTAAAAACTTTAACATACTAACCAGTCGGTAGGGAGAAAGTGAGGATAAATAGATGCAGAACATTCAAATCCAGGTCCGTTTTGGCGAAACGGATGCCTTAGGACATATCAACAATACAAGTTATTTTGTCTATCTTGAAGAGGCAAGAATCCGCTTTTTTGAATCATTAGGCTATAGCATGAAATTGGATGAGTGGAAATTCATACTAGCGTCAACCAAATGCGATTTTGTCAGCCAGGGATACTTTGACCAGCTTTTGACTGTGAAAACATATGTGTCAAGAATCGGGTCAAAAAGCTTCCATCTTGAGCATGACATCGTCTGCTCGCAAACGAATGAGCTAATCGCCAAGGGAAATGCCATCATTGTGTATTACGATTTTAAAAATCAAAAGAGTGAAGTGTTGCCTGAATTGCTCAAAGAAGCATTAAAAAATAATTTTTTACTTGCTTGAAAAATGAATGATTTGTATTTGATTCTAATCAGGAGGTGCCTGGTTTGAGGTTCTCAGAAACGGTAGCGCTTATTACAGGAGCCGGAAGCGGAATACAGGATCAGATGTCCTTGTCGATGGCGGATGGTTAATCAAATAGTTAATTCGAAAGGGTGAGCGATATGACAGAAGTTAAAACAAGTGACCATTTAATTGTAAACAGAAGCGGAGCCGTTCTTTCATTGACGCTTAACAGGCCTGAGAGCCTGAATGCTTTTAGCCCGGAAATGATTCTCGGAGTGACAGATGAAATCCAGAAGGCCCAGGAGGACCTCAATGTCAAAGTAATCATACTGTCTGGCTCCGGCCGCTCCTTCAGTGCCGGAGGAGATGTGAAAACGATGGGACAGGCAAATGCCGTTGGCGTTTATGACCATATCGGCAAATTGAATGAATGCATCCTCACCATTAAGGATACAGAGAAGCCAATCATTGCTGCAGTACATGGTTTTGCTGCTGGCGCTGGCTTCAACCTGGCATTGGCATGTGATTTGATCATAGCGGCGAACGACAGTAAATTCGCCCTGAGTTTTTCCCAGGTAGGCCTAGTATCTGATGGGGGCGGTTCCTATTTTGTCCCGCGGCTGGTTGGACCTCACCTGGCAAAACAATTTATGTTCACCGCAGAACCTATTCCAGCAGAACGCTTGTACCAGCTGGGAGTCATCAACTACCTTGTGCCATTGGAAAACCTTCAAGAGGAAACGATAAAACTAGCCAGTAAATTAGCCAATGGGCCAACACGGACGTATGGCATGATCAAAAAGCTGATTGACCATTCAATGGCCGCAACTTTAGAGGAAATCCTTGAGCAGGAGCGTATTACCCAGACGATGATGGTTTCAACAGAGGACCATCAAGAAGGTATTGCAGCTTTTAACTTACAAATGCGTGGTCTAACTCCACCGTCTTTAGACGGTATCAGCTTTTAGCCTTATCCTTGCGTGTCCATACTAAGTGATGAGGTGAGAGTATGGACGGATACAGGAAAAATAGTCATGCGGTATTTGATATAAAATATCACGTGATTTGGGTAACAAAATATAGATACAAGGTGTTGCGTGGCCCAATAGCGGTAAGAACGCGGGAACTAATAAGGCAGGGCTGTGAAGCAAGAGGCATAACAATCTTGCAAGGTAGTGTAGGAAAAGATCACATTCATCTGTTACTATCATGTCCACCAAGTCTAGCTCCGAGTAAAATATTGCAATATCTGAAAGGGAGATCATCGAGGTTATTGCAAGACGAGTTCCCAGAACTAAAAAAGAAGTACTGGGGTCAACATTTATGGGCCAGAGGCTATTTTTGTGCAACAGTTGGTACAGTGACGGAAGAAATAATAAGAAACTATATTGCAAACCAGTTCAATGAAGAAAAGAACGACATATTCAAGATTGAAGAATGAGTTCAGTCTCATTTGGAGTATGCTTCAGCTTAGGGGCTTTAAGAAGGACTTCAGCCTTGAATAACGACTTTAGTCGTCGACATTTATGTCAAAATCCACCTGCTTTAGCAGGTGGTCGTTTAAGGAAAAAAGGAAACCTGAATTTACAGGCAACTAATGAGGATCATGATGAAAGCAATTTCTTCAGTCCCGGCAAACGAAAGGAAAGCTGATTTTAAAACCTTAAAAAGACCTGCGGTAACAGTATGGCAAAGATTAATACGGTTACCGGTCCAATTAATGCAGAGCAATTGGGAAAGACTTTGATTCATGAACACTTTATTTTTGGCTATCCAGGTTTCCAGGGCGATGTGACGCTAGGTGCTTTCAATGAGGAAGCAGCTTTGGAAGAGGCAATCAACATTGTCAGGCATATGCAGAGCTTCGGTGTCCAGACTGTCGTGGATCCGACACCAAATGAATGTGGCAGAAACCCGGAATTTTTAAAGAAAATATCTGAGGCGACAGGACTTCAGATCATCTGTGCAACAGGCTATTATTATGAAGGCGAAGGAGCAACCCCCTATTTCAAATTCAGGCAGGCTTTAGGTACAGCTGAAGAAGAAATTTATGAAATGTTCAAGAAGGAGCTGACCGAAGGCATTGCAGGTACAGGAATCAAGCCTGGAGTCATCAAATTGGCTTCAAGCAAAGACGAAATCACAGAATACGAAAAAATGTTCTTCCGTGCGGGTGCGCGCATCCAGCAGGAAACAGGAGCTGTGATCTTGACCCATACACAGGAAGGTACAATGGGTCCCGAACAGGTTCGGCTATTGATCGAAAATGGAGCGGATCCAGCAAAAATCATCATTGGCCATATGTGTGGGAATACAGACCCAGAATATCACAAACAAGTGCTTGACCAGGGCGTCAGGATCGGCTTTGACCGCTTTGGGATCCAGGGGATGGTGGGAGCACCATTCGATCAGCAGCGGGTACAGACTCTTCTTGCTTTGCTTACTGCAGGGTATGAGGACCAGATCTTACTTGCCCATGATACTGTGAATATCTGGCTCGGCCGTCCTCCTGTTATGCCTGAACAGGTAGCAAAAATCATGGAAAACTGGCAGCCAGGCCATATTTTCACCGATATCCTTCCGCAGCTAAGGGAAAACGGAGTGTCCGAGACTCAAATCGATAAGATGCTTGGCGGTAATGCAATTGGGTTATTCACGGGATCTTCCGTAAATTTAAATTTCCTAGAATACTAACCCTTGATTCTATAAGAAAGGGGCGATGACCTATGCAAAATTCACACATATTAAAAAAGGAATCAAGGATAGGCTCCCCAGCATGGCCTATCGAGTCAGTATCGGAAGAATTCATGAATGAATTAGCAGACACCTACTAACTATGTAAAAAGGAGATGCGCTTTCATACCGAAGCGCATCTCCTTTATTTATCATTATAAAATCATTTCAGATTGTACGTAGTGATAAAGCAGCTTAGTTGTATTTTCAATAGAATCTTTATGCGTTCTTTCAAATGCGTGTGATGAATCGATTCCAGGACCAATCAGACCGTGGATGATATCATGTCCTGAACGGATTGCGGCTGAAGCGTCCGATCCATAAAAAGGATAGATATCGAGTTTGTAGCCGATTCCATTGTCGATGGCCAGTTGTGTCAGCCTTTTACGAAGTTCATAATGATATGGGCCGCTCGCATCCTTCACACAAATGGAAACCGTATATTCATCGGTAGATTGGCCATCGCCCATCGCACCCATATCCACCGCCAGGTACTCAACAGTTTCCGGTGTGATATTCGAATTTCCTCCATAACCGATTTCTTCATTATTAGAAATGAGGAAATGTGTTGTATACGGCAGTTCCATGTTTTCACTTTTGATTTGTTTGATTAGCTGAAGGAGGATTGCTACGCTTGCTTTATCGTCCAGGTGACGTGATTTAATATACCCGGATGGCGTAAGCTGTACACGCGGATCAAACGAGACAAAATCTCCAACCTCGATGCCAAGTGCTCTCACATCATCAGCACTTTGGACTTTTTCATCGACACGTACTTCCATGTTATCCTGGTTGCGCTCTGCTTTTCCGGCATTCTTATAGACATGTACGGAAGTCTGGTGCATCAAAATCGTTCCTGAGTACTTTTTTCCGCTGGAAGTTTCAATCTCACAATACTCACCCTCGATGGAGTTATACTTAAAGCCGCCGATCAAATCAAGCTTTAGTCGTCCACTTGGTTTAATTTCTTTTACGATGGCGCCAAGAGTATCGACGTGGGCAGTCAGCATTCTGTGGTTTTGCCGATCTTTCCCCTGCAAGGTGGCAATCAACCCACCCTTGCGATTTCTTTTCGTTTCTACCTGCAATTCCTTTAAATAATTTTCTACATATGTAATCACATCGTTTGTATTACCTGAAGGACTCGGAATACTGACCAGTTCCTTCAACAGGTTCACTGTCTCGTCCGTAATTGGATATGCCATATTATAACTCCTCCCTATAATGAAGATTCTCGCATTATTCTTATTATAAACTTTTTTCCTGAAGCGAAATACCATTTAACTTTAAATACTGTAATCCTTAAACCAGTCCGCTCATATTTTGATTATGGATGTAGTTTTGGGAGGCGATAAAATGCACGGGTATTGGTTTAAATATTCCTTGCAGGAATGGTGCAGGGAGATGGAAGAGAAATGGGACTCCGTAAAAGCTCAGCTTAGAGAATCTGGAGATCAAGACTCGTTAATGCAATGGGAAGAAAACTTATTCACACTGAAAAATAAAGCAGAAAGTAACCCGGATGCGGAAGAGTTGTATGCACAAGCAAGAAAATTATTTGACGAGCTTACAAATTTTGAAAATAGCCCTGAAGATGGACGCCTGCAACCACAGAGGCTACAGCCGGTGCCAATAGGAGGCCACAAATTGCCGCCATTGCCATATGCTTATAATGCGCTCGAGCCTGTGATCGATAGAGAAATCATGAGACTTCATCATTTAAAGCATCACCAAGGCTATGTAGATGGCTTGAACAAAGCAGAAAAAGAAATGCAGAAAGCCAGGCAAACCGGTGATTTCTCTTTGATCAAACACTGGGAAAGGGAAGCAGCTTTCCACGGATCAGGCCATTATCTCCACACGATTTTTTGGAACATTATGATCCCGAATGGAGGGGGAACTCCAAAAGGGCAGCTAAGCAAGGCCATCAACGATACATTCGGCAGCTTCGAGAATTTTAAAAAACATTTTACCGAAGCCGCTAAAAATGTCGAAGCTGTAGGCTGGGTCATCCTTGTCTGGTCTCCTCGTTCCCATCGCCTCGAGATCCTCCAGGCTGAAAAGCATCAAAACCTGACACAGTGGGATGTTGTTCCACTCCTCGTTTTGGACGTTTGGGAACATGCCTATTATCTTCAATATAAAAACGAACGGGCTAAATATGTTGAAAACTGGTGGAATGTTGTCAACTGGAAGGAAGTAGAGCAGCGGTTCAACAAAGCCAGGGCATTAGCTTGGCAGCCATTTTAGAGGAGTGACTTAGTGTCACTTCTTTTTTTGTATAAAAGCTTCCTTTTGGCAAAAACTAAACATATGTTCGGGAGGTGGTATTTTGGATAATAAAGATTTTAACCAGATCTACAATGAATATAAGGAGCAAAGCAAAACACAGGTGGAAATCGAAGTAAACACTGGCCAGCCCGGGAAAGAGCAAATCGTGGCTGTCCGGAAAAATGATGACGGGGACCTGATTGCGTTCAAGACAGAGAATGGCAGAGAGCTGGATTACGTCACTGCCCTCAGTGAAGCGAAGGCTGGCAGGCTTGCCCATGTGGATGTATTCCATAAATACGGACGGGATATTCTCAGGAGTGAACCAGACGGAATCAAAGAAAACAATCTCGATCATTTACCCGATTTTTAGCAGGGAATTTCCCCTGCTATTTTTGTTTCCTATATAAAAAAACTTGATTTTTCTGAAATTTCAATCTAAAATTAAGAGTAACATACCAACCGGTAGGTATGTGAAAAAGGGTAGTAACATACAATTTTAATAGGCCAGTTTGTTTAATAAGTAAAAATGAAAGCGTTAACAGCTACCAGATAGGGAGGAATCATGATGGGAAGATTTGATGGCCGAGTGGCTTTTGTAACAGGAGGAAGCCGGGGAATTGGAAAAGGGATTGTCCAGCTATTCGCGCAAGAAGGAGCTAAAGTAGCTTTTATTGATTTGAACGAGGAAGTACTTGCAGATACAACGAATGAGCTTCGTGAAAAGGGATATAAAGTCTACTCAAAGATAGCGAATGTTACTGACGCAGAGCAAGTAGAACAAGCTTTCAAAGAGGTGAAAGATACCTTTGGTTCGGTTGATATTCTAGTGAATAATGCGGGCATCATACGTGACAACCTTCTTTTCAAGATGACCGACTCTGACTGGCAAACAGTCATGGATGTTCACTTAAAGGGATCATTCAATGCAGCCAGGGCTGCTCAGAAGTACATGGTCGAACAGAAGTATGGCCGGATTATTAATATTTCCTCAACTTCTGCACTTGGAAACCGAGGACAGGCAAACTATGCTGCAGCCAAGGCAGGGCTTCAGGGGTTCACCAAAACCCTGGCCATTGAGCTGGGGCGTTACGGCATAACCGCAAACTCCGTAGCTCCAGGGTTTATCGAAACGGAAATGACAAGAGAAACTGCAGCTCGAATTGGCATCCCTTTTGAGGATTTAATTAAACACAGTGTAGCGGGAATTCCTGTTGGCAGAAGCGGAAAACCGGAGGATATTGCCAATGCGGTCGCTTTCTTTGCGGATGAAAAATCATCCTTTGTAAATGGCCAGGTCATTTATGTCGCAGGCGGGCCTAAAAATTAACGTGAGGTGAAGGATCTATGTTCAAAGAGCATATTGGCAAGCAATCGAATAAAGTGAAAAATATAGTTGAACGCGGTGCTGTCAAAAAGTTTGCGGAAGCCATCGGGGATCTTCATCCCATTTTCGTGGACGAGGAAACGGGCAAAAACTCCAGATACAGCAGAAACATCGCGCCGCCAACGTTTCCGAGAGTATTTGACTATGGAACAATCGACGGATTGAACCTTCCAAATAAAGGCCTGATCCATGGTGAACAAACCTACCATTATGAGCGTCCATTATTGGTAGGTGAAGAACTCACATGCTACTCCGTAGTGGAAAATTACTTTGAAAAGAAAGGCACTCAAGGAGAGATGGGATTTCTTGTGCTGGAGAGCTTTGGCGAGGACGACATGGGTCAGGTTGTTTTCACTTCTACGCAAACAGTCATTATTACGGAAGCAGTAAGGAAGGTGCTGATTGGATGAGTAGATTGGCAGAATGGAAGATTGGTGAATCTCTAAAGGAAATCCAGCTGGATCCGGTGGATCGTATCACTTTAATTAAATATGCCGGTGCCTCCGGTGATTATAATCCGATTCATACAATAGACGAAGAAGCCCAGAAAGCGGGACTGCCTGGGATTATCGCTCACGGAATGTGGACGATGGGCAACCTGGCAAAACTGTTTACTAATTTTTACGAGGAAGGTTACATTCAGGACTATACCATTCGTTTCAAAGGAATGGTGTTCCTGAATGACGTTGTCACTCTCCAGGCTGAACTGGCAGAGGAAAATGAAAACAATCTCCGATTCCTCGTCCGAGCAGTCAACCAAAATGGCAACGAGGTCATTAAAGGAACTGTTACTTGCCAGCTTTATGCTTCTTCATACTAATAATATCAATAATTTCAGGAATATCTGCGCCAATTGTTTCAGCTAAATCTACTTCTGTTAAAAAAACGTTTGTTTTTTCCAGAAACAGGTGACGTTGATGATGGTTTGAAACAGAATTATTCAATCAAAAGAAAATTTGAAGAGGTGGAAGATATGAATTTTGACCATACAGAAAAGGTCAAGGAATACCAGGCCAGGCTGACAGATTTCATGGATGAATACATTTATCCAAATGAACAGGTATATAATGAACAAATTGACAAAAAGGACCCTTTTTCAAAGGTTCCATCGATCATGGAAGAACTAAAGGTAAAAGCAAAAGAAAAAGGTCTTTGGAATCTGTTTTTGCCTAAGAGCGAATATGGGGAAGGATTGACAAATCTCGAATACGCTCCCCTTTGCGAAATCATGGGCAGGTCCAGCATCGCGCCAGAGGTGTTCAACTGCGCTGCTCCAGATACCGGGAATATGGAAGTGCTTGTCCGCTACGGAACGGAAGATCAAAAGGAACAATGGCTGAAACCACTTTTAAATGGGGAAATCCGTTCCTGTTTCTCCATGACGGAGCCGGATGTTGCTTCATCTGATGCAACGAATATTCAGGCTAGCGTCGTCCGTGATGGCGACGAATATGTTATTAACGGGACAAAATGGTGGTCATCGGGTGCAGGCGATCCGCGCTGCAAGATTGCGATCGTGATGGGAAAAAATGACCCAAATGCTCCAAAGCATGAGCAGCAATCTATGGTTCTCGTTCCGCTGGAAAGTCCGGGAGTGACAATTAAGAGAACCATCCCAGTCTTTGGCTATGACCATGCTCCACATGGACATGCCGAAATAGAATACAAGAATGTCAGAGTGCCTGTTTCCTATATGATTTGGGATGAAGGGAAAGGCTTTGCGATTGCCCAGGGGCGTCTTGGCCCAGGCAGGATCCACCATTGCATGAGGACGATTGGAGCTGCTGAAAGGGCACTAGAGGAAATGTCCAAACGGGTACTGGAAAGAACTGCTTTTTGCAAAACACTTGCCGAACAGGGGGTCATCCAGGAATGGATCGCGGAAGCACGAATCGATATTGAGCAGTCCAGACTTCTGACATTGAAAGCCGCCTATATGATGGATACAGTTGGAAACAAAGAAGCGAAAGCAGAGATTGCAATGATCAAAGTTGTTGCACCAAATATGGCGTTGAAAATCATCGACAGGGCGATCCAGGCTTTCGGCGCTGCAGGAGTAAGTGATGATACCACGCTCGCTGCTTCCTGGGCAAATATCAGGACACTGAGGTTGGCGGATGGGCCTGATGAAGTACACAAACGGGCAATTGCAAGGTATGAACTGAAAAAATATAGGTAGGGGGAAACAGCAATGCATGTATCAGAATTATTTTCACTAAAAGGAAAAGTCGCCATTGTCACTGGTGGCGGACGCGGTCTCGGCGAACAGATCGCTGTTGGTTTTGCAGAAGTAGGAGCCAATGTTGTCGTCTGTTCGCGACGAGTCGCGGCATGTGAGGAAGTAAGTCAAAAACTGAAGGAAATCGGTGTTGAATCCCTTGCTTTGAAATGTGACATCACGAACCCAGAAGATGTAAAAAATGTCGTTAACCAAACTGTAGAGAAATTCGGCCGGATCGATATTCTCGTCAATAACAGCGGAGCGTCATGGGGAGCGCCAGCGGAAGATATGCCGCTGGAGGCGTGGCAAAAGGTAATGAATGTCAATGTGACTGGAACATTTCTGATGTCACAGACAGCTGGGAAAGTCATGCTCGAACAAGGCTCAGGGAAAATCATCAATATTGCCTCGGTGGCTGGATTGAAAGGGTCCAATCCAAAGATAATGGATGCAATTGGCTATAACACCAGCAAGGGCGCTGTGATCACTTTTACAAAAGACCTTGCTGCAAAATGGGGACCACGCGGGATCTACGTTAATGCAATAGCACCCGGTTTCTTCCCGACTAAAATGTCAAAAGGCCTGCTGGAAAAAAGCGGCCAGGCAATCCTCGAAGGAACGCCACTACGGAAATTTGGATCTGATAACGACCTAAAGGGGGTTGCTGTATTCCTAGCGTCCCCAGCCTCTGACTACATCACTGGAGACGTAGTCGTAGTGGATGGCGGCACTCATGTCCTTTAAAAATGGGAGAATGCATTGAAAAGAAATTCCAAAGGAGGAATGGAAAAATGGCTTCTGATACGATACCGATCAGGCAAGGAGAAGAACTAGATACAGAAGGAATCGAAAAATACCTGAGGGAGCAATTGCCTGATCTTCCAGAAGGCATTTTAACAGTTGATCAGTTTAGCTTTGGGAAATCAAACCTCACCTACCAGCTGAAAATTGGAGAATGGGAGGCCGTCTTAAGGCGGCCTCCGTTCGGTCCTGTTGCACCAAAAGCGCATGATATGGCTAGAGAGTACAAAATTCTTAAAGAGATTAGTCCACACTTTGCTGCTGCTCCGAAGCCCTTTTTATTTGCTGATGAAAATGTCATCGGCAGTCCGTTTTTTGTGATGGAAAGAAAGCGTGGCATCGTACTTGATACAGATTTCCCAGAAGGCATCGCGCCGACTGAAGAAATGTGCAGATCGTTATCGGAAACGATGGTTGACCACCTCGTTGAGCTTCATAGCATCGATTATACGAAGACTAGGCTGACCGAAATGACAAAACCTGAAGGCTTCATGGAACGGCAGGTCATAGGCTGGATCCGCCGTTATGAGCGAGCGGAAACGGATATTATCGAAGGGGTTGAGCATTTGAAACAATGGTTGCTAAAGAATGTCTCAGAATCCAAAATGCCAGCAATCATTCATTATGATTATAAATTGAATAATTCCATGTTCAATGAGGATTTAACCAAAATGGTCGGACTGTTCGACTGGGAGATGACGACGGTAGGTGACCCGCTGGCCGATCTGGGTGTGGCGATGAGCTACTGGATTCAACCGGATGATTCCGATCTGTTAAAAAGCGGGCTGGGAAAACCGCCAGTTACAGTGATACCAGGGTTTATGACGCGTAACGAATTCATGGAGAGGTATGCGAGGAAAAGCGGCAAGGACCTTGCGAATATGAATTTCTATCAAACATTCGCTTATTTCAAGCTTGCGGTGATCTGCCAGCAAATTTATTTTAGGTGGAAAAATGGCCAGACAAAGGATAGCCGGTTTGCTCACCTAGATGCGTTTGTCAGCAGCCTGATTCAATATGCGTTATATACCTCAGAAGAGAAGGGGTGAAGGACAGAATGAAAATTCACCTTTTGCTAAAAAAAGAAGAGATTGACAAGCAAAAAATGGCCGACAATAAAATCGCTGTAGTTTTTGATGTGCTTCTGGCAACTTCCACGATCACGTCAGCCCTTGAATTCGGTGCCAAAGAGGTGATTCCGGTCAATGATAGAAAGGAAGCGGAAAAGGAAGCAGCAGGGAGGGAGAAAGATTGTTTCGTACTCGTCGGCGAGTATCAGGGGAAAACAATCGATGGGTTTCTGTCACCAAATCCGCTGGAATTGAGAGAAAAAATCGAGGGGAAGTCCGTCATCCTGTCGACAACCAATGGAACCGTCGCGCTTAAAAATTCGGCCGATGCCCAAAGAGTTTATGCGGCGTCCTTAATGAATTGCCGGGCAGTAGCCAATCATATTTTAAAAGATTACCAGGGAGAAACGATCGTGGTTGTCTGTTCAGGCTCCTCGAATGAGTTTAATGTCGAGGATTTCCATGGGGCGGGATGCTTCATTGACTGCCTAATTAAGGAATATGACAAGGAGTATTTCCTGACGGATTCTGCTTATGCTGCGCAAAGTTTCTACCATAGGCACAATCTAAACAGTAATGATATTTTAAAAGATACCAGAGTTGGACGGATGCTAAGTAAACATGGCTTTGACGAGGAAATTGAATTTGTCTCACGGCAAAATATTTTTACCACGGTTCCTATGCTGATGGACAAAAAGAGGATAATAGACGTTTTGAATGACAACGTTTACAAAAAGGAAGGAAAAGTATGTCATTGAAAACAGAAGGAAGGTATTGCTTCCTTTAAAAAGAATTGCTCTTAAGCCGGTTGAATAATAATCTATGAAGGGGACTATATGATGCCAAACCTACACTTTGATCACTGGCCAAGAACCTCTAAATCTCTTATATTGCCGGAAACATCCCTCTATGAGAATCTGAAAGTCAGTGCGGAAAGATATCCGGACCAAATTGCAATCTATTACTATGGAAATGCCATTACTTACAGAGAGCTGAACGAAGATGTAAATTCACTTGCTGGATTCCTCCAGCAGAAACTTGGAGTTAAAAAGGATGACAGAGTTTTGTTATTCATGCAAAATTCTCCCCAGTTCGTCATTGGATTCTATGCAATTTCTCGAGCTGATGCAGTCGTAGTGCCAATCAACCCTATGCTGACTGCAGATGAATTGAGTTTTTACATCAATGATTGTGAGATTACTTCGGCGTTGGTTGGGCAGGAGCTTTATGCAAAGGTTGAGCCGCTGATCGGTTCAACTCCATTACAGAATGTTGTGGTTGCTGCCTACTCTGATTACAAAGGAGAGAATTTTGACGGTGTCGTACCTCCGGAGGCAGAGGCTGCCAGGGAAGTTCATGAACAACCAGGGCACTTCCATTGGATTGAAGCTATTGCAGCCCAATATGAGCCAGATGCCCATACGACAAAGGCAGATGACATTGTCGTGCTTCCCTATACATCCGGAACAACCGGACTTCCAAAAGGCTGCATGCATACGAATCGGACCGTCCAGGCGAATACCATCGGAGCCTATCATTGGTCCAGCTCGACAACGAGTACCGTTCACTTGACTACATTGCCATTATTCCATGTGACCGGCATGGTACACAGCATGCATATGCCGATTTTTTCCGGAAGTACGATGATCCTAGTGACAAGATGGAACCGGGAGACAGCGGTGGAACTAATAAAATCTCAAGAGTGCACACACTGGGTTGCGATTGCTACGATGATTGTCGATTTCCTGGCGAATCCAAAACTTGATCCAAGGGATATTGCCACACTAACATCGATTTCCGGCGGGGGCGCAGCCCTTCCAGAGGCAGTGGGGGAAAAGCTTTTTAAATTGACCGGGCAGCGATTTGTAGAAGGGTACGGACTTTCCGAAACAATATCCCAGACCCATTTCAATCCACCAGATCGGCCTAAAATGCAGTGCCTTGGCATTCCATCCTTTGATGTTGATGCAAGGATTATTGAACCATCCACCGGGAACGAGCTTGATCCCGGTGAGGCAGGAGAAATTATCGTAAATGGGCCGCAGGTAATGGTGGGATATTACAACAGGGAGGAGGAGAACAGAAGTTCCTTCATTGAAATAGATGGCAAAAAGTTTTTCCGGACGGGCGATATTGGCCGTTATGATGAAGAAGGCTACTATTTCATGGTTGACCGTGTTAAAAGGATGATCAATGCTTCTGGCTATAAAGTTTGGCCTACAGAGGTTGAATCTTATCTTTACAAACATCCGGCAATCCAGCAGGCGGTTGTAGTCGGAATACCTGACCCAAGAAGAGGCGAATCGGTAAAAGCATTTATCATTTTAAATAATGGGTATGAAGGAAAATTAAGCGAAGAAGAAATCATCGATTGGTCCAAACAGCATATGGCAGCTTATAAGTACCCTCGCGAGGTAGAATTCAGGACGCAATTCCCGATGACCAGCAGCGGCAAGATTCTGTGGAGGAAGCTTCAGGAGGAAGAAAGGGAAAAGGCTGAAAATCAAGTGAGAGAAAAGACTCCGTCAGAATATTCAAATGCTGATAATTAATCCGTGATAAATAATTCTAGCTGCGGCAGTTAAGATGAACTGCCGTTTTTCGTTGAAATCATATGCATCCAGGTCATACAATAAGAAATAAGCTGTCGCCCAGCATGGTACCTGAAAGGAGTGGTTGACATGAATAATAGAATTGGAGTGGACGCGGGAGGATCTTTAATTAAAATTGTCTATGAGGAAAATGGGAGAATGCATTTTCGAAAGCAGCCTAATTCAGAACTGGATGATGCCTTGCAGTGGCTGAAAATCACCGCACCAAATAAACCAATCTATCTGACAGGTGGAAAGGCAGGAACGATACAAGCCAATTATTTTCCGGAGGCAAAGGGGGTAGATGAATTTTCTGCTGTATGCGAAGGCAGCCAGTATTTGAAAATGAGGGAAGCGATGACTGCCGGTGAACCTTACATACTGGTCAACATCGGGACAGGCACTTCCTGGTTTACAATGAAAGGGGAACAGTATGAACGCGTTCTCGGAAGTGGAATTGGTGGAGGTACTTTTATGGGACTGGGGAAAATTTTATCTGAAGTGGATAGCTTTTCTGAACTGGTAAGTTTAGCTGCTAAGGGGGACAAGGGGAATGTTGACCTGCTCGTGAAGGATATTTATTATCCGGAAAACCCGCCAATCCATGGTGATTTAACAGCGAGCAATTTCGCGAAGATACAAGAATTCCCTTCAAGCTCTTCAGCGGACAAAATGGCTTCGCTTAACAATATGATCGCAGAAACGATTACGCTTCTCACTGTTCAGGTTGCTAGTATTCACAATATACACCAGGCTGTCTTTATCGGGAGTACACTTGCAGGAAATAACCCCCTCCGCGAAAGTCTCAATACTTATTGTAAAATGTCTGGAATTGATCCGGTTTTTTTGAAAAATGGTGAGTTTAGCGGGGCGATTGGGGCAATGCTCAAATAATGAGAAAAACCGGGCAAACTGCGCCCGGTCCTTTTTTGGTTTGGCCGATAATCGATTTCCACTCCAGACACTCGCTTTCCGTGGGGCGCCAGGTGAGCATTTCGTCGCTTTGCTCCTGCGGGTCTCACCTTGGCTGCAATCCCTTTTTTAATGGAAAAACCAAGCTTTCCTCTTTAAACCGGTTTGAAAATACTAAGCGAGTTTTCGATTTATATAGCGAATTGGAAATCACAACTCCCAAAATTTTATATGTTTCGTGTTTTTTACTAAAACTCCTGCCATAAGGGCATCTTTCATGCAGAAAGATACCCTTATGCAAGCATTTCCTCCTCTATAAGGGCATCTCTCAAGCAGAAAGATACCTTTATGCAAGCATTTCCTCCTCTATAAGGGCATCTTTCAAGCGGAATACCCTATGCGAGCATTTCCACAGTTAATTCTCTTATTATTATAATTTTGGTTATTTGGATCATCGAAATAAGTAAAACTATTTCCATTTTTTTCAATACACCTTTAACTTCATTGGGCAGGCCCTAAGTGTCTCGAGGAGTATGATCCGCAGCTAGAAAAGAGACTCAAGGAGCTAGGCGTTGAAGTAAACCTCAACTAAAGAAGTTTATAATTTCCTAAATTCAACAAAAGAGGGGAAGCCACTGGCTCCTCCTCTTTTATGGAATTTACCTATTTTCTTTAAAAATGTCAGAGACGATTTCAAATGATTTCAGTCTGGCTTTATGGTCAAAAATTTGTGCATTGATGATCATTTCATCCGCCTGAGTATCATTAAGAAACTCCTGTAGCTTTGCTTTAATGGTCTGCGGTCCGCCAACAATCGAGGAACCGATTCGGCTATCTAGCAGCATCTTTTCATATTCGCTGATCTGACTATCAAAATCTTTTACAGGTGGCAGCAGGGGACTTGGATTATTTCTAAAAAGATTTAGGAATTGCTGTTGCATGGATGTCGCCAGAAATTCTGCTTCCTGATCCGACTCGGCCGCAATCACGTTTACGCCAACCATAGTATATGGCTGGTCTAATACATCAGAAGGCTGGAAGTTTTTCCGATATAGTTTTAGCGCACCCAAAGTATTTTCCGGAGAGAAATGACTGGCGAATGAAAAAGGCAAGCCGAGTTGTCCTGCAAGCTGTGCACTATAGCCGCTTGATCCCAAAAGCCAGATTGGGATGTTTAATCCTTCCCCGGGAATAGCGTGCACACTTCGAAGTTGTGAATCAAGTTCCGGATTAAAGTATGCGCGAAGTTCATCCAATTGCTCTGGAAAGTCTTGGCCATCACTGCGCCGTTCTCGCCTTAAAGCATAGGCTGTCATCTGGTCTGTGCCAGGAGCACGGCCGAGCCCAAGATCGATCCGGCCCTGGAAAAGAGATTCTAAAGTCCCGAATTGTTCCGCGATCACAAGTGGAGCATGATTTGGCAGCATGATCCCACCTGATCCTACTCGGATTGTGGATGTACCGGCTGCAACATGTCCGATGACTACCGAAGTTGCAGAACTAGCAATCCCAGGCATATTATGATGTTCTGCCAGCCAGTAGCGATGATATCCCCATTGTTCCACATGCCTAGCTAGGTCAAGCGTGTTGTTCAGTGCATCTGAAGCGGTGCCGCCTTTAATGATTGGGGCAAGATCAAGCACTGAAAATTTGATATCGGTTAAACGTTTGCCGTCTGCCATAATTGCATCTTCCTTTATTGAATGATATTAACAGCTAGGAAGAGCTTTTATCTATTCCTAGCGTCTATACCATTCAATAGTACCAATAATCTTTCGATAATCAAAATAAAATGGTTTTTCGCTCGATTTGACAGATGGCTTTTCCGTTAATTAATGGAAGGTCGCTGCGTGACAAGGGAGGGATTCTCAACCTTTGTCTCTCTTTTTGACTCTCTAATGGTTGCTTCAATATTGACAAATTCCGGATATCCATAAATACCATGTTCACTGATGTCCAGTCCAATGTTTTCTTCATCTTCTGTAACTCTCAAGCCATTCATCACCATTTTCATTCCTAACAAAATGAGGTAGGAAACAACAAAAGCAAAAGCACCGGAAGCTAAAACTCCCATAGCCTGTACCCCGAGCTGGTCGAAACCTCCGCCATAAAATAATCCTGGTTTTCCGACAGTTGCCAATTCTGGAGTTGCGAAGAATCCAGTTGATAAAGTACCCCAAACTCCTGCTGCCCCATGAACGGATAATGCAAATATAGGGTCATCAATCTGTTTGCTTTCAAAAAACCTAATGCTATAGAAGACGAGAATTCCGGAAACCAATCCAATTACAACTGCTGCCCATGTATCAACAAAGCCACTGGAAGCAGTGATGCCGACAAGACCGGCCAGTGTTCCGTTCAACATCATTGGGATATCGGCCTTTCCCATGACAATCCATGAAACAGCAAGTGCAGCAATGGTACCAGCCGCAGCTGCAAGATTCGTGTTCAGGGCGACAAATCCAAAAAATGCTCCATCTACTGATAGCGTGCTGCCTGCATTGAATCCAAACCAACCCACCCAGAGGAAGAGTACACTCAACGCGGTGAATACGAGGTTATGACCGTCAATTTTATTGGCCGAGCCATCTTTATTATATTTGCCTAAACGAGGTTTCAATAGAAGTGTTGCTGCCAAGGCACCCATTGCGCCTGTAAGGTGAACGACTGTCGAACCAGCAAAATCCTGTTTCCCATGTTCTGCAAGCCAGCCGCCGCCCCAAATCCAGTGAGCAATAAACGGATAAACCAATATGGAGAAGAAAACTGCGAAAACAACATAAACAGATAATTTTGCTCTTTCAGCGAATCCGCCAAAAGCTATTGTAATCGAAATTCCCGCGAAAGCCAGTTGAAAAAGGAAGAACACGGATCCTGAAAGGCTAAGCCCTTCCACTTCATAGCCTGAATAAAAGAAATCCGAAAATCCTAAAATCGAATTGCCTTCCCCGAATATCAGACCATATCCTACAGCCCAGAAAACAATGGAGGAAATACCAAATGTCAAAATCGTTTTGCCGGCGATATGGCCAGCATTTTTCATTCTGGTAGAACCTGTTTCAAGTAAAATGAAGCCCCCAATCATCAAAATTACTAATACTGTTGAAACCATTACCCATAAGCTATTTAATAAAAAAGCTGTATCCAATTTTGCTCAACTCCCTCTTTAGTTTGTATGTTATATGTATTTTGTCATCTAATTCATAAGAAAACCACTACCGTGTAAGGAAATCTAACATCAAATTTAAGTCAAACAAAAAAACCCTCTAGGAAGAAGGTTTCAAGATCATTTTTTTCGTATACCGAATCGGGCATTTAGTTGTCCTTGGATCATTTTTTTATGTTCTTCTGCTTCATTTATTTTCTGTTGCTTCACCATTTCCTGCCTGATTTCATACGTCTGGACACCATCTTCAATCTTATTGGCGATCTCAACTAGTAGTTCAACATCCGCAAACGAATATTTTCTGCTCCCGCCTGGTGTTCGATCAGGAAAAACCAGTTTTCTTTCTTCGTAATATCGTATTTGCCGTTCTGAAAGACCTGTTAATTCACTAACTATCCCGATTGTAATCACTTTTTTATCTTTATAGGAGGAATCAGCAGCCAGAAGGATCACCACGCTTCTTTCTTTTTATGTTACATTTTCTCACATAACATCATGTTTTGTAAAGAAAAACTGGAGGAGCTACCGTCCATTTGTTAAATTTTTTAGTTCAGTCACGGTTAGTTTTCTTAATTCGTTTTCACTTTTTTTCGTTAGCCCTGTTTTCACCAAATGTTTAATATAATGTTCCTTTAATTGTTCAACAGCAGTCCTTAAATGGAATGACATAAAATAGCCCCCTTAAAGATCGTCATTTTGAATTTTGCGCAAAATTTCCATTGCTTGCATTCCTTCTTTTTTCAGAAGTTGCTCAAACAATTGATCCCGAAATAGGTCAAGCATCACAATCAATTTCGCCAAATCCAATTCCTTCTGTCTGACCATAGAAATCTCCCCATTCCATTTGTAAATAGATGTAATTTGTTTCATCTTAACGGATACCAATTGGGTAATCAGTAAGTTAGGAAGGATTTCTGACAGGAATTTTAACAGTTGAGTAATCATTTGTGTGCAAATCGGAAAAACTATCATGACGAGGAGGAATAATAATGAACCAGAACATACCATCGAAAAATCGAGGGTATATCATAAATGAATATGATGCACTTAAGAAAGTCATTCTTTGCCAGCCACAATATATGACCATCCGGGATGTCATAAATGAAACTCAAAAACATTTTAAGGATGAGGGAATTCATATCGAGCTTGCCTTGGAGCAACATCAAAAATTTGTGAATACATTAAAAGATTACGGTATTGAAGTCATTCTGCTTCCGTACCATAAAAAGTTTCCAGAGCAAGTCTTCACTAGGGATGTTGGCTTCACCCTCGGCGAAACCATTTTTGTTGCAGAAATGGCAAATGACGTCCGAAAAGGCGAGGAGGATGTATTGAAACAGTGGTTAGAGGATGAAGAGATCTCCTATTACAATCTTCTAGGTGATAAGATTGAGGGCGGCGATGTAATCATTGATCAGGACACCGTATATGTAGGCATGAGCAATAGGACCAACAAGCAGGCAGCCGACCATCTGCAGGGATTGCTACCGAATGTGGACGTTAGGGTCATTCCCTTTAAAGAAGAATACCTTCATCTTGATTGTGTTTTCAATGTTGTCTCCCCTACTGTTGCTTTAATTTACCGGCCTGCTTTGACAGATTCAGACATTCAATTGTTTAGCTCCCGTTATGATCTGATTGATGTTAGCGAAGCAGAACAATTTACTCTTGGTACCAATGTCCTGAGTATCGGAAACAAACAGATTATCAGTCTGCCTGTAAACAAAGAAGTGAATGAACAGCTCAGAAGGAAAGGCTTTAAAGTAATCGAAGTTGATATTTCGGAGATTATTAAATCCGGAGGCTCCTTTCGCTGCTGTTCATTGCCGATTTTGCGCGAGAGGAATATAAAATAGTTTCTTCTATCCCTCAAGTTGTCTGTAAGAAAATCATTGGAAGCAGGTGACCACCGTCATTTGCTTTTGTTTTTTTCTGCTAAAATTGTTGGCGAAATCTTTAGTTATAACAGATTAATAAATAATTTGCTGTTAAATATCAGGTTTTGATTGTCCTTTGAGTTTTATTATCTTATAATTCAAAATAGAAAAAAATAAAATTTGAGGAGGATTCATTTGGAAGCTTTCGTTTCTTGGCTCAATGGGATTTTGTGGAGCAACCCGGTCATTTATATTATTCTAGGCATCGGCCTGGTATTCTCCATCCTGACACGTTTTTTACAAGTAAGACTCATAAAGGACATGATTATGCTCATGTTCCAGGGGAGAAGTTCCGATGCGGGCGTTTCATCTTTTCAGGCCTTATCTATCGCTTTATCTGGCCGTGTAGGAACTGGTAATATCGCTGGTACTGCCACTGCGATTGCGATGGGTGGACCTGGTGCGGTTTTCTGGATGTGGGCAATCGCGTTCATTGGGGCGAGCAGCGCTTTTGTTGAATCAACATTAGCCCAGATTTACAAGGTTAAGCAAGATGGTCTTTATCGCGGCGGTCCTGCTTATTACATTGAGAAAGGTCTTGGCATCAGATGGTTTGCGATTGCTTTTTCTATAGCGGCATTGCTGGCAATGGCCCTTTTAATGCCGGGGATTCAGTCAAACTCGATTGCGCTTGGCCTTGAGAATGCTTTTGGTGTCAACAAATCAGTATCTGGTTTGGTTATAATCGTTCTTTTAGGATTCGTCATTTTTGGAGGCGTAAAAAGGATTGCAACAGTTGCCCAGTATACGGTCCCATTCATGGCAATCGGATATATCCTTGTTGCTCTTATCATTATTGGAATGAATATTACTGAAGTTCCCGCGGTTTTCGCTTTGATTTTCAAAAGTGCTTTCGGTGCTGACTCTATGTTTGGCGGTATCGTGGGAAGTGCGGTTTCTTGGGGGGTAAAACGAGGTATTTATTCCAATGAAGCTGGACAGGGTACAGGACCTCACGCAGCTGCTGCTGCAGAAGTATCCCACCCAGCTAAACAGGGCCTTGTCCAGGCATTTTCTGTTTATATCGATACTTTATTCGTTTGTTCTGCTACGGCATTCATGATCCTGTTCACCGGTATGTTTAATACAGTTGGGGCTGATGGCGCGTTCATCGTCGAAAACTTGAAAGGTGTAGAGGCTGGTCCAGGGTATACACAAGCTGCTGTTGATGCGGTACTTCCTGGTTTCGGAGCAGAATTTGTTGCAGTAGCACTATTCTTTTTCGCTTTCACAACCATCATGGCCTATTATTATATGGCCGAGACAAATATTGCTTATCTTCTCAGAGGAAGAAATGGTAAGATACCGATGTTTGTCCTGAAAGTTGTCATCCTAGGAGCAACTTTCTACGGTGCTGTGAAAGAAGCATCACTTGCATGGGCGCTGGGAGATGCTGGTCTCGGATTGATGGTATGGCTGAATCTGATTGCCATTGTCCTGCTCGCTAAGCCGGCACTGATTGCTTTGAAGGACTATGAGGAACAGAAAAAGCAAGGGCTAGATCCGGTGTTCAATTCCAAAAAGCTCGGCATTAAGAATGCTGAGTATTGGGAAGACGAATATTCTTTCAACCATGAAAAAGAAAAAGTGTCATAAGAGTGATTTTTGTGAAGAGCTACCTGATCAAAGGCAGCTCTTCTTTCTGTTTTCGTTTCATCATATTGTTTTAGTGGAATGGGAAGGATGATAGTATCAAAGACGTAGCGGGGGAATTTCATGAAGTTGTTATGTATTGACGGTGGCGGTATTAGAGGTGTTTTCCCGATCGCCATCCTGAAGGCGATCGAAGAAGAATTCGGCAAGCCTGTAGGCAGTCTGTTCGATGTGATCTCAGGAACTAGTACAGGATCCATCATTGCCGCTTCCGTTGCTTTGAATAGATCGATGGGGGAATTGATGGATAGGTACGAATTTTATGGAGAAAAGATTTTTGTCAAAAAATCAAAGATTGGTTTTTTTACAAGTGTATACAGTGACCGTTATTTGAGGAGGCTGCTGAAGCAAGCTTTCCAAGATCTTACCCTTGGCGAAATAAAAAAACCTCTTTTAATTCCTGCAGTTGATATTACTCATGGAAAACCGTATGTCCACCGCTCAGACTTTGGTTATTCATCGGAAAAAGAACTTTCAGTTAAATTATGGGATGCTGTCCTTTCCTCCTGTTCGGCGCCGATTTATTTTCCTCCAAACAATGTTAATAATCAGTTTTTATCGATTGATGGGGGATTGTGGGCCAATAACCCATCATTGGTTTGTTTGACTGAGGCATTGCATCACTTTAAAATGGAGCTAGAGGAAATACAGATTCTCTCCATCGGGACAGGCCAGCAGAACATCGCTTTTAAAATGGAGGAGAATAAATACTGGGGAATTCGTCAGTGGCTGCCATTCCGTTTTCCATCATTGAAAATAACCCCTAAGCTATTGGATCTGGCGATGGACTTATCATCTGAATCCGTCTCTTATCATTGCAGGCTTTTGCTGAGTGATCGTTATCTTCGCTTGAATACTGAATTATTAGAGGAAGTTCCTTTTGACGATTTTACTTACACTGCAAAATTAAAAGAAATGGGAAAACAGGTTTTTGAAAGGAACAAAGGAAAAATCACAGCATTTCTTTCTGAGAGTTAGCTCGCACCATTTATAGGGAATACTATTTACATGAGGAGGAACAACTATGGAAAAAATGGAAGTTGGAGAAGTATTTACAATTAGCGACGAAAGCGAGATCGAGCAAGAGGTCGAGGTAATCGCAACATTGAACATAGACGGATCTGATTATGTTGCTGTCAGCTTTGTGGAAGACTTGAAAATAAGCACGGACGAAGAAATTGATATCTTTTTTCTCAAGCTTGACGAAGATGGAGATTTTGCTGCCATTGAATCTGATGAAGAATTCGAAAAGGTTTCTGTGGCTTTTGATGAAGGCATGATCGAAGAAGAATAGTGAGAAGAGGAGAGGATTGGAAATTCCATTCCTCTCTTTTTTGATTGCCATGATTAAAGGAAAATAGGTGGACTATAGCAGGAAATTATTCGCGAATGTCGAATTGATTTTTAAAGGAGTTGATGCAATTGGATAGCGTTATCCTCGTAACCTTTAAAATCAAGGGAATCCCGATTCCTATTAAAATAGCATCTACTACAGAACCAAGCAAAGACCAAATCCTCAAAAAAATTACTGACTTAGCCAATGGATATGACTTATCCGGTCAGATTCAATTCAAGAAGCTCCTAATAGAGCATGGACATAAGATGTATATTTATGAAATTGGAGATAAAAAATGCATTGTGCTGGTAGAAAGACTTGAAAAAATAAAAGAGTTTGAAGAAATGGGTTCATAGTAATGTTCTTTCAAGTATCACAGCATCAAAAAGAAAAGGGAATAAGCTGTCCTTTCATCTAAGTAGTATAAAAGATAGGAGTGAATGAAATGACTAC
Organism: Mesobacillus subterraneus; assembly: GCF_000934845.1. Taxonomy (GTDB): domain Bacteria; phylum Bacillota; class Bacilli; order Bacillales; family Cytobacillaceae; genus Mesobacillus; species Mesobacillus stamsii. Next base: position 45,734 of record NZ_JXIQ01000019.1, read on the forward strand.
ACAAAAAATAAAAGCAGCAAACACAGAAATCAGTTTTTATGAGGAAGGAAATGGAAAACCGATTGTTCTTATTCATGGTTTTGCTGGCGGAAAAGAGTATTGGGACAAAGTACTTCCTGAATTAACCAAAGAGTACAGAGTAATCGCCATCGATCTTCCAGGACATGGCGAGTCAGGCATGGTAAACGACAGTTATAAAATAGAGGATTATGCATTTTTGGTAAAAGACTTTCTTGATCATTTAGGGATTGAGAAAGTGACTATGTTCGGTCATTCGCTTGGCGGATATATTACTTTAGCTTTTGCCGAGCTTTATCCACAGTACTTAAACGGATTTTCCCTGGTTCACTCCACGGCAAATGCTGACACGACTGATGCGAAAGAAGGCAGGGACACGAATTCAGAAAAAATACAGAAGCAAGGTACTGATTCATTTATCGAGGAACTTTCCAAAAAGCTCTTTTCGCCTGCTAACCTCGAGTTGAATATTGTCGAAATTTCCGAGATAGTCAAAATCGGCCTAAAGACTTCTGTGAAAGGACTTGTTAGTGCCCTGTCAGCAATGAAAAACAGGCCGGACCGAAATCATGTTCTGGAAGAGACTGAGCTTCCGGTGCTGTTGGTTGCTGGAGAACTCGATCAAATTGTTCCTCCCGAGAAAACATTTACGGTTGATAAACCAAATATCCAAAAATACCTTATTAAAAACAGCGGACATATGAGCATGTTTGAACAGCCCCAAGATCTAGTGAGGGCAATGAACGAATTCCTTAGCAAACTATAAATGCCCATCAGCCAGCCATTTAGATCAGGCTTCATTTTTTCTTATTTTAAGGTATAATATTATTTGTGAAATGCTGCATGGCTTTTATTCTATTATGGATGGCTTGCAGTTAACTGATATAACTGGAAAGAGAGTGGACTATATGGGGCGTAAATGGAACAACATCAAAGAAAAGAAAGCTTCCAAGGATGCGAACACTAGCAGGGTTTATTCTAAATTTGCACTAGAAATTTATGTTGCAGCCAGGCAGGGTGATCCAAATCCGGAATCAAACCAAGCTCTGAAATTTGTCCTTGAGAGAGCGAAAACATACAATGTACCGAGAGTCATTATTGATCGTGCTATCGAAAAAGCCAAGGGCGGGGGAGAAGAAAGCTATGATGAGCTTCGGTATGAAGGCTTTGGACCTAACGGCTCGATGATTATTGTAGATGCACTTACCAACAACGTAAACCGGACAGCTTCCAACGTACGCGCTGCTTTCGGGAAGAACGGAGGCAACATGGGAGTAGCCGGTTCCGTTTCTTATATGTTTGATAAAATAGCAGTAATTGGTTTTGAAGGAAAATCGGCCGAAGAAGCTTTGGAAATTTTGATGGAAGCAGATGTGGATGCACGTGATATCCTTGAGGAAGAGGATTCGGTAATTATTTACGGGGAGCCTGAACAATTCCACGCTATACAGGAAGCTTTCAGGAATTCCGGTATTACAGATTTTACAGTTGCCGAATTGACGATGCTTCCACAAAATGAAATTTCCCTCGAGCCCGACTCACTTGCCCAGTTTGAGAAGCTTGTAGATGCGCTGGAAGATTTAGAAGATGTCCAGCAGGTTTACCATAATGTTGATATGGAGTAAGATAAACAACCCATTCCGCTGATGGAATGGGTTGTTTTTGCATGGGAGACATTATTGTATACTACGGTTTAAGGACGACTTTGATGCAGCCATCTGTTCTTGTGTCGAAAATCTGATAGCCGTGTTTAGCCTGGTCGAGTGGGAGAACATGGGTAATGACGTCACTTAAGTCCATTTTTCGATTAGAAACAAGATCGTAAAGAAAAGACATATATGGGATTACTGGAGCCTGTCCCATTTTCAAATCTACATTTCGCTGGAACAGATCCCCCAAGGGAAAGGCGTTATATCTGCCTCCATATACACCTGTAATTTGGATCGTACCAGCCTTACGAACTGCTTGTGAAGCAATCACCAGGCCGCCCATCGCACCGCCTTGCAGCTTCATGCCTGTCGCCAAGTATTCTAATGGTGACATTTTTGCACTCATGCCGGTGCAATCAATGACGATGTCTGCACCGCCATTTGTGATTTCCTTAAGAAATTCACCGGTATTTTGATGTTCCTCTATATTCACTATTTCCACTTTATTGGTCTTTTTCGCATGTTCCAAACGATAGGTCAAATGATCAACAGCAATGACACGCTTTGCACCTTTGTACCACGCAAATTTTTGTGCCAGCAAGCCAACCGGGCCACAGCCTAATACCACTACCGTATCCCCCGGTTTTACCCCAGCATGATCGACACTCCACAATGCTGTCGCAGCTGCATCTGCCAGCAAGACAAGTTTTTCATCCTCGACTTCACAGTTCTCAGGTATTTTAAAAGGTGTGAAATTTCCATAAGGAACACGCATATATTCAGCTTGTCCGCCTGCATAACCGCCGGTAGTTTCTGAGTAGCCAAAAAATCCGCCCATTTCCCCATGTGGATTTGAATTATCACACTGTGATGTAATGTCATTTTTACAATACCAGCATTCTCCGCAGCTAACATTAAAAGGAATGATCACACGGTCACCCTTTTTTAGTTTTTCTACGCCAGGACCAACTTCTTCTACTACACCCATTGGCTCATGTCCAATAACATAGTCAGTAGGCAAGTTAGGGATCATCTGATGAAGCAAATGCAAATCGGAGCCGCAAATTGCCGAAGCAGTTACTTTTATGATAATGTCGTCCGAATTTTTAATTTGAGGATCTTTAACATTTTTGACTTCTACATTCTTGCTGCCTTGGTACGTAACGGCTTTCATATCATCTTACCCCCTTTATTTGTTTGGTGTCGCGAACATTCCAAGACGGTCCGTGTCCATTGGGAATAACTCCATTTTTCCAATACTGATTGCCATGTCAGCGGACTTCAAATCCAATTCCATTTGTTTTCCGACATCATGAGGGTAAAACCAGCCTTTTTCAATCATTAAATCCGAAATTTCGGCATGGAGATCAATGGCCTGTTCCATCTGTTTGTAAAAAATCTTACGCAGGTCCCCATTCGCTGTTTCGGTCAAAGCAATACCGTAAGTATGTATGCCATTTTTAATCCCTAGAAGAAAATCTAGCGCAAAGGATGCATCAGCCATCTCGGGCATGTGCTCAGCACCCTGTGGATCAAGATAATCCATTTCCATTATTGGTCCCCTTCTTTCATTAGTTTTGTCCTGGCTTCTTCATAATAGGTCTTCAATTCTTCTACAGCTGCAATCGATTGTTGCACTTCTTTTTCCATTAGAGCTTTTAAGTCATTATCAAAGCAAAGTCCTTGGATTAATTTTGATTTCAGGATACTAATCGTGTTAAAATTCAGTATTTCATGTGCTTCCATCGTTTCGTGGAATGCAAGCGTATCTTTTTCCATTAAGGTCACCTCCATAGAAAGAACATAGTTATTTTTCCAATAAAGCCATCACTTTATGCAGGAATGGAGAATAAGCTTTCATTTTAAAGGAAGCATAAGGAGAGACGTTTATTTTTGGGAGGAAAACCAATACCAATGACCAAATATCTAGGAATACATGAAACCCTTGAATTGCATGAGGTACTAATTTTTAAAACGGTCACATTGACCAAAGCCACCACAATGGGCTTACTTGTAAAAGACATGAGACTGAAAGAAATCCTGACAAATGAAGTAGCTGCATCAAGTACACACATTGAACGGATGAAGGAGCTGTACAGGAGGGAGGTAAATCAGGTATGACAATTTTGCATAACCTAGCTGGAATGGCTGGGATGACGGATCAAGTAATTGCGGCAGATTATTTGATTTCCATTAAATCAACAATCCGCAATCTATCTTTTGCCATCACAGAAACCGCCACTCCCGAGTTAAGAGATGCTTTTCGGGAACAATTAAGGTCCGCTGTAGCCAGCCATGAAAACATCACCAACTATCTGATTGAAACTGGATTTTATCATCCAAACGACCTCAGTGAACAAATCAGAGTGGATCTAGATAATGCAAATACTGCTTTGAAGCTTGCTGATTAAATTCAAGAAGTTAAGGCTGCCAATCCAAGGAAGCAGCCTTTTTGAGCGTCAACAATTGTTAATCTCCTTGATTTTTTACGGAGGAATTCAAAAAGAAAGGTTAGAATATAATAAACCAATGTCGAAGAAAATGGGGGAGAGCCATGTACAATATTCTTTTGTTTACGGATTCCGGGGTGGATGATTCACTGGCCTTGATGTATGCCTTGCTACATCCGCAGCTGAATATTGTCGGCGTCGTAACCGGCTATGGAAACATTACAAAAGAACAGGCAATCAACAATGCTGCCTATTTATTGCAGCTAGGTGGAAGAGAAGAAATACCAATCATCGCTGGCGCTTCTGGCCCATTATCCGGTGAACTGGCAACCTTTTATCCAGAAATCCATGGTCCCGAAGGTCTTGGTCCAATCAGGCCGCCAGCGGACTTTGGAGAGGTAGAAGTTTTTGATATTGATAAGATTCTGGATCTTGTGAATGAATACCCGGATAATCTAGTGATTGTCGCTGTCGGAAGGCAAACGGAACTGGCAATCCCATTTATCCTGTATGGCGAGGATGCCTTCAAAACTGTTAACGCTTTTTATATCATGGGAGGAGCATTCCTAGTTCCCGGAAATGTCACAGCAGAAGCTGAAGCAAATTTTTATGCAGATCCGATTGCAGCCAATCAGGTTCTGGAAAAGGCAAGAAATGTTTTTCTTCATCCGCTGAACATTACCAATAAAGCCATCGTCCCACCAGCTGTCATTGACTACCTTGCAAAGAACAGCCAGTCTCCTTTCAAAAATCTGATCAAACCTGTATACGATTATTACTTTGAAGCTTATAAAGAGAATGTACCTGGTATCCAGGGAGCACCGTTGCATGATGTAATCACTTTAAGCGCTCTCGTGAATAGAAACCTGGTCAAATATCTGCCTAGAAGAGTAACCGTCGAATTGTTCGGCCGTGCCAAAGGGAAAAGCATGGCAGATTTCAGGCCAAAACCAGAACCTGAACGCCTGTACGTTTTAAATATATCTTCTGAATAATCTAAAAATAGAACTGTGAATAAGTAAAATATTTTAATATGATATATTCGTAATAACTCCAGTTTTAGAAGGAAGGGATATGATTGGATTCTCAAGAAAAATGGAATTCAAAATACAAGGATCGATTGACTAAGAAAACAGAAGCAGAACCAAATACTAGATTAATGATGCAGTCAGGCTACTTGACGGGAGGGGGAGCACTCGACATCGCGTGTGGCCTTGGAGGAAATAGCTATTATCTTGCCGAGATAGGTTATGAAGTGACAGCAATTGATATATCGGATGTGGCTGTTGACTATGTTCAAGAGCAGGCGACCTGTAATAAGCTGAATATTACTGTTAAAACTGCTGATCTTACTAAACAAACTTCGGTTTTTACAGGCCGGAAATATGATCTGGCGGTGGTGACCTACTATCTTGATCGTTCATTGTTTCCACTGATGAAGGAATGGATTAAAACAGATGGATATTTGTTCATAGAAACCTTTTTTCAAAATGGTTCTTCGGGAAACCAGAGTGTTTCGAATCAATATAAACTGGAGTCGAATGAATTGCTGAAAGAATTCAGTGACTGGAGAGTTCTCTACTTCGAGGAAAATGAACAGGAAGGACGTCAGACAATTTTTTGCCAGAACCGGCGATAGACTAAATATCTTTAGAAAAAAGCAGAACCAGATAAATCCTCTGTTTCTGCTTTTTTAAGGATAGATAGTTATATAATTTTTGCTATGACTCTGCATTCTAGTTTCAAGGCAACAAACAAGAAGGAGAATGATGCAGCCATCCTGAATAGCGAAATCAGATTCAAAAAAAGCCCTAAATAACCATTATTTATTAATATAGTATATTCTCTTAAAAACGGACAATCGGGCAGGAGGAGAAGGGTTCGTGATGCCTTAACGAAAAATTCTTTTTAGTTTACATAACATAAATTCTCGGAAGTTAAATAAAATATATCTCAATATTAGAGTATACTTAAATCAGTGAGATAAAATAAAAAAAATCATTTAATTTACATGGCAAGCGAATATTTCATGCTTTTTCGTCGGGTGCTTTATCCTAACCACCAATTTTATGTTCTGACTCAACTTTACATAATATTATTATGCAAAACAAAAGGTATCCTCTATTTACTTGTAAACCGAAAAAACACAGTACTAGCCTGTGTTTTTTCGTGGTTCAGCTTCTTATATGGCCATTCCCTCTATTTTAATGCGACTTCAGTTCGATTACCTTTGCGTGCTGCAGTTTCCAGGTCCCCTTTTCATATACCCAGGTTGATTCCAGGTTTGCAATACCGTCAGCATTGTAGGCACCGTTTATTCGCTGTATCCCGATTAATTCGTATTGTCCAGCTTCGCCTTTGAATGGCTTTAAACTTCCGAATGGTAGCACCATCAATTCAGTCGGTTCGTTCAATTTGCCATCTTGATAAAGACCAAGTCTGTCATAGTCCACTTTTCTTTCACTTAAATCAAAACTGTAGGACTGCCCTGTTTGCTCTATTCGAACAGAGGCCTTGTAACCATCTTCGAATTGGCTTGTGACAGATAAAGGTTCCGGTACAGACAAATTAACAACCTTAAAATCTTTTAAGGTGTATAAATAATAATTCGACAATCCTCCACTCCCTCCAGTAGGAATGCTGACGAAAATATCCTTTACCGAATCGTGATTAAGATCTTTGTATTCTGTGGTCGGGTCATACCCTCCATCGAGATCAATCTTATATGTATTGCCATTTGATGCTTTGATTTTTAGATAAATCTCCTTGAGGTACCGTGTCCCTTCTTCAAATGGGATACCTTTTACAAAAACTAGATCTTTTTTTCCATCACCTGTAACATCCACTTTTTCTTTCGTTCCTGTTACTGACTCCGTTTCCTTCGATTCACCTGCGTATGCTCCTGTTAGTGCTGTCAACGACATTAAAAAGAATGCGGTGATAATGATTAAAATTTCCTTTTTCATTGTGAATTCCTCCCTTATAGTTAATATCTCTTTATATGGGAAAAAAATACACTTATCGAGAGAAATTTTAGTCTTTTTATATAAAAAAAACACAGCAAATCCGCTGTGTTTTTTCATCATTTTATTTTAGTCTATTTCCTTATTTTCCCTTTTCCAAACGGATTTAAGTTTACCTGTTTCATTTTCATCAATAATGAAGGACCCATTTGTGTAACGGTCACTGTTCCTCAAATCTGCTGCCTTTAGCGAAACAATCTGCTGCTTTTCAGATAGGAAGAATAGTTCATCTTCTCCCTTGACAGCTTCAACACCGATAATCCGATGTGGATTTGCCTTCAGTTCTCGCAGCATCACGACTCCGCGTTTTGCACGGGATGTTTTCTCGAATTCAGAAGAAAGCTTCATTTTCTTCACTGCGCCGCGCTGGGTTGCAATCACAATGGATGGATTTTCATTGTCATCGATGATTTTACCGCCCACGACATAGTCTTCATCCTTTAGATTCATTCCCTTAACCCCGGCTGCGCGGATTCCAATTGGACTAACGTCTACTTCGCTGAACCATAAGCCATAGCCAAAATGGGAAGCAAGAAATAGATCCATGTTTCCATTTGTTAAATGGACATCGATGACCCGGTCATCTCCTTTGACATTGATGGCGGTCAAGGGTTTAGAATACCTCTGAGCTTTATAAAGACTCAATTCTGATTTCTTCACCATCCCGTTTTTCGTAACAAATAAAAAGAACAGGTTTTGTTCAAAATCGGTGATAGGTACAGCTTTGATGATTTCTTCATCCCGGTCAAGCGGTACGATATTGGCCACATGCTGTCCAAGATCTTTCCAGCGGATGTCAGGAAGTTCATGAACAGGTAAATACAGGTAGCTTCCTTTATTGGTGAACAACAGAAGGACATCCTTTGTGTTCATATTTAATCGGGATAACAGCCTGTCAGTATCTTTTATCGCGAAATCCTGTTCATTTGATGCCGCATACGATCTTTGACTTGTACGTTTTACGTAGCCATCCTTCGTTACTGTGACAATTACATCTTCACTGGCAATGAGTACCTCAAGATTGATTTTGATTTCCTCGATTTCTTTCTCGATTTTCGTCCGGCGATCATCAGAGAAGCGCTTCTTGACATCCTTTAACTCCTTCTTGATAACGGCCGTTAGCTTTTTCTCGCTTTCAAGAATGGCAGTGAGCTCTTCCACCTTCTTGGCAAGCTCATCCGCCTCTGCTTGAAGGGCAGTAATATCAGTATTTGTCAGGCGGTAAAGCTGGAGGGAAACAATTGCTTCCGCCTGAACTTCAGTGAATTGGAACTTCTGGATCAAATTATCTTTCGCATTGCGTTTATCCTTTGAAGCACGGATTGTAGCAATTACTTGATCCAAGATCGACAAAGCCTTCATTAGCCCTTCGACAATATGCTGACGGTCTCGTGCTTTTTGAAGGTCAAACTGCGACCGTTTCGTTACTACATCCTTTTGGTGACCAATATAGGCATCTAGAAGTTCTGCAAGACCCATCAATACTGGCCGTTTCTTGTTGATAGCAACCATATTAAAGTTGTAGGTGATTTGCAAATCGCTGTTTTTGTACAGATAGTGCAGAACACCGTTTGCATCTGCTTCTTTCTTTAATTCGATCACTACCCGAAGACCTGTTCGGTCCGTTTCATCCCGAACCTCAGAAATACCTTCCACTTTCCGGTCTAACCGGAATTCATCCATTCGCTTGACCAGGTTTGCCTTATTGATTTCATAAGGAACTTCTGTGATGACAATCTGTTGCTTGCCACCACGAGTATCCTCTATTTCCGCTTTGCCACGGACGATAATCTTTCCCTTGCCAGTCTTGTACGCTTTGGCAATCCCTTCGATCCCCTGGATAATTCCGCCTGTTGGAAAGTCTGGTCCTTTGATCACTTTCATCAGATCCTCGACCGTGCATGCAGGGTTGTCCATCCTCATAATAACCCCATCAATCACTTCCGCTAAATTGTGAGGTGGAATATCTGTGGCGTATCCAGCTGAAATTCCCGTCGAGCCGTTGACTAGCAGGTTTGGAAACATTGCCGGGAGCACGGTAGGCTCACTGGACGTATCATCAAAGTTTGGGATGAACTCAACTGTCCGCTTTTCGATATCCCTTAACAATTCACCGGCAATTGCTGATAATCTTGCTTCTGTATATCGCATTGCCGCTGGAGGGTCCCCATCGATGCTTCCGTTATTGCCGTGCATGTCCACCAGATAATTTCGCACTTTCCAATCCTGGCTCATCCGAACCATTGCTTCATATACCGATGAATCACCGTGTGGATGGTAATTCCCGATCACATTACCGACTGTTTTAGCGGACTTCCGGAAACCCTTTTCACTTGTGTTGCCCTCAACGTGCATGGCGTATAAAATTCTCCGCTGCACAGGCTTCAGGCCGTCGCGAGCATCAGGAAGGGCACGTTCCTGGATAATATACTTGCTATACCGGCCAAATCGGTCGCCTAATACATCTTCTAAAGGAAGATCACGAAATTTTTCCACTGAACTCATTCGCCTTCAACCTCCTCTGGCACGGAGATATTTTCATTTTCCAAAATATTGCCGTCTTCCTCAAGTCCAAAAGAAACATTCGATTCGATCCATTTCCTGCGGGGTTCCACCTTGTCCCCCATAAGGGTTGTGACTCTCCGCTCCGCTCTTGCCGCATCATCAATTCGAACGCGAATCAAAGTCCTAGTCCCAGGGTCCATCGTTGTTTCCCAAAGCTGATCTGCATTCATCTCGCCAAGACCTTTGTAACGCTGGATAATATAGCCTTTGCCGATCTTTTTGATGGCTCCTTGTAGTTCATCATCACTCCAGGCATATTCAATGATTTCCTTTTTGCCAGTCCCTTTGCTGACTTTATACAACGGAGGAAGGGCAATGAAGATTTTTCCCGCTTCTATGAGGGGCTTCATATAGCGATAAAAGAAGGTAAGCAATAGCACCTGAATATGGGCACCATCCGTATCGGCATCGGTCATGATAACAATTTTATCGTAGTTAATATCTTCAATATTGAAATCCGACCCTACTCCCCCGCCGACCGCATGGATGATCGTATTGATTTCCTCGTTTTTGAAAATATCCTGAAGCTTTGCTTTTTCGGTATTAATGACCTTTCCGCGCAATGGCAGTACAGCCTGGAATTTTCTGTCGCGCCCCTGCTTGGCAGAACCTCCCGCAGAATCCCCTTCCACAAGGTATAATTCATTTTTCGCCGGGTTCTTTGATTGAGCTGGAGTCAATTTACCTGATAGAATGGCATCCGTTTTTTTTCGCTTTTTCCCGCTGCGCGCATCTTCACGTGCTTTGCGGGCAGCCTCCCGGGCCTGGGAAGCTTTGATCGATTTTCGGATCAGTAAAGTACTTACGTCTGGATTCTCCTCGAGAAAATACGACAGATGTTCCGATACGACCGAGTCGACTGCGGATCTTGCTTCACTGGTCCCCAGCTTCCCCTTCGTCTGCCCTTCAAACTGAAGCAGTTCCTCAGGAATACGAACTGATATGATTCCTGCCAGCCCTTCGCGTATATCCGCTCCATCAAGGTTTTTGTCCTTTTCCTTCAGCAATCCAACCTTACGGGCATATTCATTGAACACTCTCGTCATCGCCGTCTTTGCCCCTGCTTCATGTGTGCCGCCATCCTTCGTCCTAACATTGTTTACGAAAGAAAGAACGTTTTCCGAGTATCCATCGTTGAATTGAAAGGCAAATTCCACTTCAAATTTGCTATATTCGCCTTCAAAGCTGACTACCGGATGTAGCACATCTTTTTCTTCGTTCAAATATTCAACAAATGCCTGAATGCCCGTTTCAAAATGAAAGACATCTTTCTCGTTATTTCGGTCATCGATCAGCTCAATTGTTAAGCCTTTCAGCAAAAAAGCAGACTCACGCAGCCTTTCAGAAAGTGTGTCATAGTTATATGTCAAAGTAGAAAAAATTCCTTCGTCTGGTTTGAAATGAATTGTCGTCCCTGATTGATTTGTCTTGCCAATTTTTTCAAGCGTAGTCGCCGGCTTTCCGCCATTTTCAAATCGCTGCTCATAAACAAAGCCATCGCGTTTGATCGTGACAACCAGCCATTCAGATAGGGCATTAACGACGGATGCGCCAACACCATGTAAACCGCCGCTTGTTTTATAACCTCCTTGCCCGAATTTTCCTCCTGCGTGAAGGACGGTAAGGATAACTTCCGGTGTCGGTTTTCCAAGCTTATGCATCCCAGTAGGCATTCCTCGCCCTTTATCCTGGACACTGACCGAATTATCTTTATGAATTTTGACGATGATGTGATTCCCAAAGCCGCCAAGTGCTTCATCAACGGAGTTATCAACGATTTCATATACGAGGTGATGAAGGCCTCGCGTATCTGTGCTGCCAATATACATGCCCGGTCTTTTTCGAACCGCTTCTAAGCCTTCCAGTACCTGTATGGCATCATCATTATAATCAAAAGCTTGCTGATTTCTTGCCACGAACATACCCCTTTCATTTCTAGCAAACAACATTGACGGTTTTTTTGTATAAGGTCAATGAATTCTTAAGTATTCCTCTTTTTTGTTAAAAAGTATGAAAAACTGCTTTTTTTCCAATCAGAACAATTGTTCTCTTTGTTTATTTTACCATAATAATGGCGTCTATGCTTAATTGTAGCGATTAATTGAAATTTGGCAAACAGATTTAAAAAAATAATTCCATATAAAAAAGCGAACGGTACCTTTTGACCAGAAAAAAATTTTGCCTATGTTGGTTTCCATTCATGAACTGCCAGCGATTACCGCCGTTAATTTCCCCTTTTGTTTTGCATGATAAGAACAAATTCATTTTTTGGAGGGCTTTAACAATGAAATTGGCGAAGGTTTTCACCCTGGGGGCATTACTAATTTTCGTTCTTGCCCTTAATGCAGGTGGAGTGTTCAAAAATGAGCCTGCTCAAAGCGATCAACAGAATACAAAAACTCTCTCATCTAGCCAACGAATTATGATGATGCACTCTATGGCAAACGTAAATAATATTGAATCGGGAGAGAAAATCAAGAAACATCTCCATTCTCAAGAAAATATTACGCTTATTTTTCATAATAAAAAAGATACAAGTCATTATTATGATCATGAGGCTGCTGTTGATTTTATTACGGAACCAAGTGCTGACGAATTAGATGAAATGACCCGCGACATTAAGGGCTGGGTCGTTAAACACCTAAATTCGGTGTATATCTTTCGGTCAACGTCCATGGAAACACCGCAAATGGTTGAATATTTCAACGAGCGGCCGAACGTTGAATATGCAGAGCCTAATTTTATCCTGATGCAAAACGAGGTATCCAGCCCAAATGATTTGCTATATCAGGAGAATTACCAATGGAATTTGCCAGCGATCGGAACAGAAGAAGGCTGGAACATTACACGCGGCAAAGAACAAATTGAAATAGCCATTGTCGATACAGGCGTTGACCTGGATCACCCCGAGTTAAGGAATCGAATTGTCGCAGGGTATAATGTCATAGACGAAAATCAGGAACCTGATGATGACAATGGCCACGGTACACATGTGGCTGGAATCATCGCCTCGGAAACGAATAATCGGGAGGGTGTTGCTGGCATAACATGGTTCAGCAAGATCATACCTGTAAAAGCAATGGGAGCGAAAGGCTATGGTACTACATTTGATATTGCAAAAGGAATCATTTGGGCAGTCGACCATGGCGCAGATGTCATCAATTTAAGCCTTGGCAATTATCAGCCATCAAAAGTATTGGAAGAAGCTGTTCGTTATGCTTATGACCAAAATGTCGTAATGGTATCAGCAGCAGGGAACGACGGATCCAATCAACCTACTTACCCTTCGTCTTACCCAGAGGTTTTAAGCGTGGCAGCAGTGGATTATAACGGAAACAGAGCGAGCTTTTCGAACTATGGAGATTATATTGATATTGCTGCTCCTGGGGTGAACATACCGAGCACTTTTTTTCATTCTCAGTATGCAGCTCTCTCTGGAACATCGATGGCTGCTCCACATGTCGCAGGTCTGGCCGCTTTGATTAAATCAGTTAACCCTGATTTAAAAAACTCCCAAATCATCACCATCATAAAAAACTCTGCGATTGACCTTGGGGAACAAGGAAAGGATATCGATTATGGAAATGGCTTGATCGACGTGAATTCCGCCCTGCAGGAGGCTAGCCAAAAACAGACTCCCAAAAGAACCAGGCAAAGATCGTTATTCAACTGGCTGAATTAAATTCAAAAGCAAGCCGCCAGAATGTTTGGCGGCTTGCTTTTACATGATCTGAAATAATTGCGGATCGACATTGGCTAAAAGTGGACTGAGTTCTCCTCTCGAAAGAATATAAAGCTCATGCATGGCCCTTGTACAAGCCGTATAGAACAACTTCCTTTCCTCATTCCTTGTGTAGGAAGAGGAATCAAAAATAATGACCGCATCAAACTCGATCCCTTTTGCCAGATAGGATGGCACGACATTGACGCCGTTTTCAAAGGTCATGGTACCTTTTTCAATCAATCTTGCTGCATACGCCTTCTTAATGGATTCGAAAGCCTCTTTGCTTTCCGCTGCTGTTTTGCAGATGATGGCGATATTTTTATGACCATTGTTCTTAAGGACTGAAATGATTTCTTCCGTCCTTTCCATATGGTTGGCATCGTCCGTATGATTCACGATTACCGGCTTAGGTCCAATACGATGAAAGGGATCAATCAAATTTCCTTCTTCAATCAACTGCCTCGTGAATTCAACTATCTGCTTTGTAGATCTGTAGGTTTTTGTAAGCTTATAGGTTTCTTTTTCCCCAAAATCCAGCATCGCGTCGGCAAAAATGCTTGGGGCACCGGTCGGACCAGAGTAAATCGCCTGGTTAATATCGCCTAGCAGCGTCATTTTGCTGTATGGGAATAGATTTTTAATATACGCAAATTGGAATGGGGTATAGTCCTGGGCTTCATCAATGAATACATGACGAATCGAAGTGTTCGACTTCCTTCCTTCCACGAGATCCTGAAGGTAAAGAAAAGGCGTTGCATCCTCATAAGAAATATATTTTGCCTTGAGGGTATGGATTGTCCGATCACAAATGGATCGCCAATTATCAGGAGCACCCTCCGCCTGAACACTTGCCTCCTTGAAAAAATCGATAAAAATGGCGTTGTAATGGATAAATTTTAGTTTTTTTACTGCCTGGAACAATGGCTTGAATCGCCTTTTTACAACCAGTTCAGACAGCCATTTTGCTTCCATGTCATAGTCATGGAATGTATCTTCAGCTTCAGCTTGGTGCTTCTGACTCTGCTTAAAAGCTTCGAGATAATCTTCCTTTTCAAGAAATTGAATTTCATTTTCTACCCACTGCTGTGATTTTTCTGCTTTGGCTTTTTTCTTGAGTTCCTTGATCAGCCATTCCTTAACGAGCTGAACCCTATTTGGAATGGCAATGCCCTTGTCGAGTGAGTCATAAAATTCAGCAATCTCTTGCTTTGAAATTATCGTGCGTTTTTTTAAGATCAAGCTTTTAAAGACAAGTGTCTCCCTGGATAACTTCTGTTCATACTGATCCAGTAACTCTTTAAATTCCAGGCTCGCTTTGAAACGGATTCCTTCAACCCTTTCCTGGTAGCTCTCATCCTGTTCCGCTGCAAGCAGGAATTCCATCTGCGCAAACGGATCCTCCAACTCATATTCAGCACCGAAACGGGATAGAAGATACTCCAGGAATGTAGCCTGCTGCATGTTTTCTTCTCCGAGTTCCGGCAGTACTGTCGCTACATAGCTATTAAAAAGCGGGTTCGGAGAGAATAGCATGATGTTTTCTGAAGAAATGATCTTTCTGTACTTGTAAAGTAAATAGGCGACTCGCTGCATAGCAGCAGACGTTTTGCCGCTTCCGGCCGCCCCTTGGACAACAACAAGACTGCTTGAATCATTGCGAATAATCTCGTTTTGTTCCTTTTGAATGGTCGCTACTATTGTTTTCATCTGATTGTCAGCATGATTGCCGAGAACTTCCTGAAGCATCTCATCCCCGATTGTTACCCCAGCCTCGAACATCGCCTTTATTTTCCCTGCCTTAATGACAAACTGGCGCTTGAGCTCCATCTCCCCTTGAATGGTCTCTGTATCCGTTTCATACTGTGCATGTCCAGGGGAGTAATCATAATAAAGGCCTGAGATCGGTGCTCTCCAGTCATAAATCAGGAAATTTTCTTCCTGTTGATCCATAAGCGAGGCGATACCAATGTATATTTTCTCTGCTTGACTCAGGCCTTCTTCTTTAAAATCAACTCTGCCAAAATAAGGAGAGAACCTTAGTTGGGAAAGTGTCTTCAGCTGTTTTACCATTTGCGATTGGGTACGCTCCCGCTCTGACAGAAGAGCAGCTTGTTGCTTGATGCTTGTGAAAGTTTCCGCTACATCATCCGCTTCATCAAAATTTACGGTTACATCCTCCCAAAAGGTCTTTCTGATCTGAAGGGCATCTGAGCCAACCTCAGTAGAATTCGCTTTCCACTTTGCAGCCTTGCGATCAATTTCTTCCATGATGACAAAAATACGATCTTGTTCCATTCTCAAGGCGTCTTGCTGCTTTTCCTTCATGAAATCCACTCCTACAACGATTCCTCTTTTACTTGACAGCACTTAATTTTTATGCTAGAATTAAATTTTCAAAAAAAACAAACCACTATATCAACTTCCATTTTACTATTTACCTATTTCGATTTCAAATACATTTTCTTAGCAAAACTCCTTTCGTGGTGTTTTTTTATACATCATGACTGTAACCTATTTTAACTATCAAAAAACCGCGAACTGCAATTACAGTGTCGCGGTTTTTCTTTTCACTTGGCTAATTTGATCAGTGAAGCTATATTCGCAGCAGTATTTCTGACATACGTACTGGCATTTTCTAAAGCATCTTCAAGAGAGATCGCTCCTGGTACCACACTAAATAATACATCTATCCCGTGTTCGTGCACAATCACACTGTCCTTTGCTACGTTCCCAGCGATTGCGATTACAGGGATGTTGTGCCGTTTTGCCGTTTTTGCTACCCCGATTGGTGTTTTGCCAAAAATTGTTTGTCCGTCGATTTTTCCTTCACCTGTAATGACAAAATCAGCATCCAACAGCTGCTGTTCAAGCTTTGTTGCCTCAAGAACGATATCAACGCCTCTTTTCAATTCTGCTGATAGGAATGCCAGCAGTCCTCCGCCAAGTCCACCTGCGGCTCCTGCACCAGAAATGTGTTCAATATCTTTTCCAAGATCTTTGCGGATAATTTCTGCGTAATGATGAAGATTTTTATCCAGTATTTCGATTATTTCTGCAGTTGCGCCTTTTTGTGGACCAAAAATACGGGATGCGCCTTTCGTACCAGTTAAGGGGTTATCCACATCACAGGCAACTTCAATTTTTACCGAAGTCAAACGGCTATCAGCTTGCGTCCTATCGATCGAAACCAATTCGCTAAGAGATCCACCACCTTCGCCGATCTCCTTTCCATCAGCATTGAGAAACCGGATACCAAGGGCTCTCGCCATTCCTGCTCCCCCATCATTCGTAGCACTGCCCCCAATACCGATGATGATCTGTTCCACACCATAGTCAAGTGCAGCTACAATTAATTCTCCAGTACCTCGAGTAGTGGTAATAAGTGGATTACGTTTCTCTCTGGGTACCAAATGAAGTCCTGACGCTGCAGCCATCTCGATGATTGCCGTCTTTTCATCACCCGATAAACCGAAAAATGCATCAACAGCATCTCCAAGCGGGCCTGTTACAGTTTTTGAAACAATCCTTCCATGAGTTGCATCCACAAGAGATTGTACAGTGCCTTCCCCGCCATCCGCCATTGGTACTTTTACAAAGATCGCTTCAGGCAAAATCTTTTTCATGCCTGCCTCGATCGCAGTTGCTGCTTCAAGTGCCGTCAGACTTTCCTTGAAGGAGTCTGGAGCTATTACGATTTTCATACTCTATGTCTCCTCTCGTTAACCACGGAGTGATTTGTAAGAAATGGCCTGGATTTCTAAGTAATCCAGACCATATATGTTTCTTTTCGTTTTATAGAATGTTCCTAGAGATCTATCCAAAGAACTTAAAGATTCCAAAAATCAGCGTGGAAACGATGGCAAGTGTCAAACCAATAGCTGTTTCATACGGAATCAATTTCAGGCGCTCTTTAATCTCCATATTGACACTTCCGCCAGTTGCGTGGAAGAAGCTTCCGTGCGGAAGGTGGTCCAGCACTGTAGCGCCAGCATGTACCATCGCCGCACCCGCCAATGCAGTTACGCCCATTTCCAAAATAGTTGTTCCAAATACCTGTGAGGCAACAGCGGTACCAGCAGTCGTGGAAGCCGTAGCAGCAGACATGAAGATACCCGATACTGGTGCCAGAACAAAGGCTGGAAGTCCAAGTGCATCTAGACTGTTGATGAGAACATCCTTTAAGCCTGAATTTGCGATGATTCCCGCCAAAGTACCTGTACCAAGCAACATGATCGCTACACCCGACATTTTCCCAAGTCCTGATACAGCATAGTCATTGATATGTTTGATCCGTCCCATTGCTAATGCTCCTGCAATCCCCCCGGCTGGCAGGGCAATCATCGGATCGATGTTAATGTCAAACAATGGTCGAAGGGCTAGCAAAATAATCGTCACTAATGGGGCAACAATCGCAGGCACGACAAGCGGAAGCTCCCCTTTAACTTTCGTTTCGCTCTCCTCAACGGAAACACTAGAACCTTTATGAATCAATTTTTTAGCTATAAAATATGTTACAGCAAGTCCAAATATAGCTGGGATGATTCCTGCTGCCATGATTGAAGTCAATGGAACACCGAACGCATCTGCCGCGGCAATTGCATTGGGATTTGGTGACATGATGTTTCCAGCTTTTCCTCCGCCTATCATTGCAAGCAGAATTGCTGTTTTTGAGATGCCCGCTTTGCTGGCAATTGCCAAGGCAATGGGGGCAACAGTGATAACAGCTACATCAATGAATACACCAACTGTCGTAAGGATCAGCGTCGCAATTGCCAAGGCAAGCAGCGCTCGAGTTTCCCCGACTTTTTTAACAATCGTTTCCGCAATGACAGCTGCAGCACCTGATTCAATCAAGACCCCAGCCAGCACACCTGCAGCCAAAATGCGCAATACCGCAGGAATAATTCCTTTGGCACCCTCCATCATCAAGGTAACCGTATTTGTAACATCAACACCACCAACGAGACCGCCAATCAATGCTCCGGCGATCATTCCGTACGCAGGTGAAACTTTCTTCAGAATTAAAAATACAGCTACAATAAGGGCTACTAAGGCTCCGAAAGCGCTTACCTGAATATCCATGTTGAACTCCTCCTACTATCTTTGATACCTTTATTGTAAGCGCTGTCTCTCACTAATTCATTGGTCAAACAATCAAAAAAAGACCTGAATTCATACAGATCTTTCGTGCATTTGCACAATCATTCAAGTTCATTATTAAGAAAAGACAAGTAAAGATGAAGCAAATCTGTCGTTTTTCGAGGATCCTTCCCTGTTATTTCTGTTATCTTATCTAATCTGTACCTAAGGGTGTTTCTATGGATAAAAAGCATTTTCGCAGCACTATTCATATCCCCATTCGTCTCTATCAATGCTCTTAATGATTCTGTTAATTCCCCTTTAGAATCCCTGGATTTTAGCTTTGTATAAAAGGGCTCCAAACCCTCAGTCAATCCCATATTTGAAGCAGTTAACAGGAAAACAGGCAGATAATAATCTTCATACACGAAGATATCTTTTTCAGATGCTAATTTTAAGCCTGCTTTCAAGGTAAGATCAGCCTGTTGATAAGACTTTGTCAATCCTGTTAAACTAGAATGATGTTGTCCAATGCCTATTTTAATGTATCGATCATTGGTTGACTTATAAGCATTGATCCATCCCTCTGCCAATTTTATCATTTGAAAGCCACTTTGTCCGGAAGGCATCCTCTTTAAAATTACAATTCTATCATGCTGCATCAGCAAAAGGTCATCTTTTTCTAGTCGGCTCTTTAGAAAGGGAAAGGTTTTCTTTCTGTCACGGGTCAATATAACCATCGCTGTCCGTGACAAATTCACATCAATCCCCAGACGCATGGCTCTATCCAGGAAAAGCGGATCCATCTTCCCTTCAGCATGGATGATTTGACTGACAAGCTCTTCCTTCAGCCTCTCGTCCCACTGGATTTCATTCATTAGGACTGCTTGCTGCAGACTTAGTTCAGCAGCCATCCGAACTAGTTCACCAAAACTTCTGATTTCTTCAGGAGCACCCGTAATTCCGATCACACCAACTATTTCTCCGTCAAAGCGAATAGGAAGATTGACCCCTGCCTTCACCCCATAGAAATTCTTTGCCTCTACTTCAGTAATTTCATAGCCTGATTCCTGTTTGATAACATGGACAGCACCTTCGTGTACGTCATCAATTCGGTTTGCGTCTCCTGACCCAATGATAACGCCCCGGTTATCCATTACATTGATATTTTTCCCGATAATTCCCATCGTCCTATCAACAATCTCTTGAGCCAGCTGCTTATCTAAAAAATCCATCCTATAATCCCACCTTGTACAGCACATGATATCATCTTGTCAAAGCATGTTTTACCATTATACATGATCCCAGTGTTTCCATTTTTTTAAGAGTCGCAGAAGATATTTCCGCAAATTCTCGAGCAACTTTCATCAAGTATTCGTAATACATTCACGATATCTATCACTTGTTTGCTAGGTATCTTGGTTAACAGCCAGAATTCTCCTTTTCTTAGCCAAAGTGAACTGATCCGATATAACGGCTAGTAATGTCCCGAGTATCAAGCCATTATTCAAGACGGAAACCAAAATTGGCGGAACATGGCTAAAGGCCTCTGCAGGTACAAACATCGCACCGACTCCAGCAAATAATGAGGTTCCAATAACGAACCGTGTTCTTTGTTTGTCATCTTCACGGTCGAATTCGGAAAAGGCAATTCCGATCATATTAGCAAAGATGACGAAAGTGACAGAATAGCCGACAGGTGCAGGCAAGGCTGCAAATACTGACATTACATGCGGCAGGAAGCTCGCTCCGACAATGAAAAAAGAACCAATGATGAATGGGAGCAATTTTGTAATTCCTGTCGTAGTGATAAAACCGGCTGCTCCTGAAATCGGTACAGAACCAATCGCAGAAAATACCCCTCCAAGAATCTGATTGATTCCAGCAATATAACCGCTAGCACGGTAACGATTTTCATGAGAATGGACACCCATATCATTGAGTACTTGTCCTGTTACCCTAATGCTTGCAAGCATATTGGTAATCAGCAAGAAGGTGATGAAGATGGAAGTAATCATCAGGCCGGTATCAAAAACAGGCACCCCAAAAGTCAAAATATCTGGGTAAGCAAATACAGGTCCTTCATATCGTTGAAAACCCTCATCTAGACGAAGCAGAGAAAAAAGCAACCAGCCAACACCTAAGCTAAGTAAAATTGCATATTGACTAATTAGTTTTAAGCGGTGACGTGTTAAATAAAAGGTGAACACAACTAGACACAAACTGAATAAAGCGATTGGAGGATTCACTTCATTAGTGCCCCTCCCGATCCCCATCATTCCGTTTAGAAAGGAACCACTTAATTGGATAACCAGCAGCAGCAGATAAATTCCACTTACAACAGGCGTGAACAATATTGCCAGTTTATCGATTAATTTAAAAAAGCTTAATAGAAAAAAGACCAATCCGCTCACAATCATCGCGCCCTCAAGTGCTTGAAGAGTTTCAATATTGGAAGAAAACAATGCTGTGCTTAAACCTGCATAGATGGTGAATACACCCCACCATAAACCTGCAGGTCCTTCGTTGATCGGCAGCCGGTGGCCGAACGATGCTTGCAAAAGACTTGATATTCCCAATACAAACATAGTTCTTTGAACAAGGCCGGTTGTCTGTAATTCAGTAAGCTGAAATAAATCTGCAATCGCAATCGGAGCAACAATCGAACCCGCAATGATAAAAGCCATCCACTGGATAGCAGCAACAAAAGTTTTCATATACACTTGCTCCGTTCTAAAAAATGTCTATCTATTGCTGAGCACTGATGATATTAGTCTATAATACTATTTTCATGAAAGATAGAAGAGTTTTTTATGAAATTCAAAGCCCCCAGCAATGGCTTGCCATTATCAGAAATGCGGATCCATTGACGGAAGAACTGATTTAGGAAATAGGACAAGAATTGGATGGAGTTTTCAGAAGAACGTGGTAAAATAAAAGAACCTGTAAAACCTTTAAAGGAGAGTCTTTCATGGTATTAAACGCAATTATCGTATTATTAGCTTATTTGCTTGGATCCATTCCTTCTGGATTGATCGTAGGGAAAGTCTTCTATGGAAAAGATATCCGGGAACATGGGAGCGGGAATTTGGGCGGCACTAACACTTTCCGTACGCTAGGTGTGAAAGCAGGCATGGCCGTTACTGTCGCTGATATTCTTAAAGGTACTCTTGCAGCAAGCCTTCCCTTGCTTCTCGGTGCAGACGTTCACACACTGTTGGTTGGTATTTTTGCGGTCATTGGACATATGTACCCAGTATTTGCTGGTTTTCGAGGTGGAAAAGCTGTCGCAACTTCAGGCGGAGTTCTGCTAGCTTATGTACCGATTTTATTCCTATTTACGCTAATCTTCTTTTTCATCAGCTTATACTTAACAAAATATGTTTCTCTTTCTTCTATTCTGACTGGTTTTGTTGCATTCATTTCCTCCCTATTCACTCAGGATCTCCCTCTTATCCTTGTGGTTGCGGTCCTAGCTACTTTCGTTATTTACAGGCATAGGGAAAATATTCAAAGAATACGCAAAAAAACCGAGCCAAAAATCACCTGGCTATAAACGAACTCTCGATCGATCGCCGATGAAATTGTACTACTCGAAGTGAGCTTTTATTCTTATACTCGAAAAAATCTCGGCATATCAGCTCATGGTTTGCCGGGATTTTTTTATTGTCATCCAATAGCTTATTCCAAAAACCGGATATTAGCTTTTATCTCACGGTTCTTTATAAAATATTTTTGTTCTTTATAATGAATTTTTTATTTTAAATGGTATAATTTAAATAAAATTGTCATAAATATCTTCGAAAGTAATCGAAATTTGCTGTCAGATTTCCTAGTTATTAAACGAGAACCAAATGTAAAAAAATTTTATTCAAAGAAGGGATCCCGATGAAAATGAATAATCCTTCCTCTGTCTATAGTTTTCATCCAATGGTCGATCATAAAACATTATTTAAAACCGAATTCTCATTCCATACGGATTCACACACTTTCCCTTTTGAGCCAATTCTTCCGTATGCAAAGCAGTCTATGCAAAAGGATGAAGTAGCAATAATGATGAACAAGAAAAAGCTGGAACTGGAAAGCGTCCTTCAAAATTTAAACCAAGAGATCCTTGAAAAACAACAAATGGTAAACGCATTGAAAGAGGCCTTGACCGAGGTATCAAGAAACTATCAATCTGCATCTTTAAGTTTGTTATCTGTTGGGTTAGCCCATGAAATAAGGAACCCATTAACAACCATCAAAGGGTTCATCCAATTATTAAAGCCAGATCTTCAATCCGCTGGAAAACAAGAATTGGCAGATGTAGCATTGGAGGAAATCAATCGTGCAAATGGCTTGCTAACTGAATTCCTATCTGTCTTAAAGCCGACTCCAGCAGGGAAAAAAAAGCTGGAAATAAACAGTTTAATGAAAAACATGAGGGATTTATTTTCAAGTGAAGCAATCCTGAAGGGTGTCGACTTAAGCGTCGAACTTGCGGAAGAAGAACTTTTTATCATGGCAGAAGAGAATACCGTAAAACAAGTGCTCGTCAATTTATTGAAAAATGCACTAGAGGCTGTGGAAGGAAGCGGGAGAACCGATGGATCTGTTAAAATAATTGCTGGAAGAAAAGCTGATTATGCGCTGATCCGTGTCATTGATAACGGCATTGGAATCGATGAATGGTGCATAGAGAAAATTTTCACTCCTTTTTTTACGACAAAGGCAGAAGGAACAGGCATTGGATTGGCAATTAGCAAACAATTAATTGAAAATCATGGCGGTGAAATGAGTGTCGTTAGCGAATTTTCGAGCACAACATTTACGATTTCATTACCCACCCTTTTATAACCTGCTTTCGATTAGTCGAAAAATTGTCAAATTATACCCAATCAATAGGTAGGATTGTTGCTAAAATAAAGAAAAGAGCACAGGAAAGAAGGCGAACTGGTATGGAAGAAGAAGTTATAAAGCTGACAGACCAATATGTATATTCAACCACAACAGCTGATGTAACGACTTCAGATGACTTTATCGTTGAACTTTTGGCTGATTTCCACGAAACAACAAATCCAAAGATTATCAAGATCAAGAACCTGGATGAGCTAATGGATTTTATCGAAACAATGGATAGCGAATAACATGCGGCTCTGGAACGAGTCGCATTTCCTTTTTTCAGTAAAAACTTCTATATTTCACACAAATTCTATACTATATTATCTTTAGAAGCACAAAATAGATAGGACTCATCAGTTATTGGGGAGATTTTAAATGAAAAAAAAGAAGCAAACCTTCTTGGCTATGACGATTATTTCCGGATTAAGTATTTTATTAGGAATCCTAACCTTCCAAATATCTCATGAAGCACAGGCAAAAAAACCAATTTTGAATGTCCAACAAAAAAACCATTCAATGAGAAGCATCGATGTAGCGGGGAAAAATTTTCAAGAAACCGTAAAATTAGGGGCGATTGGCGACATCCTGATCCATGACACTGTTTATGAAAGCGCTCACTCTTCTTCAGGGTATGATTTTAAGCCGGTGCTAACGAATGTTAAACAGCTGTTAACAGATCCTGATCTCCTCTTGGCTAATCAGGAAACCATTCTGGGCGGAGTCGAAATCGGTTTGTCCAGTTACCCAGCTTTCAATAGTCCTGTTGAAATTGGGGATGCACTACTAGATGCGGGTGTCGATATTGTTTCCAATGCCAATAATCATTCGCTGGATCGTTCTGAAAAAGGGGTTTTGACATCCATACGAAATATGGAAGCTGCCGGTCTGCCTTATGTTGGTTCCTTCAAGGATGATGCCGATCAACAGAAAGTAAGGGTATTGACTAAAAACGGAATAAAAGTTTCTTATTTGTCATACACCTATGGGACAAATGGGATTCCGGTTCCATTTGGCAAAGACTATCTCGTCAACCTGATCGACCGCGAAGCAATGAAGGAGGAAATTCATCGTGCCAAAGCAGCATCGGATGTGGTCGTCATGAGCATCCATTGGGGGAATGAGTACCAACGGTTTCCAACAGGAGATCAAAAAAAACTTGCCCAGTTTCTAATCGACCAAGGGGTAGATATCATTTTTGGACACCATCCGCACGTCCTACAGCCAATGGAATGGTTGACCGCCTCAGATGGCAGGAAGGGACTTGTTGTATATTCTCTTGGCAATTTCCTATCAGGACAAATGTGGGATTACAAAGATATCGGCGGCCTCGCAACGGTAGAGATTACAAAGCGCATTACCCCTGATGGAAAGGTAATTGCATTACATAATCCGGAATTCCTTCCTACCTTCGTTTCCAGCAGCAAACAAAAACATTACAGAGTCGTACCATTGAAAGAAGCAGGAAGGTTTGGCCTTGCAGACGCAGAAAATAAATATAACGAAATCATGCATCATATGACGCAATTACTAAAAAAATAACTCTATTAAGGTTACCGTCAGGAAAATGCTTTTACAACGTTAAGCCCGTTTTCAAGACGATTAACTGGATTTTTTGAAAGATACGATACGGTTTGTCCCCCCTTCATCGGCAAAGTGTCCATATCTGCCCTCAATGCCAGCGTTTTTTCTCCAGTTTTTCTGTTCACATCCCCTGCCACACTTGGTGGTTGGAAACTCAAGATTTTAATCCCAAGAGTCTCGAGCCTCTCTCGGATATAGTTACTCGTTTCATTTTCCTGACCAGACAGCTCCGGATGCTGATGTAGATAGCGAAGGTCCTCCACAGCCTGTTTCATATATGTTCCGATAGATAATTCATCCTAGTTTATATCAAACTTATAAATATACAAATTGATCAGGGTGATTATACACCTTTGCTTTTTAAAAATGAATAGCAAGAGCTTTTTCACTACAAATCTGCATTAACATAATGACATTTTCCCTATAATTCTAGACTAGTAGTAATTTCATTTTTATGCATCCATTTTAATTTTGTAATTCATCAATTTTAAGGTATACTTAAAAACATATTTTCAGCTAAAAGCAGGAGGTGAACCCATTGGTTTATAGTTTCCAGCCATTAGGAGACAATGCCATCATGATCGAATTGGGCAAAGACATTCATATACAAACTCAGCAAAAAGTGCAATTCATTGCCTCTATTTTGGATAATCATACAAAAGATTGGATGATTGAATACATTCCTGCGTTTACTACTGTTACCTTATTTTACGATCCTTTTAAGATAATGAGACATGCGAAAAAAGGGGAACTTCCTTATAACTATGTTCGTTCCTGGCTTGAGTCTTTCTTAACTGGTGTTGCTGTTGAAAACAAAATCACTCAGAGAATGATTGAAATTCCAGTTTGTTATGGTGGTGAATTGGGACCTGACCTAGAGTTTGTTGCTCGGCATAATAATTTATCTGAAGATGAGGTTATCCAGCTCCATTCTGCTGGAGATTATCTTGTCTATATGATTGGTTTTGCGCCAGGCTTCCCATATATAGGAGGTATGTCGGAGAAGATAGCAACACCAAGAAAAGAAACACCTCGGCTGAAAATTCCTCCGAGATCGGTAGGAATTGCCGGTAAACAAACAGGTGTCTATCCAATCGAAACACCAGGCGGCTGGCAGTTAATCGGCCGGACTCCTCTCGAGCTGTTCCGCCCAGAGAAGCACCCGCCTACTCTCCTGCGCCCCGGAGATCGTATACGCTTTTATCCGATCAGTTATGAAGAATACTTGGAACTTGGAGGAGATAAGGAATGATAAGAGTCTTAAAACCGGGTCTTCTCACAAGTGTTCAAGATTTAGGAAGATACGGGTATCAAAAATATGGTGTCATTGCAAGTGGTGTGATGGATCAGCTCGCGCACCGGCTTGCGAATATTCTCGTCGGCAATCAGGAAAATGAGGCAACTCTTGAAATTACCTTATTAGGACCTGTTATTCAATTTGAGAAGGATGCTCTAATCGCCATTTGTGGCGGTGATTTATCGCCAACGATTGATGGGATTCCCATTAAAATGTGGCGGCCAATTTACATAAAAAAAGGCGCTTTATTAAGTTTTGGCCAAGCAGCTAATGGTGCAAGATCCTATCTCGCAGTCGCAGGAGGATTTGATATTCCAGAAGTTATGGACAGTAAATCTACTTACTTAAGGGCAAATATTGGCGGATACCAAGGACGCGCACTAAGGTCAGGTGATTTAATCCCATTTGACCCCCTAGGAAAATTTTCTCAGCAGAAGCTAGAGTTTCTTTGTGGAAAAGCTGGATCTGAGCTTTTCACAGAGATGGATTGGTCCGTTTCATCAGATTTGATTCCTTTGCATAGACGCGACCCATCCATTCGGGTAATCAGAGGCAGGCAGTTCGATTTATTTTCAGAAGAAAGTAAGACTAACATATTTAACGAAGCCTTTTTCGTTACCCCCCAATCAGATAGGATGGGTTATCGACTAACAGGTGCTTTTTTGCAATTGAAAAAACCGGCAGAAATGGTTTCCGAAGCGGTCAGTTTTGGAACTATTCAAGTTCCTTCTGAAGGAAATCCAATCATCCTGCTGGCAGACAGGCAAACAACCGGTGGCTACCCAAAAATCGGACAGATTGCTACTGTCGATTTGCCTCTGATCGCGCAAGCAAAACCAGGGGACCATATCCGCTTTAAGGAAATAAGCCATGAAGATGCGCAGACCCTCTACCTTGAGAGAGAGAGAATTATTAATAAGCTTAGACAGGGAATTTTATTAAAATTCAAATAGGAGGAATATGATTATGGCAAAGGTTGATATTAATTGTGACATGGGTGAAAGTTTCGGAGCCTACACTCTTGGCAGGGATGCAGAAATTCTCGAATACGTGACCTCTGCCAATATCGCCTGCGGATTTCATGCCGGGGATCCAGCTACGATGAGGAAAACGGTAAAATTAGCGCTTGAAAAAAATGTTGGCATTGGCGTGCATCCAGGTCTTCAAGATTTAGTTGGCTTTGGAAGAAGAGAAATTAATTTATCAGCTCAAGAGGCGTACGATCTTGTAGTCTACCAAATAGGCGCACTATCTGGCTTTGTCAAAAGTGAAGGCGGCCAAATTCAGCATGTTAAGCCTCATGGCGCCCTTTTTAATATGGCTGCAAAAAATGCCAAGCTGGCAGAAGCGATTGCGGAAGCTGTATATAAAGTCGATCCGCAAATGATCTTTTTTGGCCTTGCCGGAAGTGAGTTAGTGAAAGCAGGAGAAAAGATTGGCCTCCGTACGGCGAGTGAAGTTTTTTCAGACCGCACCTATCAACAGGATGGCTCATTAACTTCCAGGCTGCATGCTAACGCATTGATTAAAGATCACGGGGAAGCTGTCAAACAAGTAATACGGATGGTCAAAGAAGGAAAAGTCCCTTCCGTTCAGGGCACCGATGTCTCGATAAAAGTGGATACTGTCTGCATTCATGGAGATGGAGAAAGTGCTCTTGATTTTGCGAAACATATAACTGCGGCTTTAAACGAGGCTGGCATTTCTATTGCCAAAATTAGCAGCTTTATTGAATAAACTATTTTTAGGAGGCAACAAGGATGGAGAAAAAATCAACCGCCAGTTTACTGCTTGGTGCTGCATTCCTGATGGCAACGTCGGCAATTGGTCCTGGGTTCCTTACTCAAACAACTGTATTTACACAATCACTGATGGCAAGCTTTGGATTTGTCATTTTCATTTCTATCATTATCGATATTGGCGCACAGATGAATATTTGGAGGATTATAGCGGTATCCGAGAAACGTGCTCAGGATATTGCCAACGATGTCTTGCCTGGGTTGGGGCATTTTCTCGCTGCACTTGTTGTTGCAGGGGGACTTGCCTTTAATATTGGCAATATTGCCGGAGCAGGTCTTGCCGTAAACGTCTTGTTCGGCTTGTCAGCTAAAACAGGTGCTTTATTAAGCGGAATCGTAGCGATTGGAATCTTCCTCGTCCGCGAAGCCGGAAAAGTAATGGACAGATTTGCTCAAATTATGGGTTTTGTGATGATTATTTTGACTATTTTTGTTATGTTCACAGCTGATCCGCCTGTGGGGGAAGCCGTTGTAAAAACCTTTGTTCCTGATAGAATCGACCTTCTAGCAATCGTAACCCTTGTAGGTGGAACTGTCGGAGGATATATTACATTTGCAGGAGGACACCGGTTATTGGACGCAGGTATAAAAGGCCGTGAAGCTTTGCCTGAAGTAACCAAGAGTGCAGTAACTGCCATTGGGATTGCCTCCATCATGAGGATCTTCCTGTTCCTTGCTGCATTTGGAATCGTCGCTCAAGGTCTTGCTATCGACCCGGCAAATCCGCCTGCT
The DNA here is from genome assembly GCF_000934845.1 of Mesobacillus subterraneus. GTDB lineage: Bacteria > Bacillota > Bacilli > Bacillales > Cytobacillaceae > Mesobacillus > Mesobacillus stamsii. The sequence goes on from NZ_JXIQ01000019.1 coordinate 74,535, forward strand.
TCCGTTTTTCAGCATGCTGCAGGCAATGTTGGCTATAAAATTTTCGGAGTTGTAATGTGGGCTGCTGCAGTTACTTCGGTTGTTGGTGCTGCATACACTTCGGTTTCGTTCATTCAGACACTGAGCAAGACGGTTGCAAAACATCATAACTTGACGATTGTTACATTTATAGCCATTTCTACTCTCGTATTTGTCTTAATAGGACAACCGGTAAAGATTTTGGTCCTTGTCGGCTCCTTCAATGGCCTGATTCTTCCAATCGCCTTAGGGGTAATGTTGATTGCAGCTTACAAGACAAAAATTGTCGGCGACTATAAGCACCCGCTCTGGATGACAATTTTTGGAGCGATCATCGTCATCGCCATGACTATTATGGGCGGTTACACACTGATTAATGGAATACCTCAGTTATTTAAATAACAAAGATGCAAATCGTTATATGGACGAATACAACCTTATGGCAACAAACTCAACACCGCAAAAAAGTGCATAATGGACCCAGCTAGAACAAACAAATGCCATATTGCATGATGGTAATGGAAACCGCGCCAGACGTAAAAGACTGCTCCTACAGTATACAGAACGCCTCCAATTACTAGAAAGAGCAGTCCTTGTGATGAAAGATTCTCTGTCAGTGATCCCCAAGCAAATACGATCAGCCAGCCCATAATGATATATAGCACTGTGGATGTATGCAAAAATCGTTTGACAAACAGAGATTTAAACACCGTTCCCGCGATGGAAATCCCCCAGACGATTCCGAACAGCGTCCATCCTAAAACCCCTTTTACCACAAGGAAAAGGAATGGTGTGTAAGTTCCAGCAATGAAGAAATAAATCGATGAGTGGTCCATGATTTCAAAAAAATCCTTTGCTTTTCCCGGTGGAAAGCTATGAACGAGGGTGGATGATGTATATAGCAGGAACATGGTCGCACCGAATATGGTGAAACTGACGACATGCCACACTGTGCCATACAATGAAGCAAATACGATTAGGATAACGAGAGCTGCGATGCTTAGTAGTCCACCTATTCCGTGGATGATTGCGTTCGCGATTTCCTCTTTCTTCGTAAAAGTATGTACATTTGCCATTTTTCTTACTCCTTTTCTCTATTTGAAAAAACGGTCTGTTGATCCGTTTCCACTGCATTCATTCGAAAATAAGTATATCATTTATAGCTTTTAACAACGCAAGGATTTGATGTCTGGGAAGTGTCGGTTGAAGGCTTATTTTTTCGGTAATACGTAAAGTTTTTGTGTAGCTCGAGTGACTTGATCGTCGAGTCGCTTGCTTGCGCTTTTCTTACGTTCAAACATAAAAGCTGCCGGACTTCTCTAGCTCGGCAGCTTTCTAAAACTATTCTGCATTGTTGCTGGACTGATCGTTCTTTTCACTATAATTAAACAGTGACCGATCAACAGGAACAAAATCTTTCGGAGTGTAGAATCGTAAAAGGTCACCCTCTACGACCTTATCGGAGTAATTCAAGATTGTCTCAGCGATTTCCTTTTGATGCTTCGCTTCTTCTGTTTCCTCTATCACAGTTCCGGTTATTGAATCATAATACTTGCCATTAAGAAAAGAGACAGTTGGACTCACGAAATCTCCATTTCGAAATGGTATTAGTTCATCGTGTTCTTCTGAAAGTAAGTCTGTACCCATTTGCAGGTAAGGCTTTGTGTCAATCCCTAATAAATGCATAAGAGTTGGCAGCAAGTCGATTTGTCCGCCGTATTCATGCATCGTGCCTCCCTGAACTCCAGGTACACGGATCAATAACGGTACCCGCTGAAGGCCTGCACTTTCAAAAGCAGTAATTTCTGTGCCCAATACTTGTTCCATCGCCTTGTTATGATTGTCGGATATCCCGTAATGGTCTCCGTACATAATTACTACAGTGTTATCATATACCCCTGTTTCTTTTAGATAGTCAAAAAACTCTTTTAATGCCTCATCAGCATACCGCGCTGTCTGGAAGTATGAATCAACGGATGGATCTCCGGTTGTATGAGGTTCAATGGTTGTTTTCTCCTGGTCCATTTTATAAGGAAAATGGTTGGACACGGTAATGAACTTTGTGTAAAACGGCTGTGGCAATGACTCGAGTAAAGGCTGGGATTGTTTTAGAAACGGCTTATCCATTAACCCATACTCAGCAAGGTCCTCTTCATTCAATGTGTAGTAGCTTGAATCAAAGAAATTGTCATACCCAAACGATTTATAAATTTCATCACGGTTCCAGAATGACCCGTTATTTCCATGGAAAACAGCAGATGTGTACCCGTTTTGACCTAAAATGGCAGGCGCTGCTTGATACGTATTCATCCCTTTCGTAGAAAAGGCAGATCCTTGCGGCAGACCATATAGCGAATTCTCGAGAAGGAATTCGGCATCAGATGTCTTCCCCTGGGCTGTTTGATGAAAAAAGTTTTCAAAGTACAGGGTATTGGCATCTCTTGTTAAAGAGTTCAAGAACGGCGTTACTTCTTCTCCATGAAGTTGATAATCAATCAAGAAATTTTGCATGGATTCAAGGTGGAAGTATACCACATTCATTCCTTTTGCTGCACCAAAGTATTCAGGATTTGGTTTTGCGTAATGTGTTCTCTGGTAATTAAGGATTTCCGTTAAATCATCCGTACTTGCCATCGCCCGTTCCATGGAGCCATTGACACTCTGAACAGCATCATAAATGGTGTAGTTGTACACCCCCAAATACTTAACAATATAGTTGCGATCGAACGTTCTTGTCAGCAATTGTGGCCGATCCTTTTCTGCTAGTCCCAAGTTCACTGACATGATCAGGATGGAAGTGATAAATACGGCCGAAATACTCCTGCGATTTACCATTCCGGTCGTACGCTCTTTTTTGAAGATCAAACCAACAGTGAGAACAATGAACGTGTCCAGAAATAATAAAAAGTCATATGGTTTTAACAGAGATGACACACTCGAGCTTACATCGCCAAAGTTTTGTGTCTGCGAAATGGTCGGAATCGTAATGAAATCACTAAAAAACCGGTAATACACCACGTTTGAAAACAATAAGAAACTCAAAATAAAGTCAAACACAATGAGCCATAGGAATTTTCTATTCCTTGATAACAAGGAAAATCCTAAAAATAACATAACCGAACCTAACGGATTCATAAATAATAGAAATTCTTGTAAATTATTATTCAAGCCTAGTTTGAATTCTAAGTGTTGTACTAAATATGTTTTCATCCATAATAAAACAACAGCTAAAAAGAAAAGGCCCAAGTGATTATTTTTTATTTTTTTGTACACCTTTTTCTCCCCGCTTTCTTTCTTCCTACTTTGTGAGCCATTTAATAATTCTATAAGATTGTTAAGTTAATGTAAAGTGATTTAATATTCTATTTACAAAACAGACACCTTTGTGATTAAACGCAAAAAAAGCAAGCATTAAGGAACGCTTGCTCTCTTTTCCATATATACACCTTTTTCTGCCTTTCCAAACATCGAGCTGATAAAGGAAACGAACGAATTCCCAGTCTGTTAACTTGGCTACTCTCCTACCATACCGTCCTTGTCTGCATCGTACATATAAGGATATAACCAATGATCCGAGGTAATTGGCATACGAAAACCTGCTGCTTTCGCTTCTTTAATCGTTACCTGTCCATTTCCATTTGTATCAACACTTGAAACATCGCCGTTTGTGATTGAACTAGTTGATTCAGAAGGCACACTGCCTGTTAATCCAAGCGATACATTTACTTCATCAGGGTTAACATTGTCAAATGTATCCATGATCTTATTCCCTTTTACTGTATAGGTATACTGATAATGGGAAGGAATCTGCGTTTCCGTATTCGGATAGGTGATAATCGCTTCAAAATTAGTGGCTCCTCCCGCACTGCGGATCACCTCTTCCATATAAGCTTGATCACCATGACGGTTTAGCGTACTATCCTGCGGGGTAATATTATAGGCATTTGATACCCCACCAAGTGCATCAGCAATGACATGCCCTTCATCTAATACAGCGCTCTCTACACCAGGGACCTTTGCCTCATCAGCGTAGTATCTGCCGGAAGATAACACAGCTTCGATCTTGTCATCTTGCAGTATGATTTCAGCAGCAATGACTCGAACCAGTTGTCCATATTCATTAGTAAAAGCCCAATATTCTCGGTCCCCATACCCAATGTCGACGACGACGTTCGGTTCACGATCTCCAGACAAATCACCGCCATCCACTTCAATAAATTTGTATCCTGAGAACTGTTCTTTATTTGCCTGAGTTGGAGTTTCCTCTACTACTGGTTCATCCACCATTTGCGGGTTTTTAACACGATCCGGAGTAACTGTCGTTTCTTCTTGTGAATTTTTATCTTGATCCGCAATCGAGGCATTTTCGACATTGGCACAACCAACCAAAGAAATAATTGTGAAAAGCAATAGTACATAATGCATTTTCTTTTTCATTTTTTAGACTCTCCTAAACTAGGTTACAAGTGAGCATTCGTTTTACATTGTAAGCTTATTGTTAATAGTATATTCCTATTTTACCATTTTTTCAGTGGAATCTATTTTTATCTTCTTGAACATACTTGGAAACGTGTTTTCCATGAGATTGGATTCCCCTTCTTTCGAATTTCGATAGCAAATAATGGACCTATCGTCTATCCTGCCTTATAGTGTAAGTATTAAGTAAATTCTAAAAACAGGAGGCCTTTATATGGAATATCGGCGTTTAGGCAATACCGGATTGAAAGTAAGTGAAATAAGTCTTGGAAGCTGGCTTACATATGGTGGGTATGTGGAAGAGCAGAATGCCGTAAATTCGATTGATTTAGCGTATGAGTCAGGCATTAATTTCTTTGATACGGCCAATGTCTATATTAGGGGCGAAGCCGAAAAAGTAGTCGGGAAAGCATTGTCCAAGTATCCTAGAAGTTCGTATGTATTAGCAACAAAGGTTTTTGGCAAAATGGGAGAGGGTCCGAACGATCAGGGGCTTTCACGAAAGCATATTATCGAGCAATGCGATGCTAGTTTGGAGCGGCTTGGCTTAGACTACATCGATATCTATTATTGCCATCGCTATCATCCTGAAACTCCACTGGAAGAAACTTTGCGTGCCCTTGACGATCTCGTAAGGCAGGGAAAGGTTCTCTATCTTGGAGTCAGCGAATGGACAGCTGAACAAATTACCGAAGCGGTCCATTTGGCTGATAAAAAACTGCTCGACAGAATTGTCGTTAACCAGCCAAATTACAGTATGCTTCACCGAAACATAGAAAACGAAATTATTCCTATCAGTGAAAAACATGGAATCGGTCAGGTTGTTTTCTCTCCTCTAGCACAAGGCGTGTTAACAGGTAAGTATTCAAAAGACAAGCTGGCACCAGAGGGAAGCCGTGCAGCACAACAAAATACTAATATGTCCCATATCCTCACACAACAAAACCTTGACAAAGTGGAACAGTTAAAATCCGTTGCCGCTGAAGAGAATGTAACGTTGGCGCAACTTGCTATTGCCTGGATTTTAAGACAATCAAACGTATCAAGTGCCATTGTAGGTGCAAGCCGCCCGCAACAGCTGGAGGAAAACGTCAAGGCATCCGGCATTAAATTATCCCATGATGCACTACAGAAAATCAATGAAATCCTTATTAACTAATACAGAAAGCGCAAGCGTTACCAACAACTAGATAATTTTATAATTTCCTGGTAAACATCGAAAAAACCAAGGATCCCGTCATTGACAGGATGCTTGGTTTTTTTATTTCTAATCGATTGATAATAATTTTTAACTAAACCAATATAAAAATAGTGAAAAGTTCAAATAGAACTGAGACTGTCGTATTTAGATCGTGAAATATGTGACAACTGATAGCAAAACAGACGTAATAGCCATTGCTAGAAGTGGTCTTAGCGCTTTCGTTCTAAGGTCGCTTAGACGAACATTTAGCCCTAATCCAATCATAGCCATAGTTAGAATAAAAGAAGTGAAAAAAGAAATGCTATTCATGACACTCGTTGGGACGGGTATCAAATGACCGAGGACATAACTTCCAAACAAGCTCATCATAATAAATCCTATGAGAAACCAGGGAAATTCAATTTTAGCCTCAGAATCGGATTCCACTTGATTTTTTCGTTTCATCCAATACATAAGAATAAAACTAAGCGGAACGAGCAAGAAAACACGGCCTAGTTTCGCGAGCAAAGCAATAGCAAGTGCATCTGGACCTGCAGGCGCTCCTGCTAAGGCAACATGAGCAATTTCGTGTAGACCTACACCTGACCAAACACCGTATTGAAGGTCTGTCAAAGGAAGAAACGGACGTAAGATTGTGTAGGTTATAGCGAAAATGGTACCAACAAAAGCAATGATTCCGGCACCAATCGCAGTGTCTTCCTCCTTTGCTTTCAAAATTGGGGAAACGGCTGCAATCGCAGCAGCGCCACACACCCCTGTTCCAATTCCTAATAACAAGGATAAGGAAGAATTCGCCTTAAATAATTTTGCCAGCAACATTGTAAGTAGGATGGAAAAAACGATCGTGCCAACCCCTCTTGCAAGTAAACCTATCCCTTGGTGTAAAACTATATCAATGTTCAATTTTAATCCAAAGAGAATAATAGCAATCCTTAATAATCTTTTGGCAGAGAACTGAATACCTGTACGGAATTTTTCAGGATATCCCCAAATTTGTCGATAAACTACAGCAATGATGATTGCACAGGCAAGCTGACCGATATGATCTAACCCGGGTAATTTGGATAATCCAAAACTAATTAACGCAATAATAAAGGTAAATCCCAGGCCACCGATTGACGAGGACGCATTCTTAGTTTTTGCTAATGATGTATTCATTTTAACCACTCCTCTAGGTTACTTTCTTGCTTTAAGCGTATAATGGTTTTGATAATAAGTAAAATAGATTATAATTATAGTAGTGATATATGTTTACTTATGAATATTGCAAATACCATTTTGATACAATAGGAGGAATTTTTTTATGGATCAATCTTTACTTGTATTTACTACTGTTGTAGAACAAAAAAACTTTACACGAGCCGCGGAACTTCTTCATATGACACAACCAGCAGTCAGCAATTATATTCAATCATTAGAAAAAAACATGGGGATAAAATTATTAGAGCGGACAAATAAATATGTTCGGCTTAGCAAAGCTGGAGAAATAGTATTTCATCATGCAACGGAAATTTTAGGTCTTTATGCTCGAATGGAAAGACTTATTGATGACTTAAAACATACCGCAAGTGGTCCGATTTCTATCGGTGCCAGTTATACTTTCGGGGAATACATTCTTCCTCATAAAATTGCCAGCATGCTTAAAATGTATCCGTTAGTAAACCCAATCATTACGATAAAAAATTCGCATGAAATTATAAATTTACTCATGAAACACAAGATAGATGTTGGAATAATCGAAGGAGAGACTAATGCAGATCATTTAAAAATGATTCCTTTTGCTATTGACGAATTATCCATTACAGTTCCTTCCAATCACCCTCTAGCAACAGCAAACGAAATTGATCCTTTGTTATTGCATCTAGAGACATGGCTAGTTCGGGAAGAAGGTTCAGGAACGAGAGAGATGCAAGAAAAGGGATTTAAACAAATGGGATTTTCTCCGAAGAAGTGTAGGACATTTGGGAGTACGCAAGTAATTAAGGAATCCATTGAAGCTGGCCTTGGCATTTCTATCCTCTCGCACGCTTCGATAAAAAACGAATTGGAGCTTGGGAAAGTAAAGATCCTTGAGATAGACGGATTTCCTATCTCACGAAATTTTTCTATAATCACTCCACAAGTTGAATTTCATACAAAAGCAGTCGAGATTTTTATTGAATCTTTAGTAAAAAAGACCACAAGCTAATGTGGTCTTTTCATTTGGAGGATGCTGTATTATCAGGTTTTTCAAGTACATTCTCCATATAATTCTTCCCCCATTGATACATCGAGTCAAGAATCGGCATCAAGCTTTCTCCTTGCTTTGTCAACGAGTATTCCACTTTCGGTGGGACAACCGGATAAACTTTTCGTTCCACAATTTGGTCGTCTTCCAGTTCGCGCAGTTGATTCACGAGCATTCTTTGCGTAATACCAGGCATCAAGGCCTTTAATTCCCCAAACCTCTTTGTGCCCTCTTTGCCGAGATGCCATAAAATCAACATCTTCCACTTTCCGCCAATCACTGCAAGGGTCAACTCTTTTTCACAGTTGAATGTTTTTGCATCCATTCTCGCCATCTCACATCACCTCTCTAGTCATAGAATATCACTTAGTATACTTTTTGTCACTATGTAAGAAAAAAGTGCGTACTTACAATTATAATTTATACGCAGTATACTTACAACAAGGCCAAAAATGAAGTTGGTTACACTTGGCATGAAAATAAACACGCACAATTGGATAGGTTACAATTGTGTACCAACAATAAATATAAGGAAGTGGAATAGAAATGGAATTACAATTGGCATTAGATTTAGTGAACATCCCAGAAGCGATTCAAGTGGTGAAAGAAGTGGAGGAGCATATTGACATCGTGGAAATTGGGACACCGGTTGTCATCAACGAAGGACTCCAAGCTGTCAAGGCAATGAAAGAGGCATTCCCTAATCTTAAGGTTTTAGCAGACCTTAAAATTATGGATGCTGCTGGATACGAAGTAATGAAGGCTTCAGAAGCAGGAGCAGATATTATCACCATTCTTGGTGCTGCAGAAGATATGTCCATCAAAGGCGCTGTCGAGGAAGCGAAAAAACAAGGAAAAAAAATCCTTGTTGACATGATCGCTGTCAAAGACCTGGCTGGACGAGCAAAAGAATTGGATGCAATGGGAGTGGATTATATTTGTGTCCACACTGGTTACGATCTTCAAGCAGTCGGAAAAAATTCATTTGAAGACCTACAAACAATTAAAAACGTTGTGAAAAACGCAAAAACAGCGATTGCAGGCGGAATTAAATTGGATACCCTTGCTGAAGTTGTGAAAGTTCAGCCGGATCTTGTCATTGTCGGCGGCGGCATTACCGGCCAAGATGATAAGAAATCAACTGCTGAGAAAATGAAGCAAATGATGCAGCAAGGGTAACAATCAAAATGCGGACTACACAGTACCTTTCTGAAATTTTAATGGAGCTTCACCCGTCAGCAGAATTAATTTCGGATGAAGCTGCAGAAGCTCTTGTCAACGGCATCCTCGATTCTAAAAAAGTTTTTGTTGCTGGTGCCGGCAGATCCGGATTCATGGCAAAGTCTTTTGCAATGCGAATGATGCATATGGGGATTAAGGCCCATGTCATTGGCGAAACAGTCACTCCTGGTTTTGAAAAAGAGGATATTTTGATTATCGGATCAGGTTCAGGGGAAACAAAAAGTCTTGTTTCTATGGCGGAAAAGGCAAAGAACATTGGCGGTACCATTGCTGCTGTAACGATTTTTCCCGAATCGACAATAGGTCAGCTGGCAGATATCATTGTTCAGCTGCCTGGTTCACCAAAGGACCAATCAGAGGGAGACTACAACACGATTCAGCCAATGGGATCCCTGTTTGAGCAGACTCTGCTTCTTTTTTACGATGCGATCATCCTCAGATTCATGGAGAAAAAAGATTTGGATACTAACAAAATGTACGGAAAACATGCTAATCTTGAATAAAACCGGAAGGCTGCCTGATGACAGGCGGTCTTTCGGCAATTTTTTAGAAGGAGGAATGATACATGATTTCATTAAAAGGAAAAACAGCAATTGTTACAGGGGCAGGCCGAGGAATTGGACGAGCAGTTGCGATTGCCCTAGCTAAAGAAGGTGTCAATCTTGGATTAATTGGATTGACAATGTCTAATCTCGAAATATTGACTGAAGAACTCGAGCAATATGATGTTACTATTTCAGCTGCTTCCGCCGATGTCTCTGATCTTGAAGGTATCCAGCATGCGGTAGAGCATATCAAATCAGATCTTGGCGCAATTGATATTTTAGTCAACAATGCCGGGATAGCGAAGTTTGGCGGCTTTATGGATCTTTCCCCTGAAGAATGGGAAAAGATTGTCCGCGTTAACCTGATGGGTGTGTACAACGTGACAAGAGCAGTTTTACCAGAAATGATTGAAAGAAAATCCGGAGACATTGTGAACATCTCCTCTACTGCAGGCCAAAAAGGAGCACCAGTCACTAGCGCTTACTCCGCTTCTAAATTTGCAGTCCTTGGATTGACCGAATCATTAATGCTGGAGGTAAGGAAGCATAATGTCCGCGTAACCGCTTTGACTCCAAGTACAGTGGCAACCGATCTTGCTGTCGAAAGCAATCTGATCAGCGGAAACCCTGAAAATGTCATGCAGCCAGAAGATCTAGCAGACCTTCTTGTCGCTGGATTGAAACTGCACCCAAGAGTCTTCGTTAAAACGGCTGGATTGTGGTCCACTAATCCATAAGGCCTTATCAACCGTAAATCGCTTAACGCCCTTGTTAAGCGATTCTTCATTTCAAATAAAATACCCTTTTCGGACTACGTATTTAAAACTCATTTAGATAAGAAATGACATTTTTTAATATTTCAATTGATTTTATTGGATCGTTCTCAAGTTCCAAACTGTGATTTCCCTCTTCAACCACATGAAATGTAAGATTTGGAATAGTTTTCAATTTTTCAAAACGTTCTTCAATAAAACAAAAATAATCTTTTTCTCCAATAACACAAAGCCCTTTATTATTACTGTTAACCATTGCATTAAATACAGCATCATTTTGTAGCAAAGGAGTCAACCATACTACTTTGGCATCTTTAAACATTGGATGATCGATCAGATAGCTCAAAGCTTTTGTTCCAATAGATTTTGCCACAATATAATAATTGCTGTATTTTTTATCATTGATTGCGCTGTTTATCGCAAAGAGTACATCTTTTGCAAAATCCCTTTCATTCAGTGAAGTCAACTCTTGCCCGCTAAATGAATAGTTAATATGTAATACATCGAACCCTTTATTGTAAAATGCTCCAGTTGTGTAATATAACAATGGAGCTTGGGTTGTGTAACCCGCCCCAGGTAACACAATAACTAATCCATTTGTGTCTTCTTTCTGTTCAATCAATCTAAAAGGGATAACTTTGTTACTCATCGTTATCGCAACTCCCCAAATTTTATATGTTTTGTGTTTTTTTTACTAAAACTACTGCCAAAGGGCAACTTTCTTGCGGAAAGATACCCTTATGCAAGCATTTTCCCCTCGGACATGGAATCCCAATGGCAGCAGAAACACTAAGAGATAACTTAAGAAAGCTCGTTGATGAATTTGATGACCTTGCCATTCCAGATTACGGTAAATATGTAAATAATAATAAATAACCGACAAAGAGGCTTGCCAACTAGGCAAGCTCCTTTTTCGTTTCTAGCTACCATTATTGAACGGATAGAGAATGATCGTTGGATGTTTATGAACGGATGTCATATTCTTGGACAAACAGCTGTTCATTTTGTTTCCATTCGGCAAACAGCACATCTTTGAAGTGTTGGATTTTTTGCTTTTCAAGTTCTCGCTTAAGCCATTGTTCATCGAGCCCTGCTTCTTGCAGATTCGCGTGTATTACTTCTCCATCCAAAATCATGTTAATTGGCAGACTTGGATCCTTTGTTTTGATTTTCATGTCGCTATTCTTTGGGAGATCGTAATCCGCTTTTGGAAGGACACTGACCATTCCGTTCATTTCGATGATCGCAAATTCAATTTCCCTTAATGAAAAATATCCCTGCTGCCTGACTAGACTTTGCAGTTGATTGATATCCAGCTTCGCTTTTTTCAACGCATCGTATTTGATTTTTCCATTGCGAATGACGATATTTGGTTCTCCTTCAAGTGATTTTCGTGAACGGAGGAATTTCTGAGTGATCATTTCTGTTACATAAACAAGAATTCCCCACAAAGCGACAGCAAAGGCAATTTCATCAATTTTCACTTCTTGGTCATAAATGGCATTTCCAACCAATTCACCGAGTATAATAGCTGAAATGAAGTCAAATGGAGTAATTTGTGAGAATTGAGTCTTCCCCTGCATTTTCGTCATCAGAAATAAAAAAACAAACCCACTCGTCAACTCAAGTGCAATCGATAAATAATGATTCACTACTCCCACTCCTTCCTTCCCATTATGGGAAAAAATAAGGAAGTTGAACCGTATTTTTTGTAAAAAATTTATTCAAGTAGTTGATTGTTCTATTATCTTTCTATTCACAGTTTTCTTTCTCCTGCTTGATGAGATCGACCAGTTGTTTAATGGAATAGTGCTTCAGGAATTCTCCTAAGTGTTCTTCTGCTCCTTGGAAAATGGCAAACAGAACCTTTTGCATATGAGCACCGACCACACATTTTTCATTGGAATCGGGGCATTTTGGCTGTATGGCGCCTTCTGATGTTAATTTATAAATATCCCAGAGGTTAACTTCATTTAAGCCCAAGGCAAAAATAAAGCCGCCGCCGGTACCTTCTTTTGATTTGATAAAACCATGTTTTTTTAACAGAGCCAATACTTTGCGAATTCGTACCGGATGAACACCGGCACTGTCTGCGATTGCATCGCTTGTCGTCATTCTGCCAGGCTGCAGTGCAAGCAACGTTAAGCTGTGAATGGCAAGAGTAAAATCACTGTTCATAGCCTGCCTCCTCGTTTCTATCTATAATACTTTATAGTACAGTTAACATGTCCAAATATAAATGAACCCCCCGTTAATTGGCCATACTTTCCCATTCATACCCGGTAAAAGTGCGCAGTTTCCGCGGCAAGAAGCTACGAATTTCTTCTTCATTATAGCCAACCTGCAATCTTTTGTGATCCTGGATAATCGGCCTGCGCAGCATTTGCGGATTTTTTATGATCAGGTCATACAGCTGATTCAGTGGTAGAGAATCGATATCGAGATCTAGCTTCTGGTATGTTTTGGAGTTCTTAGAGATAATTTCTTCCGTTCCATCTTCTGTCAAACGAAGAATCGATTTGATTTCATCCACGGTTAGCGGGTTGGAAACGATGTTTCTCTCAACATAATCGATTTGATGCTCTTGAAGCCATGCTTTTGCTTTGCGGCATGAAGTACAACTAGATGTAATATATAAAGTTACCATAAACCTCACAACTCCTTTTTTTACTGTAAAAATAAAAATTACAGTTATACCGTTAAATTGCTTTCGTTTAAAGATAATTTCGCATACTGTAATATTAATCTTTACAGTTAATTTAGTCAAGAGAATTTTTGCTAACGCCAAACATTCTCTTTCAAATCCAGATCCCGTGGTCATATTCTTCCGTGGACAGGCATAGTAATTACTGAAATGTAATTAAAAGGAGCTAATAAATTGATACGTATATTCGGGTTATCCATCCTCATGCTAATCTGTATCTATCTTGTTTATGCCTATCCTCAAATCGCACAAAAAAATACTGATTTGGAGACGAATACCACTTTACTAGAAGACCTAGAATCCAATCAAGATATTTTAGAAACCATCATCCCTGAGTTGGAATACCTGCACGAAGAAACGCTTGACAAAGTGGTCGACGGTTACATTGTTGAGACCTACAGAGAGTATGAATTTTACAGAGACAAGGCCGGGAATATTATTAAACAAGTCCCTACATCAAACTATGAGTACATTAGATACAAGGACTATTAATTTTAGGCAGAGGCCATTCTTTTACAAAAAAGGGAATTGTCCAGCTTCAGCGCTTTCACTGCGAATTATTAATTGCTTATTGAAAACCTCCGTTCAAAATTTTGACTCCATTCGGATCCTCTGCCTGTTTAACCGGGAAATTGTTCATGATGGCTTCCCTGATGGTTACGGTATTGCCGATTATCGTATTTAATTGTTTCACAGGCTTGCTGAACAAATAAAGAATATCCTCTGCCAAGCCTTCTTTTTTCGTTTCCATTGTTATTTCTTCCATTTTATCTTCCATTGAATCTACCAAATATTCGTGTGTCTGTAGCTCTATTCGAAAATCATATGGTGTGGAGATAAAAATCCTTCGCTCGCCACGATCTACTTTCCAGTCCCTTTTTTCTGCATTTTTACAAATGATTTCTTGTTCCTTATCCGGTACGAGAAAGCCAATATGGTCAAAAATGATAATGAAAAAGCAAAAGTACCACCTCTTAATATTTTCTAAACCTCAGTCACCAAGATTGCTTCACCACCCAGTATATGCCGGTTGCCCATAATAAGATAATAATCACTCCTGCCAGCCAATTCTTCTTTTTCACGTTATCGGTTGCGGCTACTTTTTCACGTGATTCCTGGATGATATGGTCAGGAAGGAGTTTTAACAAAATCGTAATTCCAAACGGAATTAGGATGAGATCATCCAGATAACCAAGGATCGGAATAAAATCGGGAATTAGGTCAATAGGACTGAAAGCATAGGCGACAACAATCCAAGCGAAAACCTTCAAGTAAAAAGGCGTATCAGGATGCTTGTATGCTTCGGCGATCACAAAAATATCTTCTTTCCATTTTTTCATCCGCATTTTGAATTGTTCCATCGTCTTCCCCATTGTTACCCTTCTTTCATTCAAATAGAGATAAAGTTTAGAAAACTGAAAATTATCAGTTTACAAATAGAACAACCGTTCCATATAATAGGGATAGGATCACGAAAATCAAAAGGATCAGGGGTGGTAAATTTATGAGTAAAATCGCTGAATCACAAAGATCTTTTATTTACCTGGAACTGGACGAGCATTATCTTAAATCAAGCCTCTTAGAACCTGAAAAACAGTCGATCTACCAGGAATTTAAATTCTTCCTCGATCAGGTGAATGACACTTCCCGCTTAACTGAAATCACTGATGCTATATTCGAACTCGATGCAGACGAGGAAGACTTATTCGCGAACCTATTGACCTTAAAAAACAATCTATTAGACAAGCAGTTGCTAACCAAATCTTGACAATCAGAAATGGAAAGGCTCAGAGTTTGTCTCTCTGAGCTTCCTTATGCATCTACGCTTCACAACCAATCTTTTTTTAATAATTCCCTTTAATCACCAATAATCTTCATATCTTTTAGAGGGTAAAAAACAACCTTTGTCTTTCCAACAATTTTATCAATTGGGACAGCACCAATGTGACGGCTGTCTTTACTATTCCTTCTGTTGTCGCCCATCACAAAAATATGCCCTTCTGGTACTACTTTTGCTCCTACAGCTGTCTCTTCCAAGGTAAAAGATCCAGTCAGTGGTCCATCCAGCAATTGCTTTTTCATTTCATCCAAATACGGCTCCTCATATGGCTTTCCGTTGATGTAAAGGACATCGTTTTTATATTCTACACGGTCTCCCGGCAATCCGATCACCCTTTTTATGTAATCCTTTTGTTCGGTTGCGTGGAACACGACAATATCAAATCGCTTTGGTTCGCCGACCTTGGTAACGAACATTCTCTCTTCGTTGTGCAAAGTAGGTTCCATTGAAGCACCCTTTACTTCAATTGGAGTAAAGAGAAAAGCACGTATAACAAAAACTAATAAAATTGCGATAAGGAAAGCCTTAGTCCATTCCCATAGTTCATTTCGTTTTTTTACCACAGAACTTGCACCCTTTCATGTTGTCAGGCATGATTTCTTCTCATTATAACAAGGATCATGAAAAAAAGAGGCCAAAGCCCCTTTTTTAATGAAAAATTTATTTTTTCACATACTGCATAAGCGTATCCGGGTCAAACCCAAGTACCCAGTGGCCATTCACTTTCGTTTGCGGTACACCCATTTGGCCCGTTTCTTCCACTAACTTTTGTGCAGCTTGTTGATCGTATTGTACATTTACTTCTTTGTAGGTTAATCCTTGACCCTCAAGGAATTGTTTCATCATTGTGCAGTAAGGTCAAGTGTTTGTTGTGTAAACTGTAATATCATTCATTTTAAATGCCTCCTTATATTTTTATTTCCTTCTATTTATGGATTATCCCAGTAATGATAAATTTTTTCAAAATAAATGCTCCGGGATATGATTATTTTTCCCTATTTTATTTTTAAAAAACAGAATGAGTAGCGATTGTGAAAAAAAGTGCGTACATCCAATGTGGATGTACACACTTTTTTAAAGATTTTATGCTTTTCCTTTGTCCTCAGCTTTTTGTCCTGGAGCAAACCAGCCGATCAGGGCGATTGCTACTAATACACTATAAAAAATGGTTGTCCACAATGTACTATGCGGGAAATCGTGATCCAAAATAGCGATTTTTTCATGAGAAAGCGTAATAACAGCCAATTTCACACCTACCCAGGCAACAATCGTATAAGCAGTTGTTTCCAATGCAGGACGCTCGTCAAGCAGTTTCACAAACCAAGTAGCCGCAAACTTGATGAGAATTAGACCAGAAACTCCCCCAAGGAGAACAACCAGGAATTTCCCGCCATCCATACCACCAAAATTTCCAAGCGGGGAGTCCGGAAGGCCAAGAGCAAGCGCCACTGCAGCAAGAATAGAGTCAATTGCAAATGCCAGGTCAGCAACACCGATTTTAGTAACTGTCGGCCAAAATCCCAAACCTTTTGCTTCCTTTTCATCCTCTTTATGTATATCTTCATTTTTCGTGCCAAATTTAGCCTGAATGACATGTTTTAACCCCAAATATAGTAAGTACGCGGCTCCAATAGCCTGCACCTGCCAGACGTTTGCAATGTAAGAAATTGCAAAAAGGGCCCCGAATCGGAAGAAGAACGCCATGATAATACCATAACTGATCGCCTTTTTCTTTTGATTATCAGGTAAATGTTTTGCAATGATTGCCAATACTAAAGCATTGTCGGCCGATAATAAACCTTCCAGACCAATCAATATCAATAATGCCCAGGCATATTCAAGCCAAAGTGATTCCATCAACCTCTCTCCTTTATCTCTGGCCCCGGCTATTCTCGTAAATCACCCTCTGTTTATACGCAAGTTTAGCGTGTTTAGGTGGAAACCATATTTATCGAAAAATAACTTAGGAGCATCTTTTGTTGTTTCCATTAGAATGACCCATTAATCAGGAAGCAATCCGCCGAATATATGGAAGTATTCTTCGTTTACCTATATCCACATCAACTATATAACTCTATATCCATTCGGGAAATAATTCAACAAATATCTCTTATTTTGGCAAAAAAATTCTCTGTAAAAATATGTAACAGGTTGCTACCATGATTATCGTATTAGCACCGGTAAGAAAAGAAAAAAACTGCTTCGCGGCAGCTTTTTATTCATTCTTATGCGCTTTTTTGTCTTCTCTGAGTTCCTTTTTGATTTCATCGGTGATTCCGCTAGTCGCATTCTTAAATTCCCTCATGGATTTTCCGACTGCCCGTCCAACTTCCGGAAGCTTGTTTGGCCCAAAAATTATCAGTGCAATCACAAGGATGAGAATTAATCCGGGAAACCCTATATTTGAAAGCATTCTATCTCTCCTAATGAAAAAAGTTACTTTTATTATAACGGATAACAATCATCTTTTGCACCCTTTTTCATGAATGAAACTTTTGCTTGGAAAATCGTTACTGATACTTTCCTAGTGGAACAGTATTTATGTTTGCAGGCGGCTTAGCTTTTATCTGCTTTAAAGTAGCGACAATCAGAAAGCTGACGATGACCAATAAGAGCCACAAACTCACTTTTCCAAGGTGTACCAGCGTCCATGCCTCCTTTTGATTTGGGTATTGCCAGGCACCGAAAAAAGTCGCGATATTTTCGGCGATCCAGATGAAAAATCCGATGAGAACAAAAGATAAAACGATTGGCATACGATAGGTAGTTCCGCCAACTTCATATGTGACCCGAGAGCTCCAAAAAACGATCACCACGAAATCGGATAACCACCAACGGATATCCAGCCAAAAGTGATGCGAGAAAAAGTTCAAGTAGATGGTTGCTGCCAATATCATAACAGGAAAGATGCACGAAAGTGCCTGTTCCCAGCCAAAACGAATGCATGATTGGTCTCATGGTTAAAGTCCCCCACCTCAGTTTTTCCTATCTTCGTCACTTTGATATTCCAATAGGTCACCCGGCTGGCATTCTAAAGCTTTGCAAATGGCATCTAAGGTTGAAACCCTGATTGCTTTTGCTTTTCCATTTTATGATAAGAATCTTCTTCTAAAATTTTCCGGTGGAAGCATGCAGCGTTCCTTCTGGCCGAACCATTTGAGTCTATTTTTAGCAATGAAATCATATCCAATATTCCTTATGGGAGCAGGTATAAGGATGAAACCATAAAGCAGCCACCAAGGACTTTTTAGTTGGCGGCTGATTCTGAGAGCAGCCTCTGACTTATAAAATACTCTTCCATCTTCTATTACTATCATGCTATCGACATCTTCAGGAACATGGTATTTCTTCAAAAGCTTCTGTCCCGCATCGCTTTGAAGCGAGGCAAAGAAGAATCTCTCTTTTTTATCCCGTTTGAGAATAAATTGAACACTGGCATCACAAAAATTGCAAACTCCATCAAATAATATAACAGGCTCCACAGACTAGCCCACCTCCACGACTTACTGCCATATACCCCTTTTGGATGTTCAAACCGGAAAACCAAGCAAAAATTCATTTACCCGCTGTGCTGCCTCTTCCAGTTTTTCGGACGGCTGTACCATGGCAATTCTGACATAGCCTTCTCCCTGTAGTCCAAAAGCATCCCCAGGGACAACGACGATCCCTTCATCCTCTATCAACTTGAAGGCAAACTCGCGAGACTTCCATCCTGCTGGGATTTTGGCCCAAACAAACATCGTTGCCGGTGATTTTTCCACCTGCCACCCGCTCGTTTGGAAACCTGTCACGAGAACATCTCGCCTTGCCTGATACCGCTTCAGCTGATCTTCAAGAAACGAAAAGTCAGACGTCAATGCAGCTATTGCAGCTTTTTGAATCGGATAAAATACGCCATAATCGATATGGGATTTAAACGACGCAAGCAGGCGGATAACCTCTGAATTTCCTGCCGCATAGCCAATGCGGCAGCCAGCCATATTAAAGGTTTTGGACAAAGAGTTAAACTCAATGCCCACCTCTTTCGCCCCCGGAACAGACAGAAAACTGATTTGTGGGTTTCCATCATAAATCAATTCAGAATACGCGAAGTCATGCACAACTAGAATATTATGTACATTCGCAAATGCAACGACCTCTTCAAAAAAGCTACTGTCAGCCAGTGCAGTAACAGGATTTCCTGGGTAGCTTAAAATCATCATTTTTGTTTTTCGCAGTACTTCTTCAGGAATCTCATTCAGCTTTGGCAGAAAACTATTTTCCGCCAACAGTGGCATAGGATAAATCTCTCCGCCCGCAATAGTAACGCTTGCTTCATAGATTGGATACCCTGGATCAGGTACCAAAACATAGTCCCCCGGATCAACAATTACAGTTGCTAGATGTGCTAGCCCATCCTGTGACCCCATTAACTGCAGCACTTCAGTGTTGTCATCCAGCTCGACCGAATAACGTTGTCTGTAAAAATAGGAAACTGCTTCATTGAACTCAGCAATCCCCTTTAAAGTATATCCATACTTGCTGGAATCCATCGAATATTTCGCCAATGTTTCCATCACAAATGCCGGTGGCTGAAAATCCGGACTCCCGATACTAAGGTCAATGACATCTTTGCCATTTATCAATGCCGCCTGTTTCCGGTCTACAACTTCCTGAAAAATGCTAGAAGTCATTTTTCTGATCTTTTCTGAGCCGTACGTAGTCATGGAGATTCCCCTTCTCATTTTATATACTGTTCAAAATTTTTGAAATATAAATTTGATTATAACAGGATCGCATTTTTCGTTCTAGTACCAATTTCAAACATTTTACGGCAAGCTTATTTCCTTTCTCTTTGCGAAATTCCAGTTCACTAGAAAAATCCCTGTAAAGATGAACGCTCCGCCTGCGTACACATACCATTCGACAACTTCTCCCATCATCCAGCCTGAAAGCACTCCAAAAAATGGAGCAAGGAAGAGAAAGGCGCTTGTTTTTCCTGGATCCCCTTCATTGAGGAGGTAAAACCAGATTGCAAACTGAACAATCGATGCCATGATTGCAAGCCATAAAATAATTGATACGGATGCCATATTGATCGTAAGACGTGGATTTTCCATCGTTAAGCTCATCACTAACAAAATGATTCCGCCAAAGAGCATTTGATATGCGGTCAACACCCAGACATTAAAGAGACTTCCCCATTTTTTGATCAAGATCGTCCCTATCGACCAGGACACAGCAGCTCCCAGCCCCAGAAGGGTTCCAGTTGTCAGCTGTAAGTGAAATCCAAGTGTGATGAACACACCAAGGAATCCGACGCCGGCACCAATCCATTGCAGCAACCTGTACCGAATCCGAAGGAATACCGTTCCCATTAACACAACAAGCAACGGATTCGTGAATGTTAATATCGAGGATTCTCCCGCTGTAATCGTTCGTAAACTGAGGAAAATCGCTCCCATTACGCCGGCGGTTTGCATCAATCCAATTGTAAAAACCCTTCCCCAATCTGAAATGTTTGCAGGCAATGGTTTTTTCCTGACGATAATTGCCATAAGGACTCCCGCAATTGTGAACCTTAAACCCACCAATAGTAAGGGAGATGCATATGTCAACCCTATTTTTCCTACCGTAAAAGAAGACCCCATTAGAAAAGTTGTCACCATAATAAGCACGCTGAATAAAACCGGATGAATTCTTTTTTCAGGCAAATAGATCCCTCCTACCCTTTCTACTATATTCTTTCTTCATAAAGCAATTTCCTGCAAGTTGAAAGGCCGTGGAACTGTAACAGCCATCCCCCTGAAAAAATCCTAATGGAGTCCCCCTTTACGGCAGGGCTAGCGGATAGTTTTAAAATACAGAAAATCCTGCGACTACCATAATCGCAGGATTTTCTATGAAATTTACAACTGCAACCGTTTTCTCATTCTCTCCATGTTTGTTTTAATGACTGAATCGGTTTTAATAGATATCCTGCCTAATAAAGACGGCAAACGAAACAACCAAAGCTGCTAATCCCCAAACGGCGAGCACGATCAGCGAAAAACCTAATGTCATTCCTTCAATTGGTGGCGCTTGGCCGGACAGGTATCCTGTCAGATTCAAATTGATCATGAATAGATATTTTGCTGATTCCCAGGAGGCGACCATACTGCTTAAAATCGCTCCAGAAATTAACGCGGCGAGCATGACGCCCATTCCCGCTGGTGTGTTGCGGATCAGAACGGAAAGCATAAAGGTGATTGTACCGACAATCAACGCCACAAACCATACAAGACTGAATTCCATTAACAAATATTGCCACTGCGGGATCATTTGTACTGCATTGGTGTTCAGTTCGTTCCCTGCGACACTGAATCCGGTAATAACGGGAGCTGACCAACCTAGATAGCCAAAAACGAACCCTGAAATCAAATAGGAAAGCACTCCAAACAATATGACGATAATGGAAACGGACAAAATCAATGCAAGGTATTTGCTCATTAGAATCTTCCAACGCTTTACCGGCCTTGTTAGCAAAAGTTTTACCGTGCCTGCTGTGCGTTCAGCAGAAACGATATCAGCTGCCACGACCATGATCATCAATGGCAGCAGCAGATTGATCGAATGCTCTGCGAACATCCTTGCAAAGCTAGGAGCACCTGGCTCCATCGGATTGACATTGTTATCAAGGTAATATTGTTGCTGCTGAATTGTCAGTTGGAGCTCGCTTTTCCATTCATCTGAAATCCCGCTGCTAGTTAGCCTATTTTGCATATCGATAATTTGCTGCTGCACAGTTGTCCGCCAATCCACATCTCCGAAGCGCTCTAGCCTTCTTTCCAAATCACGATACTGAGAATAGGTAAAAAGGGCAACAAGCACGGCGATGATTCCCGCCACAATAAGAATTCTTTTTTTGCGGACGATTTTCAGCATTTCATTCCTTACCAGGCTAATCAATCGATTCACCTCCAGTCAACTCTAGGAATAAGTCTTCAAGCGCAGGCGATTTCCTATTCATTTCGTTCACGTGAATCCCTTTTTCCACTAACATCTGATTCCAATTTGCTGATTGAATTTCAAGATATGGGGTGATGATTGTCCCATCCGGACCGTCTATAACATCTGTAACACTGCTTAAAATCTCTTTAGCAGCTTCTCTTGGTTCCACTTGCCAGATAACTTTTTCCTGCATGGCCAAAAGGTTTTCCACATAATCAACCTTAATCACGGAGCCCTTTGAAATAATGGCGACACGATCACACATCAGCTGGATTTCACTCAATAAGTGGCTCGAAACTAGAACGGTCAGCCCATCCTCTTCTGCCAGATAACGGATAAAATTCCGCATTTCCCTTATTCCCATCGGATCTAGCCCGTTAGTGGGTTCATCCAGTATCAGCACCTTTGGCTTGCCAAGCAAAGCCTGTGCAATTCCTAAACGCTGCCTCATCCCAAGGGAATAGGTTTTTACAGGATCCTGAATCCGCTCCTCAAGGCGGACAAGTTTAACGACGTAATTCATATGAGAACGGTCCACTTCAGGGAGCATTCTGGCAAAATGTTCAAGATTTTCCCAACCAGTCAAATAAGAATACAGTTCGGGATTTTCTACAATACAG
The DNA here is from genome assembly GCF_000934845.1 of Mesobacillus subterraneus. Classification (GTDB taxonomy): domain Bacteria; phylum Bacillota; class Bacilli; order Bacillales; family Cytobacillaceae; genus Mesobacillus; species Mesobacillus stamsii. The sequence goes on from NZ_JXIQ01000019.1 coordinate 97,150, forward strand.
CCCATTTGCGCCATCGCTTTTGTAAAATTATTTCTGAGATTATAACCGCCAATTTCAATTGACCCTGCACTTGGTTTGATCAAACCGACAAGCATACGAATGGTCGTTGTCTTTCCTGCTCCATTTGGTCCAAGGAATCCAAAGACCTCTCCTTTTTTTAAATCAAAGTCGATTCCCCTAATGATCTCTTTTTTGCCGATCGACTTTCTCAGCCCTTTTACAGACAGTGTAATCTCACTCATCTTTCTCTCCCCCCTTACCATGTAATCAAAGATGATACCCGCTCCGCAATGAGCTTGTACCCCTCTGCGTTAGGATGGAAATTATCTGTGTACAAATAGTCCTTTACACTCAGCTGAAACAAATCAAATGTCGGTACATAGACAGCCTTCTCCTTCTGATCCAGCAGAGCGTTCGTATCGTAATTCCAGTCGCGAACAATCTTGGTGGTAAGCTCGGAGTCATTTAAATCAATAAATGGATTATATAAGCCAATATGAAAAATGATCGCTGATTCATTTAAGGTCCTAACTTCCTTTAAAATCGAGTCAAGATTTTTAAGATATCCGGCCTTTGCCTGGGCGATCTTCTTTTCATCCAAATCCATTGTTTCACCGCTCTGGAATAAATCATTGCCACCAATCGTAATCAGGATATAATCTGCACTTTGAATTTTTCGCTGAATTTCCACCTGGCGCAACTGTTCTAATAGTTGAATCGAACGATACCCATTGACTCCATAGTTATGTATCGTGATTTTCTCTTTTGATTTATCTCCAAGTTCATCCACTAGATAGCCAATATATCCTTTGCCCGTGTCATCCCCCATCCCCCGCGTCAGGGAATCTCCGAGGGCAACAATTACCTTGGACCCTTGATCATTCGTTGTTTTATCCTCAACCGGTTTTGCCTGTTCCATTGCACTTGGTGTCCCATTGTTCAAAAATTGATTTTGAATAGTCCATCCGAACCCAACCAGCATCAGACCTAATGAAAGTATCGAAAGAAACAGTGTGAATCCAACAGAATACTTCTTCACCTAACCACCCCTCGTTCCACTAATTGGTAAGCTTTAATTGTATAATAATTTCTTCGATATGAAAAATAATAAAATTGAGAATGCTTTTTTCTAACGAAAAAAAGCGCACAGCTTTTATGCTGTACGCGCTTTTTACATGGTAAATGCATGATTCCCAATCTTTTTAACGACCTTACGGGAAAAAATCCACTTGCTTGTCGCTGTTTCTGGGTTATAGAAATATAAGCAGTCGTTTTTATCCTTATTTTTCAGTGCATCTTTGACTGCTTTCATTGCTTCTTCGTTTGCAGGCTTCTGAATTTCGCCATTTTTGACCGGTTGAAATGCGTTTTTCTGATAGATCACTTCTTTTATGGTATCAGGAAACTGTTCATTTTCCACTCGGTTCAGAACCACAGTTGCCACAGCCACCTTTCCTTCATATGGCTCACCTTTCGCCTCTGCTTCGACAAGGCGAGCCAAAAGCTTCTCATCTTCTTCCTTGATAAAACGTTTATCTGTGGCCGAAAACTCCTTGACGTCAACATCCACCTTTTTTATCTTCAAGGTTTTTGCCTGATTATTTTTTTCTGTTTCCGCATAAACGGTATAGGAACCTATTAGTAATGTTAGAAAGGAAATGAAAATTAAAAATCTCTTCATTATAAACCTCCTCGTATGATGATTCAGACTGAACAGGTCTCATGAAAGAATAACAGGTTTACAATGATCACACACTAGTGAATCAATGGGTGAATCTTTAACATTTCCCAAGAAGGGCAAAAAATGTTATGACGATTACATGATTTCATTATATTTTTAAGATAAATTCTTCACTCAAATTTCTAAGCGTATGAAGTCTCGCTGTCAGAATAAACAAGTCCGAGTAATGGTATTCTACATAATCATGAATAATCATGAAGCCCTTCCAAAATCTGTTCACCAGCAACAACGTATATTTTTCATCCCACTCAAACCGATTGATCCTCAGTATTTCCTCAGCCAGCGAACGGAATTTATGCTCCTCCATCCACAGCTTAACCTGGTAGAGCTTATTTTGATCTAAAATCAAACCAGATTTATTGGTAGCAAGTTTCTGTACAAATTCAGTAAAATCCTTCATATTTACTGCCAATAGGATTGCTTTTTGCATGGCAAATTTCAAAAAACCACCCCCATCATTTAGAATAAAATATGTCATCAACGGAAATGTTAGACATTTTAATTTGGCGGTGTGTATAAACAGTCACAGCAGTAAGCAGAAAAAACCGCTCCAGCATACCCGGGGCGGTTAGTCTATATACTCTTTCATCTTTCTCACCAACTCAACTGGGTCTTCGGCTTGTACTAGTTCGCCGTTCACGATAGCATAAGGAGACATGCGGCATTCTTTGCACTTGCTCTGGCATTCATATTCCTTATATTGAACGTTTGTACGGTTTAAAAATTCATTGTACACGGCATAATTCTCTTCGCGCAAAAACTGTTCCAAATTCCGTTGGCAGAACTCTATTTTCACTTTTTTTTGCTTAGGAAAAAGCTTCTTAAGCACACTCACTTTCTAATACTTCCTTTTTTTATTAAAAAAGACTTCTGTAAAAAACGATCCAAAATAATATTGCCAAAAGGAATAAATGCCGCAGCAAATGCACTTCCTATCCAAACAAACGACCATCTTACCTTAACGGTAGTATAAATGATCATAGTTACATATAGAATAAAAAGCAATCCATGAAGCGAACCAACAAGACGTACAGCCTGAGGAAAACCAGCCCAATATTTTAACGGCATCGCGAGGAAAACAAGCACCAGCAATGAGCCACCCTCAATCAAACCCATCAAACGAAAACGATTAATAACTGTTTCCTTCAAATTCAACACCTGCTTTCTTCCTTCAAAATTATAACATCATTGCATTATTTCCTAAACTTTTTTGTTTTTTCAAAAGGAATCATATAGTTCCTAACAGACTCCAAAAAAAGAAAAGCTGTCCCAATCGGGACAGCTTTTCTTACGTTTTTTTACAATTCTTTTGCTAGAGAAGGTTTTTTCATATCGACACTTTCAAATGCTGCTCCGATCTTTTCTTCAGCTTGTGCGAATTTCTCATTTGCTGGATCCAGCGCTGGAGTATCCTTCTTGAGTTCTTCTGCTTTCATATTGTATGATTCTGCCAGGTCCTTAAGGGCAGCTTCAAGATCTGCTTTTTGATCCTTCAATTCAGCTGGAACTTCCAAACCTTGCAAATCACTTTCAACAGCAGCTGCAGATGTACTTGCCGCTACCTTCTCATCAGGTGTTGGCTCTTCTGCTCCCTCATATGCATTCAAATCAGCATCTGCCTGATTGATTGTGTTGACAATGCTCATGTAGAATCTGAATAAAGTACTCTTAGGGTTTTCTGCCGGTTTTTCGGCTTTTTCTGTTGCTGTATTTCCTGGTTGCACCTCTTTGTCCGCCGAACAAGCTGCCAATCCAAGTGCAAAGGCAATTGCAGCTAGGAAAATCCAAAACTTTTTCATTTCACTACTCCCCTTCATTCTATATATACGCGGTTTTGAATTGAAATTCACACAGCTTTTTTATTATAAAGGGATTATTTAACAAAAATCAATCTTTTTATATAATTTTTTAAAGTTCCTATTTACTTTTTGTCCATTATTTGTATTATTAGGTTTACTAGTTTTATAAGGGGGAATAATATAAGTAACAAAATGATGACAGGAGCGATTATTAATGATTACTACATTTGTATTACTTGGTGGAGCTTTCGCAATCGCCGCTGGACTCAATTTCTTTGCAGTTAATGAGAAAAATGCCTTTATAGATGATGAAGCAATGAACTAAAGTGGCGCTAACATAGCGTCTTTTTTTTGTGGAAATTTTGCAACTTTTATTGTATTTTGAAGCTGCTAGAGGAAATAATAGAATAATAGAGAATTATATAAGGATAAGGCTAGCCTCATTTCGATGAAGGAGGTACCAATTCATGCAAAGTCCTGATTTATTACCAGGAGAACAGGTTGTCCTATGCAAAGTGAAAGAGGATGATTTAGAAAAATGGTGGAGCCTCATCTATAATGATGAACATCCGGAATGGAAAAAATGGGATGCTCCTTATTATCCGTTGAGACATATTGAATATGAAAAATTCAGGGATCAAATGAGCAATTTGATACACCAGGGTTACGACCGAAAATACCTAATAAAAGTGGATAATGAAATAATTGGTATGGTCACTTACTATTGGGAACACGAATCTTCACAGTGGCTTGAATTCGGAATCGTCATCTATCTCCCTGAATTCTGGAATGGAGGATATGGAACGGATGCGCTTATAGTATGGATTCAACATCTGTTTGACACCTTCCCCATTCCCCGGATAGGCTTTACCACATGGTCTGGAAACGCCAGAATGTTGACTGTCGGCAAAAAATTAGGAATGGTGGAAGAGGCAAGAATCAGAAAGTGCCGCCTTTACAACGGAAAATACTATGATTCAATCAAAATGGGGTTATTAAGGGAAGAATGGGAAGCACGGGATCAGGGATAATCTCTTGATCCGACAAAATCTGTCGGTATTTATTTTAACGGATTTCCGTAAAAATAGGCACCAATGATGCCTATTGGTGACCTAATTTTGCGGATCGCCTCAAAATGGGGATCATTGGAGTGCCTGGCGTCATTCAGCTAAAATCATGAAAGATCTCACGCCTAAAGGATCCTCGACATATAATACTCGTCGAAAAATTGTCCATCCTTGAACATTGAACCCTTCTTCGTTCCCTCTATTTCAAATCCCATTCTTGTGTATAATGCGATGGCTCCTTTATTCTTTGTTACGACAGTTAGCCAAACTTTATTGCTTCAACAACCAAACGGTTTATGAAAAAAGGTTTTTGATGCTGTTAATAAGTTCCTTAAAGAAGTTGGAGACGGATTCCAGAAATCCTTTGTCGCCTACAGCTTCCTCAATCCTTTTCTGGATATCGCCCGAAATGGTTTCTAATTGGCTTTTCACATTGTCAAAGTTTATGTTTAGGTCGCGCATTTTATTGAACAGATCGACAAGTAACTGCCTGTCTTCAGGGCTAAGTTGAATTTCAAGAGTTTTTAACTTTTCATCAATTATTTTTTCGATTTCCTCTTTGGTTGCTGGATTTTGCTCGGCAATATCTTTCTTGATTTCTGTCAGGAGTTCGCTGACTTTATCCTGATCAAGGCCGTCTTTTTTCACAAGGTTTGTCGCCAAGTTCAATTCCTGATTCGCTACTTCTGTGCGGTCCTTATTGAGTGCGGTTCCGTCCCCTTCATCATATGCCTTGTAAATTCCGACTAGCGCTGAATGTCCAGTAACTTTCACCGGGGAAACCACGTCTACGACTGCATCTTCCACTCCAGCTGTTAACAGGGCGTTCGCATACATTTCATCCGTTACCTCTGTAATATTTTCTGGTGTAACCTGGTTAATAACGAGACCCTCTCCTGGATCCTTCCTGGTGATTTTTGCTGATGAGTACATGTTAGAATGCTCGTCACCGTCAATATAGTTCACTAGGTCTTTTCCGGTGACGATTATTTCTTTTACTTTCGTTGGATCTGTTACATCCAGCAGATCCCGAACCTCTTCTTTTTGTTTTTCAGTGAGAGCTTCACCATATACAACAATCGGAAGGCCGTATTTTTCATTAATCGCTTCCTCTTGATTCCCAGTGGAAGCAAAAGCTGGCACAGCAACGATAACTAGAGCAAAAATGAACAAACTAGCTACCGCAACAAAATGTACTACGTATTTCGCCTTCATCCTATTTTTCTCCTTTTTTACATCTATTCAGTACCACTAGTGTTGCATAAATAATGTCACAATTTTCAGTTTAATAATTTTCATCTTTAAGAGCCAAAAAAGTAATTACCT
>NZ_JXIQ01000156.1 GCF_000934845.1 Mesobacillus subterraneus
TTGAACTACCCCCACTTACTGACCTTACGGTCTAGTTGAAGTGGGAGATTCTTGGGAACAGAGCGTACTTGTTGACATATTTCTTTGCCAACAGAGGTTTCTCTTATTGACCAAGCTATCCCCGTAGATTCCTACGGTTCTATATTTTGTTTAAGCCAAAACTAAGGTTCTTAAGCCTTCGGCTAGGATATTTTTACTGGCATTTATATCTCTATCGTGATGCTCATGGCAAACAGGACAAGTCCAATCTCTTATTTCAAGAGATTTCTTGCCATCTTGATGTCCACAATCGGAACATATCTGACTAGACGGAAACCATCTGCTTATTTTCACGATTGTTTTACCGTACCATTTCGCTTTGTATTCTAATTTCGATACAAAAGCAGACCATGATACATCAGAGATTGATTTTGCAAGCTTATGATTGCGTAACATTCCTTTGGTATTCAAGTCTTCGATACAGACAATATCGTGGTTTTTGATTATTTCTGTACTTAACTTATTAAGGAAATCGTCACGTTGGTTCATGACTCTTTCGTGTAATCTAGCAACTTTACGTTTTTGCTTCTGATAGTTTTTTGCATCAAGAAGGTTAATACCATTGTTTTTAGCATTTAACGCACGTCTTGAAAGTTTTCGCTGTTCACGTTTTAGTTTCTTTTCCATTTTTGATGTGATCTTATTATTGTCAATCTTGCGACCATCAGAAAGAATAGCAAAGTCAGTGATGCCTAAGTCTATACCGATGGATGATTCAGTTTTCTCCAATGGGTGTACTTCTGTTTCGGTTAGAATGGATACAAAGTATTTGCCACTCGGATTTCGTCTGACGGTTGCGCTCAGAATGCGCCCATTCACCTCACGGCTTTTTGCAAAGCGAACAAGACCAAGTTTAGGCAATTTGATTTTGCTGTCTACAATGGCAATGTTATTATTTGTTTCTTTAGTCGTGTAGGATTGTACCTTATTCTTTTTAGACTTAAACCTGGGCGCTTTGTTTTGCTTTTTAAAGAAACGGTTATATGAATCTGCTAAGTTTTTAAGCGATGATTGCAGCGCAACACTATCCACCTCTTTTAGCCATACTAAATCCTTTTTCCATTTTGTTAATTCAGCAGAACAAGAATTATAGGTTAATCCTTTGCCTGTTTCTTTGTATGTATCGTTCCATTGCCCTAAAAACCGATTGAATACGAAACGACTGCATCCGATGGTTTTAGCAATTAGGATTTCTTGTTCTTTGGTTGGATAGATACGGAATTTGTATGCCTTGTTGACTAACATTGTTTTCACCTCACTTCATTCCTTGAATTTCAATGTATTTTTTAACTACATTGATGGGAGAACCGCCAGTAGTTAGTAAGCAAAAACTTATTGACCAAAACATTTCTTTCCACAGTTTTTTTCTAACCTTGGGAAAATCTTTTTTGATTAATCGCGAACTAGCACTTTTGTAAGCATTGATGAACTTTGATAATTCAGTATTAGGATGTG
>NZ_JXIQ01000157.1 GCF_000934845.1 Mesobacillus subterraneus
GAACGACTTCACTGGTCGGCCCTCCAGCGCTTGTCGGGGCTGTTCGAGGCGCTTGCGCTTTTTGTTCTTTGTTCAGAAGTTAAGGTATAATAGATACACGATATAGTAAGGATGATGGTTATCTGTGTTAAGCACCTGGAAGAGTGCTGTGAACAGGTGGGCTTTAAGGAGGGAAAGCTTTGAAGGTGCTGCAAACGATCGTTGTCAAGCAGGTACTGACAGAAGAAAGCAAAGAAAAAATCCACCGTAAATACCATTCCAAAAAGCTTCAGCTCCAGAAAGAATGCGATCAACTGAGATTTGAACGTAAGAAGCTTGAAAAATCAAAGCAGTTTTCGCCTGAAACACTGAAAAAGCATTTTGAGCAAAAAATAAAAACCCATCAGGAAAAAATCAAGCTCCTGGATTTTCAAATAGATCAATTACATATTCTTCCGCTAGGGAGTGAATGGAAAGAAACAGAGCTTCAAGGGATTGTTGAAGTGAATATCGGTGATCAATGGGAAACATTAGGAAAGACGATAATTGTAAAAGATGGCATTGTAACCGAAATACGCGAGAGGTGATAGGAAAGATGGAGAAGTTTTTTAATGTCGGAAAAATCGTCAACACTCATGGAATCCGTGGCGAGGTAAGAGTGATCTCGAGGACGGACTTTCCAGAGGAGCGCTTTAAAATTGGAAATTCGCTATTTTTATTCATGCCAGGTTGTAAGGATCCGGAGGAATTGATTATAAAAACCCACAGAACCCATAAAAATTTCAATTTGCTGACATTTGAAGGTTTGGATAATGTTAATCAGGTTGAAAGATTAAGGGGTGGGATTCTCAAAGTTCCTGAGACACAGCGCGGTGAATTGGCGGAAGACGAGTTCTATTTTCAGGATATTATCGGCTGCACGATGATGACGACATCCGGTGAAGAACTCGGCAAAGTAATCGAGATTCTCACCCCAGGTGCAAACGATGTTTGGGTCGTTAAAGGAGAGAAGAGCAAGGAAATCCTGATCCCGTATATAGAAAACGTTGTGAAAAAGGTAGACGTCAAGGAAAAGATTATTGTGATTGAGCCGATGGAAGGGCTTCTATGATGATGAACATCGATGTTCTGTCTATTTTTCCGGAAATGTTCGAGGGTGTATTGGGCCACTCCATTTTGAAAAAGGCTTCTGAAAAAGGAGCGGTGCAGTACAATATCATCAATTTCAGAGAGTTTGCAAATGACAAGCACCAGACAGTCGATGACTATCCATATGGCGGCGGAGCTGGCATGGTATTAAAGCCCCAGCCAATTTTCGATGCGGTGACATATTTAACAGAACAGGCAAAAAGCACTCCACCAAGAGTCATTCTTATGTGTCCCCAGGGGGAAAGGTATACACAGAAAAAGGCCGAACAGCTAGCACAGGAAGAACATTTGATTTTCATCTGCGGACATTATGAGGGATATGATGAAAGAATTCGTGAGCACATCATTACCGATGAAATTTCGATCGGAGATTATGTCCTCACAGGCGGCGAGCTTGGGGCAATGGTCGTAATTGACAGCGTTGTTCGCTTGCTTCCCGGTGTACTGGGCAGTGAACAGTCCCATCTCCAGGATTCCTTCAGCACAGGCCTGCTTGAGCACCCGCACTATACTAGACCGGCAGATTTCCGGGGAATGAAGGTACCTGAAGTGCTCGTCTCCGGAAATCATAAGTTGATCGAAGACTGGCGGATGAAGGAAAGCATGAGAAGGACGCTGAACCGCAGGCCGGATTTACTCGAAAACGCAAACTTGACGGATCAGCAAAAAAAATGGCTCGATAAGCTGATTAACGTTAATGAATAGTATTGCAGTTAGCTCCTATTTATGGTAAGATACTTCTTGTGGCCAAAAGCAAACGTGCTATATGCCGCTTATAACAATGTTCCGCTGCAATGAAACTGTGCAAGAGCATTCGTGGGAGGAGTTGAAAACGATGCAACAATTAATCGAAGAAATCACAAAAGCACAACTTCGCACAGATCTTCCATCTTTCCGTCCTGGTGACACGGTACGTGTTCACGTTAAGATAGTTGAGGGAACTCGCGAACGTATCCAGTTGTTTGAAGGTGTAGTGATTAAGCGTCGTGGTGGTGGAATCAGTGAAACTTTTACAGTCCGTAAGGTTTCTTACGGAGTAGGCGTTGAGCGTACTTTCCCTGTCCACACACCGAAAATTGCGAAGCTTGAAGTAATCCGCCGCGGTAAAGTTCGCCGTGCAAAACTTTACTACCTGCGTAACCTGCGTGGTAAAAAAGCCCGGATCAAGGAAATTCGATAAGAATGAATGTCAAAAAGGAGCTTGCTACCTAGCTAAGCTCCTTTTTCATTATAAAAAATTTTTTTAAAAAATCATCACCCATCGTGTTTATCGTGACTGACTTATGTAAAATAAAGCTATGTACTTAAACTACTTTTATTTAGGAATGGTGGGAAAAGAATGGCCGAAAACAAGAAAAACGAACTATGGGAATGGACGAAAGCGCTTCTGATCGCTGTCTTACTAGCAGCAGTCATCCGATACTTTTTATTTGCACCCATTGTCGTGGATGGATTATCGATGATGCCGACCCTGCATGACCAGGATCGGATGATTGTTAATAAGCTAAGCTATAAAATCGGAGAGCCTGAAAGATTTGATATCATCGTTTTTCATGCACCCGAGAACAAAGATTACATAAAAAGAGTGATCGGCCTTCCTGGTGATAGGATAGAATATAAAAATGACACGCTTTATGTAAATGGCAAAGCATTCGAAGAACCATACTTGGAAGAATATAAAAAAGAGGTAATTGATGGACCGCTGACGGACCCTTTCACGCTAGAAGAAAAGATTGGCACGGCAACAGTCCCTGAAGGGCATCTTTTCGTTATGGGCGATAATCGCCGTTTCAGCAAGGACAGCCGTCATATCGGCACTGTTCCATTCGAAAAGGTCTTGGGACAAACAAATATCATTTACTGGCCAATTAAGGACTTCCGTACAATCGATTAGTCCTTGGATCATCAAGATGCAAACAGATAGGAGGTGGCTGCTTTGACAATCCAATGGTTCCCAGGCCATATGGCGAAGGCACGCAGAGAAGTCACGGAAAAATTAAAGCTAGTCGATGTCATATTTGAGCTGGTAGATGCGAGAATTCCGTACTCATCGAGAAATCCGATGATTGAGGAAATCATCCAGCATAAACCAAGGATCGTTTTATTGAACAAGGCGGATATGGCCGACAAAGCAGTCACCGAGGAGTGGCTGCGCTACTATCGGCAAAAAGGGGTTACTGCACTAGCAATCAATTCACAAGCCGGGACGGGCTTAAAGCAAATTGTCCAGGAATCAAAAGTGCTGCTTAAGGATAAACTGGACCGCTTAAAATCTAGAGGGATCAAGCCAAGAGCAATTCGAGCGATGATTATCGGTATTCCGAACGCAGGGAAATCAACTTTGATCAATCGTCTAGCTGGGAAAAATATCGCCCAGACCGGAAACAAGCCGGGGGTAACGAAAGCTCAGCAATGGATCAAGGTTGGAAAAGAACTTGAACTTCTTGATACTCCGGGGATCCTCTGGCCAAAGTTTGAGGATCAGGAAGTGGGAACCAAGCTCGCGATAACAGGGGCCATTAAAGATACAATCCTTAATCTTCAAGATTTGGCTGTATATGCTTTAAGGTTCTTGGAAAAGCATTATCCTGATCGTCTTCAGGAAAGATACAAGCTTTCCGCATTCCCTGAGGATATCGTCGAACTGTTTGATGAGATTGGCGATCTCCGGGGTTGCAGAATGCCTGGCGGGTTTGTTGACTACGACAAAGTCGCAGAACTAGTAATCAGGGAAATACGCACGGAAAAATTAGGTCCTCTTTCTTTTGAACGACCACGTGACTTGTTGCGTGATGAAGCAACAGATAAATAAATTGGAAAATAAAGGTCCTGATTTCAGGTCCTTTATTTTATCTTTTTCTTGCCGATACATACTATAGACATAATTAGGGGAAAAAGGATATGAATAATTGGACAATTGCCGAAATTGATCGGCTGCTATTCAGCAATAAGAAAGTCGATAGAGAATTTATTGAGAAATGGAGAACTGACAACCGCAATGGTGTTCAAAAACTCATCGCAAAGTGGGAAAAGCAAGAAGTGCAAAAAGAACATGCCCGCAGACAATTTGTTGAGATGACTTTGTTTGAAAGAAAGTATTGGTCCGAGGGTTTCAAGCTCATCGCCGGAATCGATGAAGCCGGCCGCGGACCGTTAGCCGGTCCGGTTGTTGCTGGTGCGGTCATTTTGCCGGAGGATTTTTATCTTCCAGGTCTCAATGATTCTAAGAAACTGTCAAAAGCGAAAAGGGAAGAATTTTTTGACATCATTCATAACCAGGCTCTTTCTGTCGGAGTCGGAATCATCGAAGCAGCCGAAATTGATGAAATCAATATTCTTGAGGCAAGTAAAAAAGCAATGCTCCAAGCGACAGCCCAATTGAAAATCCTTCCTGATTTTCTGTTGATTGATGCAGTCAAGCTTGAAACACCTTATCCATTTGAAGCATTAATCAAAGGGGATGCCAGAAGCGTTTCCATAGCCGCTGCTTCGGTCATTGCAAAAGTAACTCGTGATCGGCTGATGATGGAGCTGGATGACCGATACCCGCAATATGGCTTTCAGGCTAATATGGGTTATGGAACCGCTGCGCACCTGACTGCCCTGAAAGAACACGGGGTAACAGACCATCATCGGAAAACCTTCGCTCCCGTAAGAGAGTGTATTCAGCAGACTTGGCAAAGCGGGTGAACCATGGAAACAGGAAAGCTTAAAAGTTTATTTACCGAAAAGACAGCAAAGCAGACCCAAATGACCGAATTCCGCCCAGGACAACTCATCAATGGGAAAATCATCAAGCTTTACCCTGAGCACATAGCAGAGGTGCTAATCGGAAGCCAAAAAGTGGTCGCCCAATTAGAAGTGCCGTTATCAGCTAATGAACGTTACTGGTTCCAGGTTCAGCCTGGAGAAGGAAAGATCCACTTAAAGCTGATCAGTTCAAGTGCGAATGAGAAGGACCAGCACGGAAGCATGACGAGAATCCTATCGGAATTAGGATTGCAGCCGACTAAAGAAAATCTGGATCTAGTCCGTTTTTTTATCAAGGAACAGCTTCCAGTCAATGGTGAGCTTCTTAAACTCTCATCCGAATGGTTAAAAACGGTTGAATCCAGGACTGCTGGTCAGGATGCGATCAAGATGCTGCTGACAAGGGGCATGCCTGTAACCAAGACTGTATTTGAGGCACTTTATACAACCACGAAGGAACAGTCCCTCGTAATGCTAATGGAGCAGCTTGGAAAGTCTTTGGAGGCAGCAGAAGAAACAGAGACGGTTGCAAGCCTGAAAAAACTATTGGATGAGATGCTGCCAGCAAACAGGAATAGTTCCTCTGCAGCCGTATTGAACCATCTTGCTTCAATATGGCTCGGCAGCAATGGCAAACGGAGCGAAGCCGCTTTGGATTTGCTTCAACAGTACGGAGCGATTCCGGTGAAAAGCAGTGAAAACAATGTTTTACAGCAGCTGGTATCAATTCTTCAAAATCTCGATGGAACAGAAGAAAACCTGCCAGAAGGATGGAGATTTGTAAAAACAGTCTTAACGCTCATCGAGAAGGGAAACGGTGCTTCCGCACGTCAGCTAATGGCAAGTTTCAGCCCCAAAACCCCCTTTTCTGTCGATGTCGTCGCAGACTCACTTGCGTTCATTTTTGACAGGACTAATGGCAAGGACACGAATTTGCAAACAGGACTCCTTGCCTTTAAACAGCTATTATCACACTCGAATGTCAGCGACTCCCTGCCCCTCCTACTTGCTGGGGAGGCAGACTGGGGTCAAGCAGGCTTAAAGCTGTTAGAGGCTGCAGGAAAACAGCAGCAAGCGAGTATAGGGGCTCTCCATGCGCAGCTGGTAGCAGAAGCAGCTGTCCATGCAGAGCCAGCGCTTGCTCTTCAGGAAGAGGGAATCTCCCTTTTGTCCGATACAAAAATAAAGGGATTCCTTTCTGCTCTTGGCCTCTCGTTTGAACATCATCTAAGTGAAGTCTTAAAGGGAGGAGAGCAGGGCAAAGTACAAGTACCAGATACACTTAAATCACTGACCCTCCGCTTGTTGCATGAAGATCCTCCGCTGGCTGTCAAAGAGGCTGCAGAGCCGTTGGTAAATAAACTTACAGGCTTTCAGCTGCTGTCGCAGGAATCAGGTCCAATTCAGCAGCTCGTAGTCCAGGTCCCTTTTATTCAGGGAGGCAAGACAAGCGAACTCTCGATGCAGTGGAGCGGGAAAAGGACGGAGAATGGCAAAATAGACGCTGATTTCTGCCGTGTCCTCTTTTATCTAAATCTACAGCATCTTGACGATATTATTATCGATATGCAGGTTCAGAATCGAGTCATGAGCATTCAGGTTTTTAATGATCACCCCGAGCTTAAAAAACTGGCCGAACAAATGACACCAGTATTGAAAAAAAAATTGACTAAATTGAATTATCAACTGTCTGCTGTTCATTTTCATATGCCTGGACAAGGGAAAGCGGAACGGACTGAACGCAGTCTAGCAAAATTATATGAGCAAAATGAATATAACGGGGTGGATATAAAAATATGAAAACTCCTAAGTATACAAGAAAGACAGCAGTGGCCTTAGGGTATAACGCCGATAGTGCAGAAGCCCCAAAAGTGGTAGCAAAGGGCAAGGGTCTGGTTGCTCAGCAGATCATCGAAAAAGCAAAAGAGCAAGATATCCCCATCCAGGAGGACCCATCCTTGGTAGAAGTATTATCGCAACTGGAATTGAATGACAGAATACCAGAGGAACTGTACCAAGCAGTGGCCGAGGTTTTTTCGTATATCTATCATCTCGATCAGCAAGCAGGGAAACGAAAAGCATAGTTTGTATCAGCATAAATAGTTTTTTAGAAGAATAAGAAACCACCATGGCTACGAATCCGTAGCCACCATCTACAATGAAAATGAATTTCTATTTTGATACAAAAGTATAAAATTCACTCTGGGAATTTTCTAGCTCCAGCGCCTATGAGTCTGTCCGATAAAATTTTTTTAGCGTATAATTATGTGAGAATGCTTCCTATTCATCCGTTTTATTGTATAAAAACATTCATTTTGAATAAAAATACGTGGATTTCA
>NZ_JXIQ01000158.1 GCF_000934845.1 Mesobacillus subterraneus
AGCAACGATAAGTCGAGAAGCCCCCACTTCAAGCGACCTGTAAGGGTGGTAAGTGGTGGGAGTAGTTCACTCCCATGATTAATAATAGTAATGCTAAGATACCAATTGCTACAATTACCAATGGCATTGTAATTCCCCCTAAGATGTCTAATTGTTTTTTTCATGAATGAAGCGTTAACAATTTTGTGCGGGGATCAGATCCCCCTTATTTAATCAAGCTTCGTTGATAGTTAGCAATTTTTGAATAATCATCCTCCAAAGCTCGCGATAAGCTGATAAAAATCGGTACAAGCTGCCTGTATTCCTTTGCGGCATCTTCATCTGGTGTATGCTTGTGAGTGCTGCCAATCATTTCAGAAGCAACTTCAAAGGAATCGATTTTTCCAGTGGCATAAAGCCCGAGGATGCAGGCGCCAAGGCAGGAGCTCTCATAGCTTTCAGGCACGACCACCTCAAGATCGAATATGTCGGACATCATCTGGCGCCATAGATCCGATCGTGCGAAGCCGCCGGTAGCCTGGATTCTTGTTACTGGAGTCTCCATTGCTTCAGTAAGTGCCAAGAAGACTGTGTAAAGGTTAAAAATAACCCCCTCTAATGCTGCACGGATCATATGCTCTTTTTTATGGGACATCGTTAGTCCAAAGAATGATCCGCGGACATCCGGATTCCATAGAGGAGCTCGCTCACCTGCGAGGTATGGATGGAACAGCAACCCTTCTGAACCAGGTCTTACACGTTCTGCGATTTTCGTTAACACATTGTAAGGGTCGATTCCTAAGCGTTTTGCCGTCTCCACTTCGGATGCAGCAAATTCATCTCTAATCCAGCGAAGAACCATCCCGCCATTATTGACCGGTCCTCCGATCACCCAGTGATTTTCCGTTAATGCGTAACAGAAAATCCTCCCTTTTTCATCGGTTTGCGGCTGATCGATAATCGTGCGGATCGCACCGCTTGTTCCGATTGTCACTGCGATTTCTCCCTTGCCAATCGCATTTACGCCGAGGTTAGAAAGAACACCGTCACTCGCGCCGATCACGAAAGGAGTTTGCGGGTTGATCCCGAGTTGCTTGGCGATCTCTGGATTTATACCTGTAAAGATCTTTGTTGTTGAGACAAGCTCCGATAATTGATTTTTATTGATTCCCGCAATTTGAAGCGCCTCTTCATCCCAATCAAGCTTTTGAAAATTCATCATCCCCATTGCAGATGCAAGCGAATGGTCAACGACGTATTCATCAAAGAACTTTTTAAAAATGAATTCCTTGATGCCAATGTATTTTTTCGCTTTTGCGGCGATTTCAGGACGCTCGTTCACAAGCCAGGTGATCTTGCTTAACGGCGACATTGGATGGATCGGAGTTCCCGTCCGCTTGTAGATTTCATGCCCATTCAGCTCCGCTTTGATTTTGTGCGCCCATGCTTCACTGCGGTTATCCGCCCATGTGATGCATGGTGTTAGTGGCTCGTCGTTTTCATCGATCGCAATGACACCGTGCATCGCGCTGCTGAAGGAAATGAACGCTAGCTTTTTTTGCTGATGGGGTTTCATAATTTTTGTGATCACAGTCAGGACTGCCATGTAAATCTCTACTGGGTCCTGTTCGGCTGTGGAAATATCCGGCGTGTGAAGCGGATAGCCGACATTCTCCTGCTGAATGACCTCGCCTTTTTCACTGAAAAGGACGGCCTTGGTGCTTGTCGTGCCGATATCGACTCCCAACATATATTCACTCATTTTTTTCAACTCCCTTGGAAAGCGTTTGCTGCGATATCCAAAGGTCATCTACTTTACCTTGAACATCATCAAAATTTTGGTGTAAGGATTTAATCATAAGCTCGCGATTCTTTGTTTTGATAGCTTCAATATAAAGTTCGTGATTCTCGAGAATGCGTTCGAAATCCTCGTATTTTTCGTTAATCCTTGTGCGCATGGATAAAAGAATGAACGCTTCCATTACCGGTTTCGTGTTATCCCAAATCATTTTGATATAGGAATGGTCAATGGTGCGGATAATGGTTTCGTGGAAGAGCACGTCCTGAAGACTGAATTCATCTGCATCCATGTACTTAATGGCAATTTTCATCATTTCGAGAATTTTGCTCAGCTCAGTGACGAGATTTTTTGTATCTATTTTTATCAGCCGTTCAAAAACAAATGATTCAATCAATAAGCGGACGTCATAAATCTCTTCCACATCCTTTTCGGTTAAACCGATGACGACCGCGCCCATTCTCTCCAGACGAATCAAGTTTTCTGCGGCAAGAATTTTCAGCGCTTCACGAATGGGTGAACGGCTGACCCCAAAGTCCGCAGCCAACTTGTTTTCCGTAAGAGTGGCACCGCTTTCAATCTTCCCTGAAATAATCTGCATTCTCAGCTCACTTGCAACACGATCGCCGGTCGACGACTTCGAAAGCCATTTTTGAGGATAAAGAAATTCATTGTTTTCGTTCATTTCCTCACCTTCCTGGTTAATCAAGTATACTTGTATACAAGTATTATAATATGAATCCGGAAAAATGCAAGCGTTTTCTATTATGATTATTTTGCCAAATTGTTTTGGTTTCATTTTGGTTGGGAGAACAAGGTTGACGAAAGTGCATCACATGAGCCATTTGATCAAGAAATGGAGGGTTTACGGGCACATAAAAGGGAAACATCTGCCCGTGAAAGAGCGGATGCGAGGATGAGGGTACATAAAAGGGAAACATCTGCCCGT
>NZ_JXIQ01000159.1 GCF_000934845.1 Mesobacillus subterraneus
CCAATAGAGCTTATTGGGACTGCGATTATCCAATATGTGGAGATTCGGAGCACCAATAGGGCTTATTGGGACTATGATTTACCAGTATATGGAGATTCGGAGCACCAAAAGAGCTGATTGGGACTACGATTATCCAATATGTGGAGATTCGTAACACCAATAGGGCTGATTGGGACTAAGATTTACCAGTATGTGGAGATTCGGAGCACCAATAGAGCTTATTGGGACAACGATTATCCAATATGTGGAGATTAGGAGCACCAATAGGGCTTATTGGAGCACCATTTTACCAGTATGTGGAGATTCAGGGCACCAATAGAGCTTATTGGAGCACCATTTTACCAGTGTGTGGAGATAGAGGTCACCAATGAGGCTTCTTGGAGCCTGTTTTTCAATTATGTGGAAATTTATTCAAAAAATAGGGGTTATTGCGGCCGCATTTTTTCAGTATTTGGTCACCAAGGTCACCTATCAGAGTTATTTGTTACCTGTTTTTCTAGTTTTAAAAATCCAGTTCACCTATCTTGCTAACCAGCTTCCGAATTTTTCAAACTCACCGAACCAATGTACAAATTTCTAATCATGATCCTACTATGCAAAATAACAAGAGCCGTTTCCTTTATTTTCAATGGTTCTTCATAATACAATAAAGGCACATACTTATTCGGGGAGAGAGGCTGTCCAATAATGAAAATTCAACAAATTTCAGATGCTTTATTGGGGCGTACACCCTCCATATTGGGACATGAACAATTTATGAAATTCGCCGTGCTGCTTCCGTTGGTGGAGATCAATAATGAGGTTCATATCCTATTTGAAGTACGGGCACTTACACTTAGAAGGCAGCCTGGTGAGGTTTGTTTTCCAGGTGGCAGGATTGAAAAAGGAGAGGAACCTGAAAAAGCTGCTACTAGGGAAACTTCAGAGGAACTGGGCATCAAAGAGAGCGAAATTACCAATATGATTCCATTGGATTTTATGGTGTCAGCTTTTGGTACCATCATCTACCCATTTGTTGGTACGATTAAAAACGCAGAAGCGATTAGGCCGAATCAAGCCGAGGTAGGAGAGGTCTTCACAGTTCCCCTAGCTTTTTTTAAAAAGAATCAGCCAGCTACTTATAAGATTCATTACCAGGTCAAACCTGAAGATGGCTTTCCATTTGACTTGATTATCGGAGGAGAAAATTACAACTGGCAGAACAGGTCAATGGACGAATACTTTTATCGGGCAAATGGCAAGGTAATCTGGGGATTGACAGCACGGGTGCTGACTCATTTCATTGAATTGGTGGAACAAGAAGATATTTGAATGGAGGAGTGCCAATTTCTGGTGCTTCTTTTTTTAAAATACCATTATTTTGAAAAAGCAGTTCAGCAACCATATTCAAGATTTATAAAAATACTATTCGAGCAATTAATGGGAGAAAAGGTTGCGATTAATAGATTTATTATTTATAATTTTAAGATAATTAAATATTTTAGAAGGTTGGTTGAAAAATGAAAATATACATATCTGTGGACATGGAAGGGATCACTGGATTGGTTGACCATACTCATGTGGATTCATCTAAACTTAATTATGAACGTGGCCGAAAAATCATGACACAGGAAGCGAACTATGTGATCACAAAGGCTTTTGAAACCGGATGCGAGGAAGTCATCGTCAATGATAGTCATTCCAAAATGAATAATTTATTGATTGAGGACCTTCACCCTGAAACCCAATTGATTACTGGTGATGTGAAACCGTTCTCGATGGTTCAGGGGTTGAATGACAGTTTTAATGGAGCGATGTTTGTCGGCTATCACGCCAGAGCTTCCATGAGCGGTGTAATGTCACATTCCATGATATTTGGTGTCCGCCATATGTGGATCAACGATGTTCAAATTGGGGAACTGGGATTTAATGCGTATGTAGCAGGTTATTTTGGGGTTCCGGTTATTATGGTTGCGGGTGATGATGGAGCAGCAAGGGAAGCGGAAGCTTTGAATCCTAATATTACCACTGCCGTTGTAAAGGAATCGATTTCGAGATCGGCGGCAATATCGTTGACACCTCTAAAAGCAGGGGAACTGCTAGCCAAGAAGACAGAAGAAGCTATTCAAAATATCGACAATGTGAAACCGCTCACTCCGCCGAAAAATCCGATTTTACGCATCGAATTCGCTAACTATGGGCAAGCAGAGTGGGCTAATTTGATGCCAGGAACCGAAATAGAAGTCGGTACGACCATTGTCCGATTCCAGGCGAAGGATATTCTAGAAGCTTATCAAGCTATGCTTGTGATGACAGAATTAGCCATGAGAACAACTTTTTCGTAAGCAGTATTTTCGCTATCCGTGCTGGTTGAGCATTTGCTTAGACCGTCAAAGTCTTCTGCTGACATGAAAACATAATAAGGAAGTGAGATAATGCTGCCATACATAATCAAACGGCTAGGCTCGATGGCGTTGACTCTATTGGTTATCATTACATTGACCTTTTTCTTGATGCATTCCATACCTGGTTCACCCTTTAATGAGGAGCGGGCGACAAGCGAAGCTGTACAAAAAAACCTCGAAAGTTTTTATCATTTGGATGAACCGCTTTATGTCCAATATTTCTTGTATTTACAATCGGTTGTTGCATTCGATTTTGGACCATCTATTAAAAAATCTTCTCAAACCGTGAATGAAATGCTGGGCAGAGGGTTTCCGGTTTCGTTTGAACTGGGAATGGTCACGCTCATGGTGGCTATCTTCTCAGGTATTTTGTTGGGGATCATCGCTGCCCTGCGGCATAACGGCATTATTGATTATCTTGCTATGACCATTGCGGTGGTCGGGATTTCCGTTCCTAACTTTGTCATGGCCACGCTTTTGATTCAGCAGCTTGCTGTGACCTGGCAGATCTTGCCCGTTGCCACCTGGACAAGTCCGAAGCATATGGTCCTGCCTACACTGGCACTTGCGACCGGACCCATGGCGATCATTGCCCGTTTAACGAGGGCGAGTATGCTGGAGGTTTTGACCCAGGATTATATCAGGACAGCGAAAGCAAAAGGGCTTTCTCCTGTAAAAATTGTCTTCAAGCATGCATTGAAAAATGCTTTGCTTCCAGTAGTGACGATTTTGGGATCTCTGGCGGCAAGCATTTTGACAGGAACCTTCGTAATCGAAAAAATTTTTGCAATTCCGGGCATGGGCAAGTATTTTGTCGAGAGCATCAACCAGCGGGACTATCCTGTCATTATGGGAACCACGATTTTTTACAGTACAGTACTGGTCGTAATGCTGTTCCTGGTTGACCTGGCGTATGGAATCCTGGATCCAAGAATCAAACTGTATAAATGGAATTAAAGGATTTTAGGAATATTCGTCCAATTATTATAGGTAAATAAAACCTATGGGAAGGCGGACAAATAATGAAAAT
>NZ_JXIQ01000160.1 GCF_000934845.1 Mesobacillus subterraneus
CGATAAGTCGAGAAGCCCCCACTTCAAGCGACCAGTAAGGGTGGTAAGTGGTGGGAGTAGTTCACTGATAATAAAAGGGGTGTGAATGTGAATTCTACGGCAGAAACAATCCAAGAATTAACGGATAAAGAGGAAGGGTTATACCGGCTCTAGAATGGGTCAAGAAAACCGTCCATGTGCCCCTTGTTCAGCACCAATGCGGGGCAATCGGTGTAAAAAGTTTTATCTGAACAGGAAGAGGCTTTAGGTTCAGGCTTCTGAATAAGCGAGAGGTGGGTGCAGCGAAATGTGGAAAAGGTTAAAAAGACTTCACCATCTGAATGGATATGCTACCTTATTTTTATTCATAAGTGGGATTTTGCTTTTCATTCCTTCTTTAAGAGGGCCATTGGCATTATACCGTGTCATGTTGAAGGATGCTCATATTTGGATCGGATTTGCAACTGTTGCCTTTCTTTTGCTTTATTTCCGCTATTTTGCCTTTCATTATAAAGTCATAAAAAAACAACAAGGAAAGAAACGGAATCTTGCGATGGTTATTGGATTGATCATTGGCTGGATTATTAGCGGTACGGTTCTAACCTTTCAAAGGAGTCTTCCTGAAGAAATCGTTCAAGCTTCATTGATCATACATGATGTATTCACCTGGATTGGTCTGCCGGTTCTCCTTTTCCACTCAGTGACTAGGGCAAGCTGGTTTCGTAAAAAATCAGATCAACTGCAAGAAAAAAAGAAAAATCTATATGCCTTCAGCCGCAGAGGGTTTTTCAAATACGGCATTGTGACTTTGCTTGCGATCATTTTGGGCCCATCCATTTATAAATGGCTGAAACAAGTGACGGATGATGGAGGGTCGACACTAAAATCGGTGACGCTGAAAAGCACAAATGAACTCTCACCCATGCCGATTCCTGCCACGCAATCCACCCCTCCCATTGGCGGAGGGTATGAAGGGAAATTCCGTATTTATACAGTAACGGAGACACCGGTTTTTACGAATGAAAATTGGAATTTTACGATTGATGGACTGGTTGATGAACCAGTGTCGTTGTCATGGGAAGAATTCGTCAAATTGAAGAGGACAGTCCAGGTCAGTGATTTTCACTGCGTTACTGGATGGTCCGTGCTTCATGTCACGTATGAAGGCATCCTGCTGAAAGATCTCATGAAGAAAGTAAAGCTGAAAGAGAATGCCTCCCATCTCAAATTTTACTCGGGCGACGGTGTCTATACTGACTCATTATCCCTTGAACAGGCAGTCTTGGATGATGTAATGGTCGCTGTACTCATGGATGGAGAGCTGATCCCGTCAGATTTTGGAGGCCCCGTCCGGCTGATTGTTCCTAAAATGTATGCCTATAAATCCGTGAAATGGCTTGTCAGAATCGAAGCTATCGATCAAGTACACGAAGGCTACTGGCAGGTGAGGGGATATGATACCGATGCATGGGTAGGATAGTAAAAGACAATAGCGTAAGCTAATCACATGGAGCGTGTTTGTAAGTGAGCCATGTGGTTCTCTTGTCCCATTCGGGAGTTCGAAATAAAAGCTTGTAGAAGTTTATAATTCCTAGATTAAGGGGCAGTTAATTAATAACGGGTTCGATTGATTGGGAAGAAAAACCCTAAACACAATTTGAGACTCCCACGACTAAAGTCGCAAGCTGTCTAACGTCAGTGGGATTCTTAGCTACCTGTTTCAGAC
>NZ_JXIQ01000161.1 GCF_000934845.1 Mesobacillus subterraneus
GTTGGCTAGGAAAAGCAACGATAAGTCGAGAAGCCCCCACTTCAAGCGACCTGTAAGGGTGGTAAGTGGTGGGAGTAGTTCACAACTGCTACTTTTGAATGCCAATTGCCTGGCTCCCCATTTGAATCCACGCCTGTTCAAATGCTTTGCGCGAAACTGGCTTATAACCAGAGCTACCGAGGGGGTCATTGATGTATAAATAATTTTCATCATAGCCAACGATTACTACACTGTGCTCATTGTACGTGATCTTAACATCCCCAGTATTGGTTTTCCAGGTGGTGAACTCGGATTCTGGAAGCGGAGCGAACGTCGAATTGATGATTACCCAGACCGGCGAACCGCTGTCAAGCAACGCAGTTACTGCCTGAAATGGTTGTCCCGTTACATCTTTGATCTTGCCCGGAAGAAAGGTTTCTGCAAGGTTGGCAACTGGTCCATGATAAACACCATAACCAGATTTGCTGAAAGTATAAATGTCGCCAACAAATCCATCATACGGATTGCCTCTGACATAATTCGCGTCGCGGAAGGGGATTTTATATATTTTTTTTGCCAATGTCATCTTATCTGTTGCTATCCCTTCGTATTGCAGCAACATGCTCAGGCTGGTTACTTCGCAGCCTCGCTGCAATTCGGGAAGCTGACTGATATGGGGAACCCCATCGATGATTATTTTTTCTTCCTTATTCGTAAATTCCTTAAGCAGGTTTTTATCGTCTATATTCTTCGTCACCACATGAGCTTGCGTCCGGGTGATTTTGGGCACTTCATCAGCTCTCGCCTCAGCTGTAGGGTTATCAATGGACCGTATTTTTTCAGCTCCAAGGAAGGTGAACAGGAAAAGGGCTCCTAGTGAAAATGTCCTCAGCAAGAATTTTTTATCCAAAATATCGTCTCCTTACCAACATCTCTAGATCAATCTTATACAAGTTTCGACATTGGTTCAATAGACTAATGGATTTTTATCGGGAAAAAAGGGAATGAACCAATTCGTAGCGCTATTCTGTTGAAGTTAGTTAATTCTCCACAAATGGTGAGACGTTATTGCTCTGAAGGGAAAATTGAAGCTTACCAAACATTAGAAGGTAGTGGTAAGTGGAAAATTCCGATTGAGCAGTTCAAGAACCATCCAAATTGGAATAAATTCATCCAGGATAAGAAAAATGTGCAGATATATAACATGAAAACAGCAGATATTATGCTGGAAATGTTAGCAAGAGAGGATTAATGGATGACGGTATTTGGAGATAAGGTAATATACGTATTAGATACCAACACATTTAGATATGAAACCAACCCAGGAGCACAAGCAGTACACAAAGCAGCACCCAATCAATTTTGGCTTAAAGTTAAGGATGAGCTTCTTAATCAAAAAGTGAATCTCTACACTCCTAACGAGGTCTTACGGGAGTTAGAGGTTCAATTTTTTGGTTTAAGAGACACAGAAAAAGAAGATATCGGGGAATTATTGAAAACCCAAATCGTCATTCCTGACAATGTTTATAACATTGAACTTGAACACCATATTAGAGTAATGTCTGCTTATGTTCGTTCAAAATATAATATAGTAATCGGTACTGATTTCGAAATGCTTCCCAAAAAGGTTAATTATCCTGCGCAGAAAACTTCTTGCTGCATACAGCAGAGGAGGTATCCTGGTAACGAGCAACATCAAGGACTTTATTTTATATCCTTTATTATTCGAAGCAAACGAACAAAGGCTATTTAATCTTTTAGACGGTTCTTTCAAGCAATTAAGCTCATGGAATCACGCTATAATTACCAGTGATGCTGATTTTGTAGCTATGAGAAACGAGTTAGACAAACTAATAGAAGGAAATAACCCTCTTTCTTTATAGAGAAAAGGGTTATTTTCCTTTCAAAGCATTCTGTCTAATTGTTCGCAGGTTCAGAGCAATAAGGATGACTATGCCCAGTGTGCTCATTAAAGCTAACCCTGTGCCCAACGGATTTGTTTAAGCAAAGGCGGATGATATATATTCGAGCCTTAATTTTTCAATTATTTTCCTTACTGGAAGGATTTCTTTTATTTCTCCTACCCTGGCACCAGCAAACACGAGGCCATTCTCTACATCTCCTGCTACTGATGTAAGCAGAGAGTCTAGTGTGCAGAATTGATAGGAGCAATTTTTCAGGCAATCCCGGCATTTTTTGATTTTTAATTTATCGGAGGTTGTGATTAGCCTGGTAAAATTATTTGCTATAGCGCGGCCGTGTAATCCCACAGTTGTTTTTACCAGCAGTAGGTCGTTCTCTTCAGCGGAGACGTATTTTTCCTTAAAGCTTTGCGGAG
The DNA here is from genome assembly GCF_000934845.1 of Mesobacillus subterraneus. Classification (GTDB taxonomy): domain Bacteria; phylum Bacillota; class Bacilli; order Bacillales; family Cytobacillaceae; genus Mesobacillus; species Mesobacillus stamsii. Next base: position 2,318 of record NZ_JXIQ01000161.1, read on the forward strand.
CATCGCATTCTTCACTGGCAACAAACCTTGTGCCCATTTGGACGCCAGAAGCTCCAAGCGACATTGCCTTTGCAATATCAGCACCAGTCATGATTCCACCGGCAGCAATTACCGGAATCGATACAGATTCGACAATCTCGGGGAGTATTTCAAACAAGGGTCTGTCTGTTCCAAGATGGCCACCTGCCTCAAAGCCCTCGACCACCACCGCAGCAGCACCCAAACGTTCTGAAATTTTTGCCAGCTTTGCCGAGGAAACAATGGAAATTACCGGGATTCCAGCTTGTTTGCCCCATGAATACATATCCCTTGAGATTCCAGCACCCGAGATAATGAAGTCTACTTTTTCATCTAATGCTGCTTTCATTTTTTCAGCAAAATCATTCATCGCAAACAAGACATTAACGCCGATATAGCCTTTGCCCAGGATTAACTCTCTGGCTCTCCTGATTTGTATCCGTAATTCCTCGGTCGAAATCCCAGTTCCGGAAATGATGCCGATCCCACCTGCATTCGCTACTGCAGAGGCTAATCCGCTCAGTGAGATTCCTACTCCCATTCCTCCCTGCAAAATTGGAACACTTGTAACCATATGACCGATTTTAAGTTCTGGGAAATTCATGCTAATACCCCTTTCAGACTGTATTCTTTTGCAGTTTAACATGGGATGTAGGAAAAAGAAGTGATTTTTAGCACCAGATATTAATTATAGGTATCATTATTTGGTATTAATTTTTTATAAAAAAAAGACGCAGAAAATTAATTCTGCGTCCAACGTATTTAAAAATCAAAATTATCAGGATCCGCACCAATACGATCATCTTTGTTCAAGCTGTTCAGACGTCCCATGTCTTCGGACGAAAGTTCAAAATCAAAGATATCTGCATTTTCGATAATGCGATGCTCCTTAATCGATTTTGGTATAGTTACAACACCATTTTGTAAATCCCAGCGAAGGATGATCTGCGCTGGTGACTTGTCATGCTTTTTGGCAATTTCAACAATTGTCGGTTCCGTCAATAGTACTCCTTGTTTTAATGGAGACCACGCTTCCATTTGAATTCCTTCTGCTTTACAAAATTCCAGCAATTCAGTTTGAGCCAAATGCGGATGGTATTCAACCTGGTTAACCATTGGCTTAATTTCTGCATCCGCCATCAAATCTTTTAGATGGTGAATATGGAAGTTACTTACCCCAATTGCGCGGACTCGGCCGTCTTTATAAAGCTTTTCAAGAGCTTTCCATGTTTCCTTATATTTGCCGGCAACTGGCCAGTGGATTAGATAAAGATCAAGATAGTCGAGGCCCAGCTTTCCCATGCTAGTCTCAAAAGCCTGAAGAGTCGATTCATAACCTTGATCTGAATTCCACACCTTTGTCGTGATAAACAACTCCTCACGAGCAACACCAGCTTCTTTTAGCGCTTGTCCTACGCCTTCCTCATTCTTGTAGACCGCAGCTGTATCAATGCTTTTATAACCATGCTTAAGGGCTGCTTTTACAGAATCAACTACCTCTGAGCCTTCCTTTACTTTGAATACGCCCAGACCAAACCAAGGCATCTTGACTCCGTTATGTAATGTAGTAGTATCCTGAAGATTTTTTGGCATTTTGTCCGCCTCCCATAAAATTAGTACACTTCTATTTTCTCATATTTTTGAATTAATCAAAAGTAATTGAGATTTTTTAGCCTGTATTGCAGAAAAAAAGATTAAAATGCAGGAAATAAGGGAATGGTAAAGGTGCACGAAATATGTTTCTCCTAGCTTAAACATGTGTCAATGTGAGTACCTTTTTATGTTTTTAAACAAATAAATCGTATTCTTAAAAAATTATTAATAGTTTTATAAGGAAATTTCATATATCATGGAATTGGTAAGCTTATTCATCAATATTTTTAACGGAGATCAGGAGAAAATATGACAACATTAAATAACATTGCATGGGTAACCGATAGTACAGCTTCACTAACTGAAGCATTCATAAAAGAAAACGATATATATGTTGTACCTTTAAGCATTATTTTTGGGGAAGAATCCTATTTGGAAGGTGTTGATATTACCGCAGAGGATTTTTATCCAAAGCTTTCAGCATCGAAAGTCCTGCCAAAAACTTCGCAGCCCGCGATCGGTGAGTTTGTGGAACTATACAAGAAACTCAAGCGGCAATACAAGCATGCGATTGCAATTCATGCTTCAAGTGAACTTACAGGAACATACCAATCATCGGTAGCTGCTTCCAGCATGGTAGACTTCAAGGTCGATGTCATCGATTCAAAAATTGGTTCTTTCCCGTTTGGGCGTATGGTTGAAAAAGGGATTGAGCTTCAAAAGGAAGGCAAGTCATATTCAGAAATCGTTTCCTATTTAAGAACGCTACCGGACAAGGCCAATTTGTATATGGCTCCGGGAAGCTTGGAACAGCTCCATAAAGGGGGACGACTCTCGACTACCCAAGTGATCATCGGCAGCTTGATCAAACTAAAGCTGATTGTTAGGTTTGATGATGGAAAGGTTGTTCTGTTTGATAAAATCAGGACAGAAAAAAAGGTGAAAGAGCGCTTGTTCCAAATTTTTGCCGAAGCATCTGATAACGTGAAGGAAGCCAGTGTCATTCATGGCAATGTGCAGCAATTGGCGAATGAATGGAAGGCAGAATTACAGCAGCGTTTCTCAGGTATTTCTTTTACTACGACTACATTCAGTCCAGTTGCCGGCACACATACCGGTCAAGGTACAATTGGATTGGCATGGTTAAATGAATAGCACCATTACAGGAATCAGCCTAAGTAAGGCTGGTTCTTTTTTACCTAGATTTCATTTCTGAATGGGAATCCCGGAACGGGTATCGGAAGTCCTGCTATTACGGAGTTTTGACAACTTTTTGAATGAAATATGTGAATAAAAAATGAACTAATTTTACAAAGCCACTTGTTTCGATTTCAGCTTACTATAATAAAAAGTGTAATCTAAACGGAGGTGCCAATAATGAACGTAACAACGATTATAGAGCTGGAAAATCGTGAAGTGGAGAAAATGGCAGGAGCAAAACTGGTGTTTACCCAGGAGCGGATTGATACAAATATCGTGGAAACATGTGTAGATTGTTTTCAATATGAAGGAACGGATAAGTGCCTGGATACGGATGATGCCATGCAAAAGGTATTTGAAACTTTGAAGGCTAAAGGATTCATTCCTGAAGCAGTACAACGCTTTTCCTACGAAATGCCTTCCTGTGAGAGATTAGGAAAAGACATTTACGAAGAAGAAGACATGCCGCAAAATGTCGTCATGAGTTTTGCAATATGAAAAATGCTGAAAAGGAGTTCACGATGAACTCCTTTTTTTATTTAAAAAGCTATATTAAGAGCCACAGGACAAAAATCCCTAACCCTTGACAGTATTGACCTTTTTTAATGTTAAATTAAAAAGTGTTCCCACTGCTTGTGGGTGGAACGAATACTTTTCAATTTGTCAAATCCGATTTTGGGCGAAATTTAAGCAAAATCGGCTGTTTTATACTATTGGAACCCTAATTTTTTACAGGGCTTTTATGGGAAACGGAAACTTTGCTAATTTTGACAAAAAGAAAAGCCATAATGAGGTTCCTTTGGTAAAATAGAAGTGACAAATCAACTATCACGAAAGGAGTCCATTATGACTACTTCTATTATACCAAAACCTCATTTAAATGTAATCTATCTTCAACCCTCGTTTTCATTTATGCAAGATAGTTTCTCCTCTTTGCGCCAACTTCCTTATGTAAAATTGGCGCTTGCTTTCCCTTGGGAGGAAGTTTTCGCTCCCATTGAACAAGACTATCTCAACGCTCGGTTCCAACGCTATTCAGATCAGAGAAACCAAAAGGATTCCGATCCATTTCAAGTGGATTTATTCCCCCACTTTCCGAACGAAGTGAATGCGCAACCTAAGAAATCTTCCAAAGGACGCAAAGGAATTGATTTTTATTCCCTTTTTAAATCGTTTCTTTTGGCCCCACTTCTCTATGTAGAAGTCATGGTCACGAGTGTCCCTCTTCAAGTTGCAGGAAACTCTGATTTTCGAACAGTTTGTGGTTTTTCTGATATTCCATGCCTTAAGTCCTTTGAACGATTCGATCAGATTATGATTGAAAACGGATTATGGGAAAAGGCTCGTCTACGAATGGTGCAGTTTAACATCAAACAAGGAATCATAGAGGAAGAAGAACAATTGGCAGTCGATACTACACATGTCGAAGCTGAAGCCACTTTAAATGCGACTCGTAAGTGTGGCCATAACGAACCATGTGACTGCCCTAAGATTCCTACAGATGACAATGTTGGACTCATGAGAAAAAGTAACACCGTCACCTACATTGCTCATAAAGTAGCGCTAGTGTGCGGTGTCAAATCAGAACTCCCTTTATCTAGAAGTGTTTTCAAAGGGGGCGATCACGATGGCACAACTCTCAAGGCCACTTTGGAAAAGGTAGCTCAAGATCTTCCCGAAGAATGGTTGAAAAACGTCCAATACGTAAGCGCAGATGGAATCTATCAAAATAAAGAGAACCAGGAACAAACAAAAAATATTCTTCAAGCCAAACTACTGTCGCCTATTAATCCACTGAAAATAAAGGAACAAAAATTAGATGCTCGTGGGATGACAAAACTCGATAAGTATGGTGTTCCACATTGTTTAAGTGGGCATAAATTGAAATTAAAAGGACTTGATGAAACCAAAAAACAATATGTTTGGACATGTCCTGTATTCGATCCAAAGTATAAGCAAGATGGGCTTTCTTGTACGGAAGCTTGCCATATTCAATGTTGTAGTGGAGCCCAAACGGGTAGAACCGTTCGAATTCAACAAACACGATCTCCTCAAATAGATCCTGAATTTCCGCAACATCTTCAATCGTTTAAAACCAAATATGCGGAAAGAACGGCCATTGAACGGGTCAACGCACAGGCCAAAGAAGGGCTTAGTATGCGTAGAGTTCACAAACGAGGACGTGTAGCAGTCGAGGCTCATGTAGATCGATGTATCTTAACTGCACACACCTTGGCTTATATGTCCGTTCAAGAAACAGGTCAACTCTATCGAGGTTGGACAAGACTATCTGCATAATAGTATCTACATATCATTACCAATTTTTGTAAACCTAAAAACTGACGACGGGATTGCCATGTCCTTTTTTAGTACTCGTTTACAAAAAAAGGAAATGACGCGCTGGGATTTTAGAAAAATCACCTAAGCAGCTCCATCTACATCCTAATATTTTCAAATTGTTTTATCCCAATTTTAATTTTGTCCTGTGGCTCTAAAGAATAATGATGATTTATAACAAAGAAAAGGACTTCTAATTGGAGTTTCTCTGTGTCAAATATCTTCTTTGAACGCCTAAAGGTAAAGGGCAAACTCCACCTAAATTTTTTCATTTGCGTATTTTGTCTACATATTGAAATTGGAGTGAAAAGGTTACCTATCATCATGCAATAAAGCCCTTGAGTAAGAATTAAGAGGCCAGGAATTGATGATGGTGGAATTGCTGCAATACTTAGGAGCATAATCTATAGGAAGATGTGTAATATTTTGGATTGTGATATTATGTTTCTTATATGGATAATCAGGACAAAACATAGTAAGGATGACTCGATGAGACAGGTCGTAAAAGTACCATTAAAATCAAATTCAGTAAAAGATATCAAGAATGGATATCCATTACTTGTAAAAGATGCCATTAAAGATTCAGAAGTGGTTATGCAAGAAGGAAATTTATTATATTTAGTGGATCTTAATGGGGCCTTTATAGGGACCGGCTACTATGGGAAACAAAATAAAGGGATAGGCTGGGTATTAACTCGTAAGGAAAAAGAAGAGATTGATGTTTCTTTTTTTGAGAGGAAAATTCGTGAAGCAGTAGAGAAACGGGATAGATTTTTTGCCTCAGAAGATACCAATGCTTTCCGGGTTTTTAACGGGGAAGGAGACGGGGTTGGTGGCATAACGATCGACTTCTTCAACGGCTTTTATATGGTGAGCTGGTATAGTGAGGGGATTTATTCGTTCCGAAAAGACATCTATCAAGCACTAAACGAAGTCGTAGATGCTCTCGGGATTTATGAAAAATTACGATTTGATACGAATGGTCAATATTTGGATCAAGATGATTTTGTGTCAGGTCAAAAAGGTGAGTTCCCATTGGTGATAAAGGAGAATGGCATGAATTATTTCGTTGATTTAAACGATGGGGCCATGACAGGAATTTTCTTGGATCAAAGAAATGTTCGAAAAGCCTTGCGTGACAAGTATGCAAAAGGCAAAACGGTCTTGAATACTTTTTCCTATACTGGAGCATTTTCAGTAGCTGCGATTTTGGGTGGAGCAGCAAAAACGACAAGTGTTGATTTAGCCAAGCGCAGTTTACCAAAAACGCTCGAGCAATTTTCGGCTAATGGAATTAATTTTGAATCGCAGGATATTAAGGTGATGAATGTTTTTGATTATTTTCGATATGAAGAGCGTCATGGTTTGAAGTTTGATATTGTGGTCTTGGATCCACCAAGCTTTGCGCGTACAAAAAAAATGACCTTTAGTACAGCTAAAGATTATCCGAAGTTCATAAAAGACACGCTGAAAATTACTAATGATGACGGTTTAATTATTGCATCAACCAATAATGCGAGCTTTAACATGAAGAAGTTCAAATCATTTATTGATAAAGCATTTAAGGAAATGAATGTTGGCTATAAGATTTTGGAAGAGCATCAGTTACCTGAGGATTTTGCTGTCCCACACAACTTTCCTGAGTTTAACTATTTAAAAGTTTTGTTCATCAAAGTAAGGAAATGAGAAAAAATGTTAAATAGCCCTGAATAAACGTCTTGAGGAGTTAGCGGCAAACGGCTTGCCTAAGCGTTGGGCTATGTGCTAGTGCTGGACAAATTTATTTTGA
>NZ_JXIQ01000162.1 GCF_000934845.1 Mesobacillus subterraneus
CTTTGGCTAAAGCCAACCAAAATTCATCTCCCACCTACTCATTGGGCTTTAGCCCTTCCCGTTCCTTGAGGATGGGATACTTCTTTAGGAAATCCGTTAAAAGGGAGCCTGTTCGCTGGGACGGGCAAATATCTCCATTCAAATTGCCATTCCATATTAAAGAAGGATTTGCTATAGTAGCAAATCCCTCTCAATCCTTACTGACACTTAGATTTGTTGCGTTTCACTATCTTGCCTCTACAACGAAACTGCTATATTCCTCATCTTCAATTAATATAACAATCTTCCAAAGGCCCTTTTGGTTAAGCCCAAACTTTGCTTCACTTTGCCTACCCATAATTTCTTGTTGATAAAGTTCCATAGTCTTACTCGAATCTTTATGGGTTCCAACCATTTTGTATTTTTTACCAGTTAAATCCTTGCTATTATCAAAAAAGTATAATTTGTATAGTCTCCCTTTTTCTACAGGAAACTCTGGCTCATCCATTTCTCCGTTCATTTTAGTCATGCCAAACCGGTCCTCTTTTCCATATAGGGTCATGCCATCCTTTGTAAAAGTAGCACTCAACCCCCAATATGGTTCATCTCTGTGGGTACAAGCGTTTAGGAAGAACAAAATGAAAATCACTAAGCTTATGCGCTTTTTCATTCCCTTTCACCTCAACTCATATAGGAACCTTATTCTACAAGTAATTCCTACTATCACGTCTTTTCTTGGAGAAATATGAATTTTTTATGGGAGGAATACTAAGAAGAAAATTTCCGAAAATGCAGTTGAAATTTTTATGTAACTCTGCAAATGATTCGTTCATGAGGTTAGTAACTATACTTTAATACAGCTTAATTTTGTCCCATCTTTTCTAAAACATAAAGGCGCTTGTCGATTTCAGTTAATCGATTGTTCAAATAATCAACTTCAAAGTCTGTTTTCTTTTTACTCACTTTTAATATGCCAATAACATCCTCGGCTTGCGCAGCTTGGATTTGAGTAACCGTAACCTTAACCTCTGAAATATCGGCTTGCACGACATCAGCGCTATTTTGTAAATGGGACATATCCTCTTTCAAAGTGCTTACGTCTACTTTTACATTCGACATATCCTCTTTCAAAGCGCTTACGT
>NZ_JXIQ01000163.1 GCF_000934845.1 Mesobacillus subterraneus
CCGAGATGTATAACGATTATATATCCTAAAAACGTTGAAATACCAATAGATTCAGCGTTTTTTTGTTGACTTTTACATCGTTATACATTATAATATATGTAACGATAAGGGAGGGGATAACATGGGGATTGTTTATCATACAAACAAGCAAACGGGGATTACGTATGCTTACGAGAATAAAGCCTATTGGGACAAGGAAAAACAGCAATCCAGATCCAAGCGGAAACTGATTGGAAAGGTGGACCCTACTACTGGAAAGATTGTTCCCACACGACCTTACAAAAAGCGGGAATCTTCTATCGGTGAACGTTCGAAAAAGCCCGGTCCATTGCCGATCACAAGAATGAAAAGAAGTTTTTATGGTGCAAGTCATCTGTTTGATGAAATTGGCAAGATCACGGGCGTTTTCGATGATCTCAAGGGCTGTTTTCCTGACACCTATAGGCAAATTCTTTCTGTCGCCTATTACTTAATTCTTGAAGAGAACAACTCGCTGAGTCGGTTCTCTCACTGGCAGAAGCTACATATTCATCCTTACTCTGATGATATTCCTTCCCAAAGAAGCAGCGAACTATTCCAGTCGATTGATGAAGAAGGACGTATGTCTTTTTTCGAAAAGCAGGCAAAACGTCGGATCGAGCAGGAATACTGGGCTTTCGATACTACCTCCATTTCGAGTTATTCGGATATACTAAGCCAGGTAAAAAAGGGAAAGAACAAAGAACATGATCGTCTGCCACAAATTAATCTAGCTCTTCTGTTTGGCGAACAATCCGGTCTTCCGTTCTATTACCGTAAACTTCCCGGGAACATTTCAGATGTCTCAACGGTGAAGCAACTTGTAAGGGAATTCGATATCCTGGGTTACAAGAAAGTAAAGGTCGTCTTAGACCGTGGGTTTTACAGCAAAAATAACATCAACGCATTGTATCAAAACCATCAGAAATTTATTATCGGTATTAAACTGGGACTTCAATATGTGAAAACCGTCCTAGACGAGGAGAGAGAAAATCTGAAGCTATGGTCAAACCTACAAACGCAGTTTGGCGCTTATGGGGTGTGCAGGACGATAGAATGGGATTACGAGCAGGAGCGTCCTTACAAAGGGGATGTCTTAAAGGAAAAGAGACGAGCCTACTTGTTGCTGTTCTACAATCCTGAAAAAGCGGCCAAGGATCAAGCAGACATGAATGAATATTTGACAGGGTTGTACAACGATCTTAAGGAAGGAAGGCATCGTGATTACTGCGCGAAGGACTACAGCAAGTATTTCGAGGTCACTGAAACGCCCAAGCGAGGACGCAAGATAGAGCCTAAGGAAGAAGCCATGCTTGCAGCAGCAAAAAATTACGGCTATTTTGCATTGCTTTCCAACGAAGTGAAAGACCCTTACACAGCCTTATCTATTTACCGAAGCAAGGATGTGGTGGAGAAAGCATTTGGCAACTTGAAAGACAGACTGAATTTCAGGAGAATACAAGTTTCATCTGAATTGTCCCTCAACGGGAAGCTTTTTGTAGAATTTGTTGCTCTTATTTATCTATCCTATGTTAAGAAGAAAATGCAAGAAGCGAACCTGTTTGAGAAGTGGACGTTACAGGGATTGTTGGATGAACTCGATACGATTGAGCTGTTTGAAGCGCCAGAGCATGGTCGTATCCTTGGAGAGGTCACAAAGAAACAGGTCGAAATCTATCAATCCCTGGAAGTACAACCTCCATCGTTATAAATTACGGGAAT
>NZ_JXIQ01000164.1 GCF_000934845.1 Mesobacillus subterraneus
ATAAATGGAATTAAAGGATTTTAGGAATATTCGTCCAATTATTATAGGTAAATAAAACCTATGGGAAGGCGGACAAATAATGAAAATCCTCCAAAATGAAAACATGGATTCAATTCAGGAAGTTAAAGCTTGTATGCACGGTTTAAGGGATCTACGGATGTTTAAACGTCTCCAGGCTATCCTTTTGCATTTAAAGGGACGGCCTTATGCAGAAATCGCTGACCTCTTAGGTTGTACCGAGCAAACGATATATAACTATGTACGAGCCTATAAAGCTAACGGATTGAAGGGATTAGTTCCCGGACAATCTCCCGGACGCCCTTGTCAACTAACGGAGGAACAAGAAAAGGAACTCTATCAGTTAATCGTTGAGAAAAAGCCAGCCGATGTCGGATTTCCCGCCGAGATGAACTGGACTTCTTTTCTTGTTCGCGATTGGATTAAGCAAACATTTGACATTGTCTATACGGATCGGGGTGTAAGAAAACTATTGACTCGTTTAGGATTTAGTTACACAAAACCAACGTACACCCTAGCAAAAGCTGACCCCCAGAAACAGGCGATGTTCAAACAAGAATTTGAAACGATTAAAAAAAATGATGAATGACGAAATTGATCGAATTCTGTTTCAAGATGAATCTATGATCCGGGACTATCAAGCTTTAGCTCATACATGGTTTCCTATAGGACAACAAAAAGTGATACCTACTTATGGAAAACATCATGGGGTTAAATTAATTGGCACCCTCGATTATGAAACAGGCGAAGTGTTTGTCGCCGAGGAGGAACACTATGATGCTCAAGTTTTCCTATCTTTTCTTGAAAAAGTTGTAGTCAAATACCAAGATGAGAAAATTGTTATGATACTAGACAATGCTAAAATCCACCATGCGAAACTGATTCAACCTTTTCTCGAAGCCCATAAAGATCATCTGCAACTTGTTTTTCTCCCTCCGTATAGTCCGGAGTTAAACCTTATTGAAGGTCTGTGGGGATGGTTAAAAAAATCGATTATCTATAATGTTTTTTACAAAACGGTAGAAGAAATTAGAGCTGCTGTCCAGACCTTCATTACACAAATCAATAAAGAACCTATGAAAATTGTTAATCGCCTATGTCTAAAACTATAAAATCTTTAGTTCCGTCTATAT
>NZ_JXIQ01000165.1 GCF_000934845.1 Mesobacillus subterraneus
CCCCCCTAAAGGGGCAAGCCCTAAACCTTACGGTTTAACGAGTGGGATTCTTGAATGACTAAGCGTTCTCAGTCCATTTCTGTTTCGAACAGCCTTCAAGATGAGGGTATCTCATTACCCCTCCTAAGACAGTGCGTATAGCATCTTAGGCTGATTGACTGTTACCATCAATCACAGGTGCATATCGAATATTCATAGCACCAACTAAATCTCTATGTTTTTCGAATCCACATGTACACTTGTATTTGCGGTCTTGTGCCTTATTCTTTTCAGAACATTTAGGGCATGTTTGACTTGTATATGCAGGATTCACATATTCAACCTTCATTCCTTCTAAATTCGCTTTGTATTCAATGAATGGAGATAGGCGATAGAAGGACCAACTGTGCAGGTTCTTTTCGTTTTTACGGCTTGTTCTTGCCGTCTGCCGGATGTTCGCTAATCGTTCTAAGCGAATGACAGAAATCTTATTATCTTTTGCAAAATGGACGATTGCTCGACTAACCTTATGGTCTTGGTCTTTCATCCATCGTTGTTCTTTATCTTTTGAATGGCGAATAGCATTTACCTTTTTCTTTTTGCCTAATGCTTTGCGTTGAAAACGGAATTTTCGCTTCACATATTTATTTTGTCTGCCGTTGCCAAAGAAACGCACCTTCTCATCATCTGTTACAGCAACAGCAGGCACTTTCAAGCCCAAGTCTACACCCATGACTTTTAAGCCTGTGCCTTGAACAGTAGGGATCGTGACAGAAATTTGGGCAATCCATTTATTCGCTTTCTTTGTGATACGAAGTGTACCTAATTTGTGTTTTAGCAAATCAAAGTTGCGATGATCCTTATCAACCAACAAAGCACGAATAGGGGTTTTCGTTGCCTTGCCATTAACCATGATTGGCATGGAAATGTGTGTGAAATCAAACGAATAGTTTTGGTTATTCCAAATACACACAGGTTTTTTGAGTACAGGAACGACCTTGTATTTATTTTTCTTTGCTTTTTTGAATACGCTTTTGGCATCTTTAATCGCTTGATTTTTAACGGCACTTGGCAGGGAAACAGAAAGATCTTTGCTTGATTTCTTTGTGCTTTTCTTTTCGTCAACCATTTCAGAAACAAGGGTGTTAATGGTGGAAATGTAGGATTGACTCATTTCTGACAAAATAGAAGCCTGTTCTTTTGTTGGAAGCAGTTTGACTTGAACCGTTATTGTTTGCGACATGTTTCACCCCCTTGTTTTTTGTTGTTCCACATAACGTTTAATCGTTTCACTTGATACATTTTCTGCGGTAGATACAAAATAGGAACGTGTCCAAAGGCTTGGCAAGTGATTTAGATGAGGAAATTCCTCTCTCAATTTTTTAGAAGTCACTCCTTTGATTTTTGCCATAATATCAGCAGGACTAAATGTTGGTAGCGCGTTCAGAAACATGTGGGTATGGTCTTTGTCACATTCTAAAGCGACAAGAACGATTTTTAATTCTTCACATATTTCTTGCACTAATTGTTTGAATCGCTCCTCTACATCGGTACGAAGGAATATTTTCCTTCTATACCGAGGACAAAAAACGAAATGATAGTTGATTAATGATACGGTTGTGTTTGTTCTTCTATATTCATTCATATACATATTGTATCAGTATTGTTTATAAACAGCAACAGATATACAATAAATATAGAGT
>NZ_JXIQ01000002.1 GCF_000934845.1 Mesobacillus subterraneus
ATCACCTGCAAACCTGTCAAAATAAAGATGTTTTCTTGACAACTTTGGGCTTTCCACCCTCAAAGCTGTCAAAATAACGTCAGGTTCTTGACAACTTTCGGCCAATCACCTGCAAACCTGTCAAAAAAAAGGTGTTTTCTTGACAACTTTGGGCTTTCCACCCTCAAAGCTGTCAAAATAACGTCAGATTCTTGACAACTTTCGGCTTTCCACCTGCAAAGATGTCAAAATAACACCGGATTCTTGTCAACTTCCGGCCATTCCCCTAAAACCTGTCAAAAAAACGCAGAATTCTTGTCAACTTCCCGGTCTCCACCCCCTATCCTGCCAACTCACCCACGATCCCTTGTTAAAGTTTCAAAATGCATCCCATGATTCCGGCGGTTGTTTGGAAAGAATCAGCATAATGAGTTATTTTTCAGCGGAATGGGGTAAATAGGAACTAATACAATACGATAAAAGGCAGGGATAATCATGAATAATGACAAGAACTCTCATTCGTATAAACAAAATGAAGATGTCAACCTGTCCATGGATTCGATTCATGCTCGGGATAATACGGAATTGATTTTGACACGTAAAAAAACGAGGTATACGAACGGTGCAAACAAGATTATTGAAAAGGTTCAGAATGAGTTTTTAGAGCGGAAAAGGGTGGAGGAAATTGATTTCGCATTGAAGAACAAGGATAAAAAAAGATTCCTGGAATTGACTTCGGACAACTGGAAGGACGTATTATAGGGAGATATTAAAAAGCCTGAAACCCAAGCAAAGGAGGTTTCAGGCTTTTTGATTGCACCATTAATCCAGAATCGTCAATACCTGTTCTTTAAGCTTCCTTTTTGCGCCGCTTCTCCATTGCTTTACCGCGGATAGGGAGACTTTCTCCGTCTCGGCGATTTCTCGAATCGACAGGAAATCAATGCAAGTGTACACGACCCACTTTGTTTCTTTTTCCGTGAGACCTTGGCAATAGCTGAGCAGGAATTCGAGTTCTAACGGTTGATCTGGGTGGGTATCTTCGACGGTTTCCCAATATTCCTCTTTCTGATAGATGCTCCTTTCGGCAAACCGGTTGGTGCGGTTCATTTCATTCAGGATTTGGCCTTTTACGTACGAATAGGCGTAATTGGTGAATTCGCCTTTTTCCGGCTTAAATGCTTCGGCAGCCTCCCAAAGGCCGACCAGTCCAATGTGAAAATAGTCTTGCTTATTTTTATAGATGTTCAGCGACGAGATAATTTTATGAATCATCGGTTCATATTGCTTTGCTAGGTGTTCAAAGCCTTCCATTTTGCAATCCTTTCGGGACCGCGCGCGTTCGATTGTATTCCCGGGTAGCTTTACCATACTGCGGGATATCGCATATACACCAATAGTGAAAAATGAGTTTTGGCTGGCAAAAACGCAAAAAAACGCAAAAAACCGCTCGAAAACTCAATTTTCAAGCAACAAACGTCCGTTTCGTTCAAAATAGGGCAGAAATGTGAAATTTTTACCGTGCGTGTCGAAAAGTTTTTTCTTGCCTTATTTTTCACACGGCGATAGGAGTAAGTAGGCAAATAAGGACGCTCCACTGCCAAAAAACGAAAAAAACAGGCCCAAATACAGACCTGAAGAACTTTTTATTATACTAATAAAATGAAAAATTGGCAATATTTCATTAGTACTAGATTGGAAGGCAATGAAAATTACAGATTTACATTTAATTGCCAAGATTAATATAATAATACCTAGAGGGGTTCAATCCGACACCAAGACATAAACCTGCGTAACCCTGTTAAAAGGACAGGAGGTTTTTATGTGATTTTTAAACGGTAAAAATCCTCAGGACATAGTCGTGCGGACGATCCTGAGGACGGGTGTTGGGTATGCCAACTCTGTTAGTATACCTTTTTGTTGAAAAATTTAAAACAAGGAGGGCTAACCAATGAGCCTATTAAAGGAGTATAAAATGAATCAGCAAACAGTGTTGCTGACTGGAGAATATAATGAGAACGGAAAATTATGTACAAGGGTAATTGAGGGCGAGCACACCTTTCTCGTCGATAAAAAACCGATTGAAGTGATCGACAAAACGATGCTTGGCCTCGGGTCCAATTTTCATGCTGGCCGAAAAAGCGCGAGAGAAATACTTGGCGATGTCCATATGTGCCCGATTAAAGTCAATTGCCAGCTTGGAATTTGGCTGTTTCCGACGAAGTCATACAATCATGACTTTTGCGTCTGGTTTTCGCTTCAACATGTGCAAAAAACGAGATCACTTGGAATCCGCAAAACAGAAGTGTATTTAAGCTATCATCATACGTTTATCGTCAATATGAAGCAGTCCACCTTCCAAGATCGGAAGCAGAGGGCAAATGACTTGCGGGAGGAAATGCTGAAAAATTCCCAAGGACAGCTGAATTTCTGTGTCGAGCCGAAAAAGGGTCTGATGATTTGTGAAGGAGAAGGAAGAAACAGATACGAAATCAGGAAATAATCCAGAGGATCCATTTCCAGCAAAAATATTGAAAGCGATTTCTAGTTGCGGTATACTGCAAATAAGTTAATTAACGTGATGGAGTCGGGGAGAATCACACAGACAAATCCTTTCATTGGGGCTGTTTCTGTAGCGATTCTCCTCTTTTCATTAATGGGGGAGGAATAGGGGATGGAAACGTTTATCTTATCATTGGACCAGGGGACGACGAGCTCGAGGGCCATTCTTTTTAATAAAAAAGGGGAAATCGTCCACGTTGCGCAAAAAGAATTTACCCAGCTTTTTCCCAAGCCTGGTTGGGTCGAGCATAATGCGAATGAAATCTGGGGTTCGATCCTCGCGGTTATTGCGAGCGTTCTTTCGGAATCGAATGTAAAACCAGAACAAATAGCGGGAATCGGAATCACCAATCAGCGGGAAACGACCGTTGTCTGGGATAAAGAAACGGGAATGCCTGTCTACCATGCGATCGTTTGGCAATCGAGGCAGACAAGCCAAATATGCGAGCAGTTGAAGGCCGCCGGTCATAACGAGCTTTTTCGGGACAAAACTGGCTTGCTGATTGACGCTTATTTTTCCGGGACAAAAGTGAAATGGATTCTAGACCATGTGGAGGGCGCGAAGGAGAAGGCGGAAGCAGGGAAGCTTCTGTTCGGCACGATCGATACTTGGCTGATCTATAAGCTATCCGGCGGCCGGGCCCACGTGACAGATTACAGCAACGCCTCGCGGACAATGATGTTCAATATCCATGAGCTCAAATGGGACGAAGAGCTCCTCGACATCCTCGGCGTTCCAGCGTCGATGCTGCCAGAAGTTCGGCCGTCCTCTGAAGTGTATGCAAAAACGGTGCCTTATCATTTCTTCGGGCAGGAAATCCCGATCGCCGGGGCGGCAGGTGACCAGCAGGCAGCGCTGTTCGGGCAGGCTTGCTTTGAGGAAGGCATGGGAAAAAACACGTATGGCACCGGCTGTTTCATGCTGATGAATACCGGGGAAAAGGCGGTAAAATCGGAACACGGCTTGTTGACGACGATTGCCTGGGGCTTGAATGGAAAGGTGGAATATGCGCTCGAAGGCAGTATTTTTGTTGCCGGATCGGCACTTCAATGGCTGCGGGATGGCTTGAGAATGCTGAAAAGCGCCAGCGATAGCGAGGCGTATGCCGAAAAGGTCGAATCGACGGAAGGAGTTTATGTCGTTCCGGCCTTTGTAGGACTCGGAACTCCTTATTGGGACAGCGACGTCAGAGGAGCAGTATTCGGCTTGACCCGCGGAACGACGAAGGAACATTTCGTCCGGGCAACCCTGGAATCGCTTGCCTATCAGACGAAGGATGTCCTGGCGGCGATGGAAGCAGACTCCCGCATCGAGCTGAAAACGCTGCGCGTCGATGGCGGTGCCGTGAAGAACAACTTCCTGATGAAATTCCAAAGCGACATCCTTGATGTTCCCGTCGAACGGCCGGTAGTCAACGAAACCACAGCCCTCGGAGCAGCCTATTTAGCAGGTCTCGCAGTCGGGTATTGGGACAGCCAGCAAGAAATAGCCTCCCAATGGGCCGTTGATACGCGGTTTGAACCACAGATGACAGAAGCAACGCGCCAACAACTCTACAGCCGCTGGAAAAAAGCCGTTCAAGCAGCGATGGCGTTTAAATGATCGATTTGAAAAAGCATGCTGATGGCATGCTTTTTCAATCAGTTCTAAGAGCCTACATTTGATTTACCAGCACCGTTACCGCTGCACTGAGGATGATGGTTGCTAAAAATAATCCTGCATATACTAGTTTTTTCTGCTTTGCTTTTTTCCGTTGCTTTTCTTCTGGCGTAAGCCAATAATAGTTTGACATCAATTTTCACCCTTTGAGATTGATGGTAGCTGGCTGACATTCCATATCGGAAGAAGTCCCTATAGCTTTGCGTCACCATCTTTCGATGATTTTGCCCCACTAATAACTATCTCAATTCAGGAAAAATAAGCAATAGGTATTTTGTCACAAATTGTCGGATGGAGGGGAATGGTAAGGTAGGAATTCCATTGGAAAACAAGGAGCGATACGTGGATGCAAGTTTTTTAGACAATCTATAAGGAACAAACGTAAGAAAAGAGGCAAAGTTCTCCTTCCGTTTGTTCCAAAATAAACTCGGGGGTTAATCCAAAACCAGGATCCATTCTCACTGGTCACTATTGCGCTTCTTTTTGGATTGATTGCTGATGACAGTAAGCAACAATAATTTTTCCTCCGGCCGTAACATACTCCAACTGCCTGCTTTTACTTTCATTTCAACCACTCCTCTGTTAACTGTCTTAATCCATATATACCGCTTTTTCTGAAAAATAAAACAACAAAAGTTTCTACAAATTACCAGATTATTCTCCATATATGTCTAGGAATTTTTGTCGAATCGAGACTAAAGGTGCAGAAATAAGGGAAAATTTAACGGAGTTCTATTTCTATTCGTAAGCGTGGAATTATTTTCAAGAATGATACAAGTACCCATTTGAAATTTTGACTCAGTCCCAGGACCTAGATCACTTTACAGACCAAGTCTGTAGAAAAATAGTCGAATTTGCAGTATGGTAGAAGGAGAAAACTTTTCGAAATGAAACATTTCTGCCTCCTATTCGTATAAATAGGAAGATTAAATACAGGAGTCGATACGAATGAATAAATTCCTTTTACGATTCATGCAAGTTGGTTCGGCAATTCCTTTTTCCGCGTTCATCTGGCTGCTGACCTTTGCTGGTTTTAACCAGACTTTTTGGATGTCCTCGCTTTACGGGGTGATTGGCGCTGGCGTCATGTTCTTTGGCGTTGGATACTATCTGGAAAGAAACGTCCGTGAAAAAAACAGACTGACCAAGAAGGAATACAAATATATACAGAGAAATTTGAAAGAAGCAAATGAAAAAATGAAAAAGATCCAAAAATCGCTCTTTACCATCCGCCATATCCGTTCGTTGAAACAAAGAATGGAGCTTTTGCGGCTTTTAAAAAACATTCAGAGGCTAACTACTCGAGAGCCAAGAAGATTTTTCACGGCAGAGCAATTTTATTTTTCCCATCTCGATTCAATCATGGAGCTTAGCGAAAAGTACGCCTTTCTTTCGTCCCAGCCAGGCAAAAACCGCGAGCTGGAGCACTCCTTATATGATACCCAAGATACATTAAAGGAGCTTACTAAAATCGTGGAGAAAGACTTGAATACGATGCTCGAAGACGACCTTGACGATCTCCACTTTGAAATCGACGTAGCAAAGCACTCCATCAAAAACCGAAATGAAATTCCTGACGAAACCAGGAGGTTGAAATAATCCCACTGGGGTCTGACCCCCGGCGCTTTAAAGCTTTACCGTAGTGGGGGTCTGACCCCCACTGATTTGTATTTTTGTGTTGGATTGTGATATGGTTGTTATGTTACTTTTGAGTATAGTATTTGTTTAGGGGGTTCCTTAAATAGGATGTTGAAAAATCTTGCTCCGGGAATGAAAATTAGTATTTCCAGGTCTATTTCTATGTCATTTGAGCAATATATGAGCAGAATAGGTTGGGATGAAAATAAGTATAATCTTGATAATTTTATTACGGAATGGCGTGAATACATCGTCCATTCATCATCATGGTACAGTCAGCTCAGCGAGGAAGTAAAAGCTGATCCTGGTTTCCATGAAGATCTTGCGGTAAAAATCAATGAAACAATTGAAAAAATCTTTAATGAAGAGCCTACTCGGCAACAAATGGAAGAAATCGAAAAGCTCGAGGAAAAGCTTGGAAAAGAGTTGGATTACGCTTGCAAGATGGAAGCAAAATACATCATCGACACAAAAAGAACATAAGCATATCAATGAGTAGAAATATACGGTGGTTGTTCAACAAACTCATGCAGTATCTATCTATCATTGTTAAACCGGCAGTCCATAAAACGTGGGCTGTCTTTTTTTGCTTTTTACCATCCGAACGAAAAATACCATCCATTTTCCTCCTTGCCAGCTTCGCCATCCAACGTATTTGAGAATTATCTTTCCTTCTAAGGAAACTTTTCCTAGTTCAAATCGTCTGTAAAAATGGGAACTTATACTAAAATATACCTTTAAGAGTGTTAAAAATTTACAGCATCTGTCGATAGTAATATGATCGGATTTAAAATAGCGTAAAAAAGAAAGGTATCCACTATGAAAAGACTAGCAGTATTACTTATTGGCGGGTTAATTGCCATCAGCAATTTAAGTGCATCACACGCAGCCGCAACGGAAATAGAATTCTCTGATATGAACAGGAATTACTGGGCGTATCACGAAAT
Source organism: Mesobacillus subterraneus (assembly GCF_000934845.1). Lineage (GTDB taxonomy): Bacteria > Bacillota > Bacilli > Bacillales > Cytobacillaceae > Mesobacillus > Mesobacillus stamsii. The sequence goes on from NZ_JXIQ01000002.1 coordinate 6,787, forward strand.
TAAGTTTCTTACGGAAAAGGACGTAATAAGAGGAGCTTCAGGAAAGTTTTTACCGAATAGAACGATTACTAGACTTGACGCAGCCGTCATGATCGGGCGGGCAATGAATCTAGCGGCACAAGGGGAAACGGCAACGGTGCCTGCGGACATGTTCGTTTCAACAAGGGGATATCAGGAGGTTATGGCAAGTCTGGAAAAAGGGATGTTCGCATTGGATGACGGTAAATTTAGGCCGAACGAGAATTTAACCAGAAAAGATATGGCAAGAGTTCTAACTGTTGGTTTCGGGTACGAAGGAACAGGGCAGTCGACTTTCACCGACGTGCCACCAACATTCCCATATTACTCATACATAGATGCAATCTCCGCAAATGATGTGACCACCGGGTACAGCGATGGCACGTTCAGGCCAGACATGCCGGTAAACAGGCTGCAGTTTTCGATTTTTCTTGCGCGTATTTATAGCAAACCTTTGGAGTACAGTGTTAAGCAGGATGGGATTACTCTGCATAAAGTAAGAGATTCAGAGGAAGCGATCAGCCTAGCTATGACCTATCCAAAGGCGACCGTTCATCCAGTAAGCAATTCAATGGTCACCTTTTCTGAAAAAACAGGTGATTTGAATCAAACAGGGATTCACAACGGTGTGCTCATATATAATGGTGCAGAAAACTATATCACGTTTTCACCAGAATTCTTTAGACCTTATATAACACCTAATGGAAGCTCGGGCACATTATTCGATAGCTTTATTTTTCTTGGAAGGAGCTATCCTGAAGGGGAGTTTGGGGTGCATGTTAAAAACAACGCTAATTATTCGGATTGGTTGTGGTATCTCAATCAAACCTTTGATGAAGCAGGAGGACTTAATAACCTGAATGAAGCAGCGAAAGGTTTGGGGAAAACGGTTAATGTTTATATTGCTATCCCTTATCCGAAAATGGAGGGAACATTTATGGATCTTGAGGGCAATAAACATACAAATTCTATGACGGAACGCGAGAAGATCGTTTCATGGTATATCGAACAGACAGAAATACTTTGGGATGTCGCAGCTTATGAAAATCTTCATTTTAAGGGCTATTACTGGTTCAGTGAAACGATGGGCCATCGTGAAGACGAGAAAATGATCACAAAGATTTCCGATACCATTCATAATCGAAACAGAGCATTCATTTACTCGCCACATGCGACATCTTCAAATTTCGAACACTGGAAAAATTACGGTTTTGATGGAGCCTATCTACAGCCTAATACGTTCAGGCTGAAAATTAAGGATACTGAAGCACGGCTTCACAGAGCCTTTCTGCAAGCGCAGATATACGGAAGTGGGATCAACCTTGAAATCGATCAATACGGACCTCTTCAAATAGAAGCAGGACTGGAGAACTTTAAGCAGTACATCGACATGGCCCATCGATATGAACTTTCAGGTCAAAGCCTCATTTTCTATCAAGGAGTAGGCATGGTAGACCGGATGATCAAATACTGGAATCTTCCATCCTATAACCAAGCCTACCAATTACTTGGTAGTCTGGCATATTAATAAAAATATTGTCGCTAGTGAAATCGGCCCATAAATAGGTAAATTCACTAGTTAAAAAGATGGTAATGATCTTGAATTATTTTCTTCTAAATGAACAAAAATTAAAATTTACCCAATTTCAACTAATATGAAACATGTAATTTATACCATTTATATCTTCTGAAAACGTTGATAAATCAGTAATTAGCTCTTTTTATCCTGGTTTTTGATAACATGTTTCGCCTTTTTGTAGCTAAATTGGATGATTCAGGAACGTTTTCCATGTGGTAAAATGTAAAAAAAAGACGAAAGGAGCAGACGAATGAAGCAATTTGTCATAAGTATTTTACTAGCTTTTTTGATTCTGCCATTTACAGCGAATAGCTCTGAAGCGGCTGTAACTTTTTTAGATGTTGATAGTTCGCATCGGTCTTATCAAGAGATCAGTTACCTTGCCGGCGGAAACATAGTCTTTGGAACAGGGGGGTATTTTGATCCTAATAGTTCAGTTACCCGTGCTGAAGCAGCTACCATGTTGGGACGGGCCATGAATTTGAATGGCACAAAAAGAGCAACGATGTTTAAAGACGTTGATTCAGGAAGTTTTGCTTCAGGTTACATACAGTCGGCGGTTGAAAAAGGTATTATTTCAGGATACTCAGATGGGACCTTCAAACCTGAGCAACCAGTAAAGCGCGGCGAAATGGCTATCCTCATAAACAGAGCGTTTGGATATGGAGGAACTGAGTCCATTTCAGCCGCAAATGCACTTCTGGAAAAGGGAATTGCCCAGGGAATTTCAACAGGAGATTTTGGATATTATCTAGAAATAAAAAGAGCGGACTTTTCCGTTTTTTTAGCGAGAGCGATCAATTACAAGTATCGAATCAATGCTTCAGCTGAGTTTGGTGGAGATCTGCAAATCATGGCGGATTCGCTGAATGTACGTTCAGGCCCATCGACCAAATTTCCTATTGTTCATGAGCTGCCAATTGCGACAAAGGTAGAAGCCGCGTACAGGGTAGGAGATTGGGTATTTATCCGTTCAGCTGGAGTGGAAGGACTTGTGCATGGTGCTTACCTTACTGGCACGTACCCTTCCTTCATGAATAAACCATTACCTGCTTCCACCCCATTAAGTGAACAGATGATCATCATTGACCCTGGTCATGGAGGAAAGGATCCTGGAGCGTCGGGTTATGGAATTCAAGAAAAAGCAGTCGTTCTGGATACAGCACTAAAAGTAAAAGCTCTTTTGGATAAAACTCCTTTTTCCTATAAGTTAACGCGGGAAGCGGATGTTTACTTATCACTTTCTCAACGCGTCAGCTTGGCGAAGAGTGTCGGTGGTGATACGTTTGTCAGTATTCATGCGAATGCCTTTAATGGGTCTGCGAACGGAACAGAGGTTTATTACTATGGTACATCCGCAACGAATCCTTACCAATCTGACAGCAAAAAACTGGCAGCAGCCATCCAGAATCGCCTATTGGCAGCATGGAAGCTATATGATCGAGGAATTGACCACGGTGATTTTCATGTTCTCCGTGAAAATTCAATGCCAGCAGTCCTAGTAGAATTAGGATTCATTGATAATAAGGAAGATAATGAGAAGCTTGCATCAGCTTGGTGGCGTCAGGAAGCAGCCGAAGCTATATATCTCGGTATTCTTGATTATTACAATGAAAAAGGCTATAACGTATCGTATTTATATAATAATGTAAATTAGTTTTTAATAATAGAAAAGGAGTCTTTTAATAGGCTCCTTTTCTAGTATAATCATAGTATACTTCGATTAGTGTCTAACTCAAACGCTTGCCATGGCTGGACACGGTGCTTGTGTTTTTCAAGTGAAAGGACTTTTTTGAGAAACGAGGAAATAGCATGAAAAACTGGATTGCATCACTGATGATTTTCATATTAATCGCTTCGGCGGCTGTCCCATCCTCTGCATCTAACGTGGATCCAATAGCAGAGCCGGAACGCTTTATCGTATTTTACGAGGAGAATTCCGCACTTAAGGCAATTGAGGAAAATGGCGGGGAAATTATCCAGTCATATGCTTCTATAAAAGCTGCTACGGTAGTAACGGAACAAGAAACGCTCGAGGGGCTGGTTTCTCTTGGAAAAATCTCCGGCTTCCAAAAAGAGAAAAAGTATGAAGCAAAAGCGCAAATTACCCCTTGGGCGCACGTGAATATTAATATTCCGGCAAAAGTACCTACTACTTTAACTGGGGCGGGGGTAAAAGTGGCGATTATCGATACTGGCATTGACCCTAACCATCCGGATCTGACTGTTAAAGATGGAACCTGTACACTGGATGACTCAGTTAGTCCAAATGCTTGCAGTAAATCCTACCTAGATGAAAATGGTCATGGAACGCATGTAGCGGGAATCATTGCCGCAAAAAATAATGAGATCGGCATAGTCGGTGTCGCTCCCAATGCAGAGCTTTTTGCAGTAAAAGCACTTGATGGCAACGGAGAAGGAACAACGTCAACGATTATGGCCGGCGTTGACTGGGCCATTCGGAAGGGTGTGGATATTATCAATATGAGTTTAACCACGCCATATCCTGACACGGGAATCAAGGCGATGGTTGATGAGGCCAATGCAAATGGAATCATGGTCATCGCTGCAGCGGGCAATGAGGGGAGTTTTTCAGGAAGTGGAGATAGTGTAGAATATCCTGCGAAATTCCCAAGTGTTATCGCAGTTGCATCTACCAATTCAGATAATCGCAGAGCATTAACATCTGCAACGGGACAGGAAATCGAGCTTGCGGCTCCAGGAGAGGGGATATACTCTACTTTCCCAACTAGTCTGGTGAGTTCAGGTTACGCAACTAGGAGCGGCACGTCGATGGCAACTCCGTTCGTTGCCGGCATGGCAGCACTCTATAAAGAAAAGTACCCAAGCTATACAAATGATCAAATTCGCTCGCTGCTGCAAAAAAACGCTAAGGATTTAGGATTGGCTGGAAGAGACCCTTTATATGGATTCGGACTTGTCCAGACTGACATGGCTCCTATAAACGAAACGCAGGAACCCCTCACTTTTGCCACTGGTGTAAAAGGATCCCTTAAGCTTAATATGCAGACTTTATTGGAGAAGTATCAAGCCTATTCCATCTATAGAGATGGGAGGTTAATTGCCGATAAAGCAAACTTGCCTTCGTTTGAGGATTATGGAAAAAGTGGTTCCATTAAATATACAATTTATCCTTGGCTCAATGGAAGCATGCTCAAGGATCAAGCGAATGAAACAATTGTATCGCTTGCCAGTCCGGTAATTCCGGACCTTGATAATTCAGTATGGTACAGCCGGAACATCATGTACTTATATTCTAAGAATATAGTCAAGGGGGACGCCTTTGACCAGGTGCACCCCGCTATTAATGTCACCCGGGCTGAAGCGATTGCCATGCTTGGCAGGGCAATCGGGCTGAATGGCACACAAAGAACGACAAGGTTCACCGATGTACCGAGCAGTAGTTTCGCATCCGGATATGTACAATCAGCTTACGAACAAGGCATTATCAGCGGCCGGGCAAATAAAACCTTCCTACCTAATGAATATGTAACACGAGCCGAAATGGCAATCATGCTGTCAAAAGCATACAAACTGCCTAACGCACCAACAGGCAGTTTCAGCGACGTAACAGCAGAAATAGCAGGGTACCAGCAAATCTACAACCTAGAAGCAGCCAAAATCGCATCAGGATACACAGACGGAACCTTCAAACCAAACGCAAAAATGCAAAGATCCACCTACTCCGTCTTCCTATCCAAAGCCAACAATGCTGCACTAAAGTAAAGCACTGGGGGTCTGACCCCCAGTGCGTTAACGTGATAAAGTCTACCTAAACAAACAAAGGCGCTCAACTTATGGGCGCCTTTGTTTGTCTTTCAGGAATGTAAGATTCGCGTTCGAAAAAAAACACCGATTTACCAGATCGGTGTCAACAAAAATGGCTGATTGGCAGCCTAAGATAGAGCACCAACCAAAATCTTAACGTACATTAGTTATAGCAAAAAATGTCGAACTTTGTCGAGGGGTAAAAGTTGGTAACACCCAATTGCCGACTAAATCTATCTCAAAGTTCTTGAATTTTTTACTATCAGACCGTAGTATTCTTACCCTTTCTACAAAACGATAAATCGATTTTGCGAAAATTGTAATATAAACGTAAAATTTCTAACCTGGGAATTCTGGTAAAATAACCTCAATGAGGCAAAAACCGATCTTATTTTCCAAAAAAATCAACCAGGCAGAGGTGTAAGGATGAAGAAACTCGTAACCAAGCTAATTTTGGCAGCGCTCATACTATCGATAATCCCATTCCAAACAGCCAAGGCAGCAACAACACAGATAGACAAAGTGGTAGATATCGCACACCAATACTTAGGAGTTCCTTATCGTTACGGTGGAACAACGCCAAACGGCTTCGATTGTTCCGGATACATAGGATATGTTTACGACCAAATCGGCGTTGATATGCCAAGGGTTTCAGCTGATCAATATAACGTCGGGAAAGCAGTATCCAAATCAAACCTCCAGCCAGGCGATCTAGTATTCTTTGAAAAAACATATGATAAAGCGGGTATTACCCATTCCGGAATCTACATAGGCGACAATAAGTTCTTAAGTGCCACGACAAGCAAGGGAATAAAAATTGACTCACTAAACAGCTCTTATTGGGGACCGAAATTTTATGGCGCAAAAAGGGTTTTGCAAGAAGTAAACCTTCAGCCAGGCGAGTACCAGGATGTACCGCAGGATCATCTTGCATATGAAGCCGTACGTACATTAAGCAATCAAAACGTCATTAAAGGTATAAATAATACGACATTCGCACCTGAACAGCCGGTTACAAGAGGACAAGCAGCAGCAATTATCAATCGTGTGCTAAAACTGAAGCCTGCATCCCTTAACGGATTTAAGGATGTATCAGCTAACTATCAATTTGCAGCTGATATTGCTGCAATCAAGGAAGCTGGAGTCATTAGCGGGTTTTCAGATGGAACTTTCCGTCCGAACAATAATTTGACAAAGGCAGAGATGGCAAAAATCGTTCAAAAAGCATTTAAGCTAACGGACCATGGAATCCAAGCAGCAAGCGCTCCCTATTCGGATGTTGCGCCTGGCTATTGGGCATATGATGCAATTTTAACAATGCACAAAATTGATACAACGAAAATTTTTAGCGGCAGTGCGTACGGCTCGTCACTGAAAGCAACTCGTGCAACATTCGCAGCATCTATCTATAATTCTATCAATGCAAGATAGCCGGGAATATTTTCCTGGCTTTTTCTATTAAAATAAATAAGCAATAGGACCGATATATAAATAGAGGAACTTAAATAAACAGTAGTTTCTGATCATTTTTTTCATTCTTTAAAAATAGTCTATCTTAATTGTAAAAAAATTGGTAGAATAAGAGAGAAATTTGTCAGTAAAAAGAGAAACTACATCTGGGGGTAGAAGAATGAGGAAGAAATTTGGCATACTTGCCTTGACTTTCGGGTTGTCAGTAAGCAGTTTATTGTCGTTTCAGCAGCCAAAGGCATATGCGCAGGATGATCTTACTGGCAGTACCTTAGAGACAGAGATGCGTGCAATGATTGCTAAAAAAGTGATCTATGGATATGGAGAAGGTGTCTATAAACCAAATCTTCATGTCAGCCGCGGACAGTTTGCGACATTTATTGCAAGGGCACTTAAATTACCTGAAAGTTCACCTGTGTTTTCTGATGTTCCATTATCATCTGGCCTTGCCTATGGGATTAACAGTGCGGCAGCTGCAGGAATCATCACGGGATTTACACCAACAATCTTTAAACCAAATGACCAGATTTCAAGGGAACAGGCAGCAGCAATGATTGACCGTGCCTTCAACTACATGCAAATTCCTCGTGAAGAAGCTGTGTTAAACTTTTCCGACGCATCTGAAATCAATAGCAAATTCAAAATGGCTGTCGCAAAAAACTCCAGGGACGGTTTGATCAAGGGTCTTTCCAATGAGGATGGTACATACAAATTCGTACCCAAAAAAACAGCAACTCGGCAGGAAGCAGCTGCATTCATCTATCGTATGCTCAACAAAATCGAAGAAACGCAAATTCCTGAAGAACCAGGTGATGCAGGAGCGGCTGGTTACAAAGTTGCTACCATCCAGTCTAATGGTGATCTAGTTTACAGCTCGAAAAATTATTCAAATTTTGCTGCAGCAAAAACCGAAGCGACTGGAAATAATCAGGTAGTAACAGTAAACGAACAAATCGTAGAAATGAATGCAGGACTGGTTTGGTCCAGGCCTCCTCTCGGCCAATCATTGACATATATATACAAAGATGCTACTTTATCTTCATCAGTTACTTACCTGCCTGCAGGTCAGGAAATGAAGTATATAGATGCAACAGAAGACTATGTGAAAGTAATTCTTGCGGGAAGAACAGTTTATGTCAAGCATGAAGAAGTGTCCATGGTACCACTTCAATTGATCGAAGGAAGAAACTATTATTCTGCTAATGCGAAAGGTGAATTGGTCCATACAATCTTTGATCCTATAAAAAAATCCTATGTGTCTTATACTATGGGACTTGCACCAAGTTTCATCGTTCAAGGTCAAAATTATTACAGCTGGGACGGTGGCCAGTTCATGAATACGACCGGAAACGTCGTGGGAACTGCCTATCAGTACTTTAATTATTTGCCAGCACGTACTGAGACTGCCTACACTGCAGATGAGTTAAATCGGTATATTGATTTTGTCCTTGCTGAAAAAGAAGCATTATTCACATCAAACCCGACAGCTTTTGCAAGATATAAGAATGCAACAACAGTGAGCAAGATCAAAGGTCTCGGAACCTATCTAAAAGAAGCAGAAGAGAAACACAATATCAACGCTTTACTCATCCTTGGAATGGCGATGCATGAAAGTGACTTTGGCATGAGCAAATATGCACAGGAGCGTAACAATCTGTTTGGCATCAAAGCATATGACAGTAACACAAATGCTGCAGAAACATTTGCTACGCCAAATGAAGCTATTGATGCATTAGCAGACCGGTACTTGAACAAGAACTATATCAATCCTCTCGGTGCGCATGCAAATGGAGCCGCAATCGGAAACAAGGCTCGAGGTTTCAATGTTAAATACGCATCAGATCCTTTCTGGGGACAAAAAATTGCTGGCCATATGCACAGAGTCGACATGTTCCTAGGAATGAAAGACCGTGGCACTCATGCTTATCAACTCGGACAAACAACAGGCGAAGGAGTGAATGCAAGAATCAATCCTGGAACGGAATCAGCAATCGTTTATTCGAATAAAAACATAGGATCACCAGTAGCAATCCTAGGATCCGTCAAGCACACAGACAACTATGAATGGCTGAAAATCCTTTCAGACGCAGAAACGCAAGAAGAAGTCTACATCCGCTCCGACCTGATCAAAAACCTACCAATCGTAAAATAAAATAATTTAACACAGTAAAGCGGTGGGGGCCTGGCCCCCACCGCTTTACTGTGTTAAATCGAATAGATATGATCGATATTATGCTGGGTTTTTCTTTCTTAGTATTCCGAGCAGTTGTCTGAAGCCTTCTCGGTAGAAGAAGTAGATTCCTGCTGTATATAGCACTGCTCCTAGCGGCACTAAAATGGCTAACTGAATGAGCGAGTACAATTCGGAAATGGTTGTGAACTGTTTGATCAAATAAATGGGGACCGCCATAATCACAGTCGGCAGAATGACCCTTGCGAACAGCTTGGCTAGCTTTAGTCGCTCCTCCTGGTCAAAATCTTTATAAACGACGAACGTCGATACGCCCAGATAATAAACGGAAACGAGTGAGCTGGTTAGCGCGAGACCAGGGTATCCAAATGGTCCAACGAAAATCCAGTTAAAGACAAGATTCAAAACAATCGTCGTAATACTGATCCTCAGCACAATCGCCGTCTTGCCGCGGGCGTACATCGATTTGGATACAATGTACTGCAAGCCCTGAGTTACAATCAAAGGGATATAATAAACAAGGGCAATATACGTATTATTTGTATCCTCTGCGGTAAAGCGCCCACGCTCGAAAACAAACGAAATCGCTTCCTTGCCAACGAGCAGCAGCCCAACCGCAATAGGCAGCAGCGTAACTAATGTAATTTGCATCCCCATAAACACCGTACGCTGGAACTTCTTATGGTTATCCACCTGTTCAGACAATAAGGTAAAAATGATCGCGGCAACGGTTGTCGCGTAAATCGCCTGCGGTATGCTCACCAGCAGGGAAGCATTGTTCAGATAGGTAACGGCAGCGCTCTCGGTACCTGAAGCAAACGACTTGTTCACAAACATATTAATCTGCCCGACAACCGAATTCAGCAATGCCGGTGCGAGCAGAACAAGGAAAGCCGAGCCAAACGCTTTTCCTACTTTAACATTTGGCTGCCACTTATACCCATTCTTAAAAAGAAAAAAGAACTGAATGAGCGTTCCGAGGAAGGTACCGAAAATAAAACCATATGCCAAGCTATAAATTCCCCACTGCTCAGAAAACAACAGGGCAAAAACCGCACCCATTAAGGTTGCCAGCAATTTAGAAACCTGCGTCGGGACAAATACCCGCCGTCCTTGCAAATAAGACTCAAGAATCCCATTTACTGCAATTAAGCTCATGAATAGGAAGAAAAATTGAGTAATATCAACCGCGACTTCTTCTGTTGTTTCCGTCATATTACCATAAATCAGCGGAACAATAGAAGGAACGAGGAAATAGCCAGCAAGGGTCACCCCGATGAATACGAGAAAAGTGCCATTCAAAATGCCGTTCGCATTCCGCTCTGTCTCATCCGGACTTTCCTTGCGCTTTTGCAAATACATAGGGAGGAAGACATTATTGAACCCGCCGGAGATCATCGCTACTACGAGCGTAATGAAAGAAAAAGCGAGCAAATAACCATCCGTGTACTCGCTTGCTCCGAACTCTCTGGCGATGATGCTTTCCCGCAAAAAACCTGATAGCTTAAGGACCAGGGCCAGGAGGGTGATCCAAATGGCCGTTTTTTTCATTCCTGACATATCGTTTCAGTCACTTTCTATAAAAAAATTTTCAACAAAAGCCAAATCGATTTTAAAAAACGCCTAAATAAAAGTAAGGCGAAACAATGCCCGCCTTACTAGTGTATCAAACTACATCATATCAGTTATCATGATCACAAAAAATTATTTTCGATCTAAAGCACTCAAATAGATTTCCTCATATTTTTCAGCCGCCGCAAGATGAGAGTATTCATCTTCAATCTTCTGACGAGCTTTTGCGGCAAAGTCCTCCCCTTGTTTTGGATTCTGCAATAAGAAAATGATCGCCTCCGCAAGCTCCTGAACATTTTTCTCCTCAACAAGCAGGCCATCCACTTTATCCTTAATGATCTCTTTCAATCCGCCAACTGCACAGGCAACGAGCGGCGAACCGGAGCCCATCGCTTCCAGCGCGGAAATGGAAGTCGCTTCCTCCACACCCGCAGAGTGGACACTCGGCACCAACGCAACATCGGCTAGTGCATAGTAATCTTTCACCTTGTCATGTGCCACGGCTCCAAGTAAGTCTACTCTGTCTTCGATGCCATTTTCAGCAACAATTTTCTTGATTTCTGACAACGCCTCGCCATTTCCTGCATAGATTAACCTTGTATTTGGAAATTCTTTCAGTACAGCTGGCATCGCAAGCGCCGGATAAATCACACCGTTCTTTTTCGTCAAACGGCGCGGCACAAATAATATATTTTCATCATGGGAGAGGCTGTATTGATCACGAAGCGTATTTTTCCGATCTTTATCGGGCTTGAAACTATGGATATCGATAAAGTTACGGATCGCTATCCCGTCCACACCAGAAATGTCCTTCACATATTGTTTAAGACGCTGGTCTACCGTAATGATCTTACGGGTGTTCTGGTAGGCCTTGATCTCGATTTCCTGCATTTCTCTCGCTTCTGGGCTGCCCTCATCGATTGAGCCTTTGCTGACAGCCTCAAAAGCCATATAACCATGGACCGTCGATACAACAGGTATCCCAGTTTCCAGCGCAGCCAGTGTAGTGAAAGGATCCTGGGCATTGATAATATCATAATTCTTTTTTTTATTTTTTAAAATAAGAGCTTTTAGCAAGTTCTTACGTGCATAATGGCTCCAAAGGATTCCGCGGCCCTTTCTCACTTTGTTGATCACAAAACTTGGCCCCTGTGCGTACATTTTGCGGACAACAGGTGCCACATCGGTGAACGAAAGGACATCTACTTCATGTCCGCGCTCCTCCAGTCCGGCCTTTAAAGTCGCAACATGTGTCGATAGCCCGCCAGCGTGCGGGTAGTCATAAGCGGTGGCAATAAGAATTTTCATGCTTGCCCTCCTCGGTTATTTTGACGATGAAAAATAGTTCTAGAAATATCCTGCCCATCTGCTTACTTTCCAACGAAATGCTCTTTAAGCAGATCAACATTCCGAACGGCTTCTGCACGCATTTCCGCGGCATTGCCTTCAACGATCTTGCTGTATTTTTCCCTGTTGTCTAAAAGCTGTAAACCGTTCTTCGATAACTGTTCCACATTTATTTCTTCCAGTACGGCGGAAAATTCCCACATGCCACTGCGTTTCAGCAGACTTTCGACCTTTTTGTCATAGCTTAACCCAATATGCGGCACGCCTGTCAGTGTGGAGAAAATCAATGCGTGCAATCTCATCCCGATGGTGATCTGGCATTCGCCGATGAAATTTAAATACTGATTTGGAGAGAAATTCGTGCCAAGAATATGGCATTTATCTGCATGCTTCATATGCTTGAGCACATTTTTGCTGGCCGTGTCGTCATGATGGCCTTCCATCGGCACGAACACCGGCGTGATATCGCGGGCTTCGATCCAAGTATCGAGAATCTCTGCGATCTGTTCAAACTGCTTTATTTTTTCAAACCACGGGCGGACAGATACGGCAACAAGGTTATCCTTGCGCTCCAGCTGGAGGCTGTCCATCGCGGCTGTGTCCTTTTTCGGATGAAAAGCGAACACGATATCTGAAGTAACAACAGTCTCAGGACGCTTCACGCCTAATTTATGCAGCAGGTCCTTCGAGAACTGGTCTCGAACCGTGACGAAATCGGCCATATTGGCAAACACTTTCATCAGGATCTTTCCCCATGTGGAGTTTACCGGGCCAATCCCCTGGGAAAAGAACATCACTTTCGTTCCGACAAGTTTTGCCAAAAAGACAATCAACAAATAATACGGAAGGGGTCCGAAAAGAAAACGAGTAGGATAGGTATCCTGTAGCAAACCTCCACCGCCCGAAATCAGCAGGTCAGCTTCCTTCAAAGCCTTGACTTTTCCTTTAAAATCATGGCGCCAGCCGCGGTAAACGGCCTTTACATTATGTTGCTTCGCGGTTTGTTCCGGTGATAAGGAAAATACGGTAATTTCTGGATGGTCCAAATGCTCACGCAAGTTATCGACAATGGATTCAAGTATGGCTTCGTCACCAGTATTACCGAGACCATAAAATCCTGAAATGACAATTTTCAAAAAAGCTGCTCCTCCTTAAGATAGAAAGTATTGCAATGGTAAAACATAAGTGTAATATGCTGAAAAAAAACAAGGTGCCGAACAGAAATCGAAGCACCCAAAAGCTAAACAATATTTTAACATTATAACGGAAACCATTCAACGTTCAATGGTGCATGGTTTGACAAGATTTGATATACTATGTTAGAAATTAAAGCTAGATTGATCAGAAAGTCACAATAAATAGCGATTATTATCTGTCTTAAAAAGAGAGGTCCTTTTAATGAAAAAGATTTGTGTCATTGGATTAGGTTATATCGGATTGCCAACCGCTGCGATCTTTGCCAGAGCTGGCTATGATATTGTTGGCGTTGATGTCAGCGAACGTGTAGTGAACTCTTTAAATAAGGGGATTGTCACCATTGAAGAAGCTGGGCTCCCGGAGCTAGTGAAAGAAGCTGTCGAAAAAGGGAAGCTGCGCGCGTCTTTGACCCCTGAAGAAGCGGATGTATTCATCATCGCTGTACCAACGCCTATCCACGAAGATTATACTGCAAATGTGGATTATGTTATTAATGCAACCAAAGCGATCGTTCCTTTCGTAAAAAAAGGTGATGTTGTCATTGTCGAATCAACAATCCCGCCAAGAACAATGGATGATGTCGTTGCACCAATCCTTCAAGAGGCAGGTTTAGATGTGCAAAACGACATTTTTCTTGCCCATTGCCCAGAGCGTGTGCTTCCAGGCCGCATCCTAATCGAGCTAATTGAAAACACGCGGATTGTCGGCGGGACGACTCCTGTCGCCGCAAAAAAAGCTGCAGACGTGTATCGCGCAATCGTAACTGGAGATGTGATCGAAACGGAAGCACTAACAGCGGAAATGTCCAAATTGATGGAAAATACTTTCCGTGATGTCAACATCGCCCTTGCCAATGAACTCGCTAAAATCAGTGCCAAATTAGGCGTCAACGCGCATCACGTGATCGAGCTTGCCAACAAGCATCCGCGTGTCAATATTCACCAGCCTGGACCAGGAGTCGGCGGACATTGCCTGGCAGTCGACCCGTATTTCATCGTTGAAAAAGCAAGAAACGAGTCTGTGTTGATTAAGCTGTCGCGTGATATCAATAATTCAATGCCTGAATTTGTAGTGGAGAAAATCGAAGAACTGACAGTCCAGATTGAAAAGCCGAAGATCGCTGTTCTTGGCCTAACTTATAAAGGAAACATCGATGACGTGCGCGAAAGTCCGGCAATCGAGATTTATCAACTGCTGGCAAATAACCCGCGTTTTGAAACAGTGGCGCATGACCCACATGTCCAACAAGACCAGGTGGCATTCCCGCTTCTTTCATTAGAGGATGCGTTGCATGATGCAAATGTTGCCGTCGTATTGGCTGATCACAATGAATTCAAAACGCTCAACAGCCAATATGTCGCTTCCAAGATGAAGACACCAGTTGTTTTTGATACGAAGAACTGCACCAACCTTGATAACGATTATCTTACTTTATATAAAATCGGTGATTTGTCAGGACTGAAACCAATCCAGCTGTAAGAGGGTTTGATACTAGCGATGCAAAAAGAAAATTACTTGGGCGTTGATGTTACGCCTTATAATTATGAAGAAATCATTACAGACTTGAGAGAACGAATGAAGGCAGGCCAGCAATCCACGATTATCGCAGTCAACCCAGAAAAGGTCATGGCCGCTGAAAAAAATGAAGAGCTTCGACAGTTGATCAATTCTGCCACCTACCAGATCGCCGATGGAGTAGGAATTTTGCTTGCCTCGAAAATGAAAGGCGGCAAAATTTCTTCCCGTGTTACCGGTGTCGATATGATGGACAGGCTAATCCGCTTTGCCGCGGAGGAAAACCACAAGGTGTTTCTTTACGGTGCAAAAGAGGAAGTCGTCACAGCAGCAAAGCAAAAGCTGGAAGAAAAATACCCACGTCTTGTTATTTCCGGCTACGAAAATGGCTATGAAAAAGATCAGGACAAGATTGTCAAAAATATTAACGCTTCCGAAGCTGAATTGCTGTTTGTCGCGATGGGCAGTCCTAAGCAGGAGTTGTGGATTCGCGAGAACATGGGCAAACTGAACGTGAAAGTATTCCAGGGAGTTGGCGGAAGCTTTGACGTCTTCTCGGGAAAAGTCCAGCGCGCGCCTTTATTGTTCCGAAAGCTCGGCATCGAGTGGCTCTATCGCTTGTTAAAAGAACCAAAGCGTTTCAAGCGCCAGCTGGCATTGCCGAAATTCCTGGCAAGAATTCTCACCGCAAAATAACAGTGAAAATTTTTTAAAAAATAAGGCTTGAACTAACTATTCAAGCCTTTTAAAATGCCGGCAATGGTTTTGTCAAATACCTACAAAAAAATCATTTTGTCGATAAAGCACGAGAGAAAGGAATTTTTGAATGAACTCGTTAACCTGGAGAAATTTTCCGTTCATTTTCATTGCACTGCCGGTTTTCGTAGTTGCTTTGTTATTCCCTGGCACGATTACTGGCCTTGGAGCAGCTGCAATTTTAGCATTATATACTTTTTTATCCCCTAAAAATGGCATCTTATTGCTGTTATTGTATTTCCCGACAAGACCATTTTTAATCGAAATAAACCCATCATTAAAAATTGCGGGGGATCTCATCATCCTTGCAGCGTTTGCCAATGTGGCATGGGTAGCGATTCGCAACAAGGACTTCAAAAGCTTGTTTCAGTTCCAAATTTTTGAGTGGGCCTTCTTTGGCTTCCTTGCAGTTGGAGTGATTTCCGCTTTCATTACAGGGGTAGACCTAGGATCCATCATCTTCCAGATTCGTGCATTTGTTATTACGTACTTGGTTTACTTCGTTGTAAAACGTCTGGATATCACAAAGGAAGACATCCTGAAATTCCTCTGGACGACATTTGTGATGGCAATCGTTCTCAGCCTCCATGGGCTTGTCGAAAAAATGTCGCTCCGTTCCTATCTAATGCCGGAAAAATGGGTCGGCCGTTCGCTTTCCTATAATAATCGCGTTCGCATCTATGGGCTGATCGATAATCCGAATGTACTGTCAGTGTATCTATCATTGGCTGTCATGCTTACGATCTATTTAAAGCAGCTTGTCGCTAGCAAAACAAAACTCATTCTTACTATCGGGATCATTCTGATGCTGGGCGTCATTACGCTCACATACTCCAGGGGGACATGGATCGGCTTTGTTATTGCCTTGGCTGT
Source organism: Mesobacillus subterraneus (assembly GCF_000934845.1). GTDB lineage: Bacteria > Bacillota > Bacilli > Bacillales > Cytobacillaceae > Mesobacillus > Mesobacillus stamsii. The sequence continues at coordinate 23,094 of NZ_JXIQ01000002.1, forward strand.
TTACCTGGCTGTTTCGAAAAACTGGCGGCGTGCCGGCAACATCTTTGTTGCGGCTGTGCTTTCCATCATCTTAATCAATATTCCAGTGACGCAGGCAACGAACTATTTTAAAAATGCTGGATTTGGCGAAAACATTCCCCGCAACCTTTCGCCTGATGATCCAGGAGGAAATCAGCCTTCTGATGAAGAACGGCGGATGCGGGAAACCTTTGAAATGTCCACAGTGGAACTTAGTAAAACAACCGGACGCTTGTTCATCGTAACGAAAGGGTTTGAAATTTTTAAAGATCACCCAGTAATCGGAACTGGTTTTGCTACGTTTGGTGACTCGGCGGCAAAAGGCAATGGATCGCCAATCTACGCCGATTATGGAATTGAACACAATATATACTCCGATAATCAATATATCCAAATCATTGCCCAAACTGGTACTGCTGGTGTCGTCCTGTTTGCTGTCTTCCTTCTCGGAATGCTTTTCTTCCTCTGGAAAAAACGGAAAGATACTAGCCTCGCAACGGCCGTGCTAGCTGTCCTTATCGGTGTCTATGTTGTTGGTGTACTCTATAACATTTGGGAAGACAAGACGTTTACAACGTATTTCTTTATGATGCTCGCAGCCATTACACACGGCATCCAGTATAAAAGGTGGGGAAAAAATGAAAGTCCTTCATCTCATTAGCGGCGGAGAAACAGGTGGTTCCAAAAACCACCTGCTTTCTTTATTGAAGAACCTGAAAGAAACGGAAGTCTTGCTCGGAGTTTTCCAGGAAGGAAAGCTAGCGGAGGAGGCGAGGAAAATGGGGATTCCAGTTATCGTGTATGGCCAGTCGTCCCGCTATGATTTTTCCGTTATCGGCAAAATTAAGCAAACGATCAAAGGTCACCAGATTTCGATCGTCCACACCCACGGTCCTCGTGCCAATTTATTCACCTATTTTGTACGTCGAAGGACTCCTTTTAAATGGATCAGCACGATTCACAGCGACCCGTCACAGGATTTTATCAAGGGTGGCATGAAAGGGAAGGTCTTCACGGCAATCAATATGATGGTCATCAAAAAAATCGATCATTTTTTTGCCGTTTCTGAGCGGTTCAAGCAAATGCTTGTCGGATTTGGGCTGTCAGCTGAAAAAATCACGACGGTTTATAATGGCATTTCCTTTGATGAGCAGTTGGAATGCAGACGTTCTCGTGAACAGTTTGCAATAAAAGAAGATGATTTTGTCATCTGCATGGTTGCGAGGCTGCACCCGATTAAAGGACACACCGTCGTGTTTGATGCTTTGAAAAAAGTTTTGGAAACAAAGCAAAACGTAAAACTGTTGCTCATCGGCGACGGTCCAGAAAGGGATAATCTAGAAAAAGAAGTCAAAGCGAAGGGATTAGCCAAAAGCGTTCGCTTTTTTGGATTTCAGCAGGATGTCCATTCCTATCTGTGCATTTCAGACATAAAACTGCTCGCTTCCTATAGTGAGAGCTTTCCGCTCGTCATCCTTGAAGCTGCCCGTTCACATACTCCGGTTATTTCAACTGATGTCGGGGGAGTTAAAGATTTGATTTCTGATTCATCATTAGGATGGGTTGTGCCAATCAAAAACGCTGAAGCACTGGCAGGAGCCATTACCGAAGCAATCAATGCAACGAATCTGGCGGAACTAGGCAATAATCTGTATGAAAAAGCATCCAGGCTTTATTCCATTGATCAGCTGGCCAAAAGTACAGAGGAAACATACAAAAAAATAAAGCATACACCCTGAGATTTACACATAGTTATATCTTTGTGGGCTGAAAACATGTAAGGATCCCTGCATGTTTTTTTGTTTGGAGAAAAGTTAAGTAGAGATGAAACTTTCCTCCTGCCTATTACGTCTGATAATATTGGAAACAATTACTATGTCATCTGAGAAATAATCTTCCATGGGAATTCTTCCATATTCAGAAAAATAGTAGTATAATGTAAAAGTGTTGGGCTGGTAAATAGCGCACAAACAGGATGTGTTTGCTATTTTTCTAGCATAAAATAGTTTTATAGGTAGAAATTTGTAAAAAAAGGTTGAAATCTCAACCAAGTTTGGTACAATTATATACATGTATAGTGAAACTATTTTCTTCTGTCCGTACTTATTGATTCGAGAGATTAAGATTTTTATGTATACATATAATAGTGAATACAATCTCGCCGATGAATAAGGGACAAAGGAATAGACTATAAAACTATTACAACACGCATGAGATCCGGATCTTACCAATCCGGGGGCATCAAGAAAAAACTTATTTACAAAACAGGGAGGAAACACAAAATGGCGTACCAACCAAAGTCTTACCGCAAGTTTGTGGCGACCGCTGCTACTGCAACTTTAGTTGCATCTGCAATCGCTCCAGCTGCAATGGCTTCATCACACTTCGAGGATGTAGCACCAAAGTACAAGGATGCAGTTGACTATCTAGTTAACAATGGCATCTCACAAGGAACTACAGAAAGTACTTTCGGAACTCATGAAAACATCAAGCGTGGCGATCTTGCTATCTGGCTTGCAAAAGCTCTTAAGCTTGACACTGCTTCTGCACCAGCTTCAGGTTTTGAAGATACAGCTGGCACTCGCTATGATGCCTATGTATCAGTTCTTAAATCTAAAGGCTATATCTCTGGTAAGTCAACAACTGAATTTGCTCCAAACGCTACAGTAACTCGTGGCGAAATGGCAATCATGCTTTCTAACGCATACGACCTAAAATCTGATGTAGCAACAAGCTTCACAGATGCTGTAGGTAACTATAAAACAGCTATCCAAGGTCTATACGCTTACGAAGTAACTTCAGGTAAAACTGAAACTACTTTCGGTACTAGCCAAAACATCACTCGCGGAGATCTTGCAATCTTCTTGAAGCGTGCTGCTGAAGTTGTGAAGACACCACAGGTTGTTAGTGTTAGTGCGGTTAATGCTAAGCAATTAATAGTTAAGTTTAATAAAGCTGTTGACAAATCTACTGTAATCACTAGTGGAAATGTTATTAATGCAAACTTTAAAGTTAATGGAGTTGCTTTAAGTGGAACAAACGCAGCTTCATTAAGCGAAGATGGAAAGACATTAACAATTACTTCTGGTGCTGGTACTTGGGAAGGAACATATATGTTCTCAACTACAGCTGACACTGTAAAAGATACTGAGGGTGCATATGTAGCAGTTTACAATCAAGTTTTAGACTACACTGATACTGTTGCTCCTACTTTACTAGGTTCTGAAACAGTTAATGCTAGCACTGTTAAGCTTATGTTCTCTGAGCCTTTAAAAACTAAAGGTACAGTTGTTGCTAAATTAGCTAACGGTACTGACATTTCTTCATTAGTTTCATCTAGCGTTGTAGGTTCTGACCTTGTATTAGATTTATCTAGTGCTAGTATTCCTGCTAACTCAACTATTAACGTAACAGTTTTAGGTGCTACTGATTTCTCAGATAACCTATTAGCTGTAAACCCAACAAGTGCTTCTGTTGTAAAAGGTGCTAAAGACGGTGTTGCACCTACAGTTGCATCAGTTACTCCTGTTAATGCAAAGAAATTTGAAATTAAATTAAGCGAGCAAGTACAAAACTTTGTAATTGGCGATGTTAAGGTTAATGGTGTTGCTTTAGTGGCTCCAGCTACTCTAACTCAAGATGCTACAGATAAAACAAAGTACACTGTTCAATTAGCTTCAGCAGTTTCTGGTTTAACAACTATTTCAGTTGACGCTTCTGCATTCGCTGACTTAAGTGGAGAAGATAATGCAGCATTCTCTCAAATCGTTAACTTTGCTGCTGATACAACAGCTCCAACATTAGCATCTGCTACTGTAAAGGCTGATACAGCTGGTAAGCAAAAGTTACACCTTGTATTTAACGAAGATGTGACTAAGATTGCTTCTGGTACTGTAACATTAACAGCAACTGAAGTAAGTAACTATGTAACTACTTCGACTTCATTAACATTCGCAGCTGCTGATTTAGTTGCTGTATCAAACACAACTAATGAATTTGCTATTGAGCTTGCTGACATCTCTAAAACAGGTCCTGTTGCACTAGTTAAAGATGCTACTTACACAGTAGACCTTGCTGCTGACCTATTTGAAGATACAGCTGGTAACAATAACGTTGTTAAAACTTCTGCATTCAGTTTTACTAGAGGTTCAGATGTTAACTCAACTAAACCTTCTCTTGACTTAACAATTGACTCTGCTGAGTCTGGAAACCTAGTTGCTGCCAACGGTATTTTAGTAGTTGACGAAAATACTATTAAAGTTAAGTTCATCGGAGACATTGATGGTGCTACTGCTACAAACATTGCTAACTATCAAGTTGCTGGTGCTACTGTTAAGTCCGCTTCACTTAATAGCTCAAACGAAGTTACTATTAAGCTTGAAGCTAACTCTAACCAATACACTGGAACTCGTACAGTTAAGGTAACTGGAGTTAAGACTAAAGCTGGTGTTGCTATGAATGACTACACTACTACTGAATATTTAGAAGAAAACGTAGTACCAGTAGTAACAAATGTTGCATTAACATCTATCACTCAAGATGATGCTGGAACTACAGGTGTAGATGAAACTGCTACTGTTATTACATTAACTGCAAGTGAAGCAGTTGCACTTGGTGGTTCTGATACTGCTGACTTCAAGTTATTCATTGACGGTGTTGAAGTTACAACTGGTATTACATCAATTGCTACAACAGTAGGTTCTTCTTCTGACAAAATTGTTGTTACAATTGCAGGAAAAGCATTATCTGCAACAGACTTCAGCAAAGGTGTTCAGTTAAGAGCTAAGACTACTTTAGATATCGCTGATTCTGTAGGTAACTTATTAAATGTTGGTACAGGACTAGACGTTAGATTATAATTCAAAGCTCATAAACCCAACTGTGATTCTCATAGTTGGGTTTTTATATCCGTCGAGGAAGGGACACAGGGACAGGTTCCTTGTCCCAATTCTAGAAAAGCTCTGTGGAGAGAAATCTCTGCGGGGCTTTTCTTTTTATAGGAACCGAATCATAAGGGCCACGAGGACAGGTGCTTCGACCCTTTTCTATCTGGTATTCTGCAGGAAGGGATACGTGAGAGGGACACGGGGACAGGTACCTTGTCCCAGAAGATTAATAAGTTAGAAATGGTTCTTCGTCATTTACAGTGATTTTATAGGGAGAAATGAATTCTCTTTTTCTCAAAATTTTAAAACCGTCACTGGACACGTGGACACGGGGACAGGTACCTTGTCCCAATTCTAGAAAGGCTTCGTGGAGAGAAATTTCTGCGGGGCTTTTCTTTTTATAGGATGTATGTCCATTTTTCGGGTAAATCTCTTTCACTCCACTCTTTAAGTAGTTCTATCGCCTTGTCCCCATCAGTATCAACTTCAACTAGTTCAGAAGCTTGTCCAAGAACAAGTCCAATGTTCATCTCTTTATAAGCCTCTAGCATTTCTCTATTTCTTTTGATGTAGGAGCTTCGTGTCTCTTTTGCCATCCTTGTAATTTAAGAATTTTTCCACTACAAGGGATGACAGGTAGTTGTAATTTTTCAACATAATAGTTGGTTTGCTTTTTGATTTGCTCTTGGTCATAAAAGGGACACAGGGACAGGTACCTCGTCCCACCATTTTTTTACAACTAGTATGATGTGGTTAGATTCGAGGGGCATGTTGTTTATAAGGGACAAAGGGACAGGTACCTTGTCCCAATTCTAGAAAGGCTTTGTGGAGAGAAATCTCTGCGGGGCTTTTCTTTTTATAGGAACCGAATCATAAGGACGACGAGGACAGGTACCTTGACCCTTCTTTATCTGGCATTCTGTGAGAGACATAGGGAAGGTTCTTGTGTTCCTTCGTAATTCGAAATAGTTTTTTGGATATAAGCCTGATGGGTGGTTTTGCCTACTCATCGCGTTTTTTATTAGCTGAAATTGGGTGGATTGTCATACAAAACGAGCAGGGGATTTTTCCCCTGCTCATTCTATTAAGTCTGCAATTAGGATATACCGTTCTGGTGCATCGCCTATGAAGTCGAATGGATAGCAGGTGGTTACGGTCAGTGTGGCACGAGGTTTGGGAACGATTACTGTTCTGTCATTTGCATCAACAAAGCGGGTTTTTCTGATCTTGTACGTGAATTTTCCGGCATTTGTTGTGACAACGAGTAAATCCCCTTTGCCAACATTGCCTAGCTGGCGAAACACAGTATCACGGTGTCCGGATAGAACAGAATTGTCTTTCTCTCCTGGAAGGACGCTGCCTGCGAAGTGTCCTACTCCTTTTTCAAGCTCATCCTCATCCGTACCATGGTAAATGGGCAAATTGGCATTGAGTTTAGGAATGGTCAGGTTTCCGATCATTTCTCCTTGTTCAGGTCTCACCGAATAGAGGCTGGCTGGACGGTTAGCCGTCTGATCGGGCTTATTGGCAAAGGCAACTTCTGTTTGGGGTTCAGTAGTTTTATAAAGCCAGTACCCTTTCATGAATGTATAAGCATTGGTTCCGCTGAACCAAAAACCGAAAGCGATGATAACTACAGATAAGGAAAGAAGAACCAGTCTTCCGGTTCTTCCTTTTTTAAAAAAATTAGACACGTTTCGCTTTCCCTTTCCTGAATACAAAAATTCCTAAAAGGATCATTGCAAATCCAGCCATTGTATTTTGCAGATAATCGGAAGCGGTGTTTGGTAGCTTTCCGCCCTTGACTGTTTTAGCAGGGGATTTCACGTCAGCTTTTTTCAGTTCATCAGCAGCATTTTTCACTTCTGCAGCTGCTTGAGTTGTATCTTCCAGATTTTCTCCGGTTACTTGCATGAATTCAGAGTCGAACATTTCCTTTGTGATGACCATGTCAGCTAAAAGTTCACCATTGGAGGAAAGGATTTTTGTTAGTAAATTTGCGTCATTGGTAGAGTTCATTTGCATAAGGGAAGCAAATGAAACAGGGGACTCTACTCCATCCTTAACCAAGTAGTACTCTACTTTTAAATCTAACGAAGCAAGCATACCATCCCAAATATCAATGAATTCAGCAATGTCTTCCGCTGAAAGATCAGATGCACTGTTAAACTCTGGGAATTTCATTAATCTTACCCCATATCCTTCCAACGCCGTAAAAAGTTGTTCTGGATCGACGTCAGGATTTTCCATAATTACAATCATATGATTGGCAAGGTTATTGGCTTCAGCAAGGGAGAGACCAAAAGAATCCAATGTGTTGATCAAGTCATCCTTAGATTCCATGAAGTAGTGTTGAGCGACTGCAAAATCTAGGTCTTCCATATATTCATAGTTTTCGATTGAATCATCATAGGAATTCAGGAAAGCTTCCAATTCTTCCACCGATGCAAATTGATAATCTTCAAGAAGGGTTTGCATCTTTTCATCTGTGATTGGAGTCAATTCTTCGGTGTAAAGCCAATCTGATACACTGAAATATAAATCATCATAAAAAACGAATTCATCCAATGTTGCTCCATTTTTATCAAGCAACTGGTTGAATTCTTCCTCTGTGATGTCATAATCCACAAGCAGTTCCTGAAGATTTTCCTCACTTACAACTGCTCCCAGATAGTCTTTTAATTCTTCCAAAGTTTCAAACTCTTCCAAAGAGTAATCATGCCAGTCTTTTAAATAGGCAAGGAAATCCTCCTCAGACATACCAATTTCTTCGAGATAATTTTGGAACGCTTGATCCTGTGGATCAACTGCGGCAAAGGCAGCAAATGGAAGCAGTCCCAACGACAAAGTGAAAACCAAAATAAAAGATAAAACGCGCTTCAAGTAATTCTTCCTCCTACCATTCAAATATAGTACAGAAGGATTATATATTTTTTTCAATAAAACAGATAGTGGATATTAATGGGTAAAAAATGCGAAATATTCTTTAGCGCAGAGGGACAGTTGATTTGCGTTTTTTTCAAAAAAACACGCTAGAGAAAGCACAGAAAATAGCCGATTGGTGCCCTTGGCTAAGGCCATCATTGCAGTAATCTATGGAGAAAAGAACCTAAACGAAAAAGGCACGTTGCGCAATTCCCATTGCTCATCGTGCCTTTTATCGTGCAAAAATTTCAATTGTGTCAGTGATAAGAATCGCCCTAAAGCGTGCAAATCACAATGCAGATTTTGCTTTTTCGATCAAGGAGGATTGGCGTGCTTCTTTGGCGTTTTCGTATTGTGTTTTGAATTCTGTAGCTTCAGAAGCATTGATACCATGCTTTTGGAGATCCTTCTCCAAAGCGTTATAAACGTACTGGAAAGTTTCGTCGGTCTTGCTTTCAAGTTCTTTTCCAGCAGCCGAGTATTTTCTGTAGAAATAGGTAATCGATACGGATTCGCCGCTTTCTTTCTTTGCTTTATATTCATCATATGCTGCGGCTACTAAACCATCAATCTTCCCGTTAGCCTGAGCTTCAAGTGATTCAAACACAGGACGATACGCTGCCTTGATGGATTCGGCAGTAACTTCTCTGCCATCCGTTTTCTGGTCAGAACCCGATTGGCCTGCATTTTCTGTACCATTCTCTGCTTTTTTGCCATCGTCGGCTTTCTTTCCATCAGCTATCATTTGGGAAGTCGCATTGTTTGAAGAACCATTTCCGTCTCCAGAAGCAGATTCAGTAGAGCCACTATTTCCGCTATTTCCTTCTTTTTCACTTGCTCCTCCAGCACCATTCTCTGCAGAGGCCGTGTCTGTATTGCCCACTCCATCTATTCCAGGAAGTTCGATCTGATAGTCGGATTCGGTGATCTTTTCAACCTTGGTATCCGCAATATCGTACTGCTTAACCTTCAAAAAATAGTAGGCAGTTCCGCCTAAAGCTAGTAATAAAACGACAAAAATTGCAAGAAAAATCTTGAGTCCTTTTTTCATCTATTGATGAAACCCCCTTACTAATGGTAAAAGCACTTAAATATTATCATACTTCTTCCGATAAAAGGATAGATAGTTGAAAAATCAATCCATAAATCGACAATAAAAAAATATTTTGTTGAATCTGGTAAAATAATGAAGTATTATAGACTTATCTACATAGTAACTAGTCTGATAGAGTCTATGATCAAAAAAAAATTAGAGGTGATGTAAGAATGAAGAAATATCCATTTAGCAATAAAGCAGTGAAGGCGATGCTGGCAGCAACGATCATGTTTGCACCTGTCGCTCCCACAAGCGGCCTTTTAGGAGAGACAACGGCTGAAGCTAGTGCCATTACGGGAACTACCTGTGATGCAATTGATCGTGTCACATTGATTTACAGTAAATTCAATGCAAATGAAATGGCACTATATGATAGGGCACGAGATGGTTTGGCAAGCGAGAATTTTGACTGGTCGATGGTGTTGGATTCGACAGTAAAAGCAAATTTGAACACAGCGTTGTCTCCAGTTACAGCTGAAGGTATGGCAAAAAAGTTTGCAGAAATAATTTATAATCCAAATGCTGACCAATTGAAAACAAGTTACTCAGCATTCTTGAGTTCTGCTGAAGGAAGTAAATTTGAAAGTGTTATGGGTTCTGGCACAACAGATACAATTTTGAAATTCTTTGTAGATGCAGAAAGAGCCTTGTGGGATGTCGGTGCAGGGGCCCTTTTATCAGGAGACCTTCAATCAATTGAATCATTAATTGCTGGCATTCAAGCTGATCTATTAAATGATTCAGATTATGCAGCACTTAACTCGAAATTATATCAAGTAATGGGAACGGACTTAGAAGGCCTTTACGCTATGAAAGATAAGATTAATGCTGAATTAGTAGATAATGGTGTGTTAACTGCTAATGAAGTGACTGAGCTTCGCAATGCGTTCGTTGATGCTGCATGGCGAGCTGGGGAGCCTGCCGATCCATCTTCCTCAACAAGGGACTGTAGCCTAAATCCGCCACCTGTAACACCACCACTGAACCCACCAGCACCAGGTGAGTCGAATAACATCACGCTTCCTGAGCAGGCGGCTGAAGTGGTTAAGGAGAAAAATCCATCTGGAAGAGTAGAAGTCATCACGAAGATCTTCGCTGAAAAGGTGGACGAAATCGTTGGTTTGATTACGCAAGAAAAGGACTCGGTCCAAGTGAAGCTTGAGAAGCCAGCAGTTGGTGAAGCAGCGAAGGCTCAGATTCCGGCAGGCCTGTTCACAAAAGCGGCTTTAAAGAATGGGAAAGCGGTAGTAGAAGTGTCGACAGATGAAGCGTCTTACAAGCTTCCAGCTGCTCAAATCAAAATTGCCGACCTTGCATCCAAACTTGGAGCAAATGAGCAAGACGTTCAGATTGTTATCGCGGTAAATGTAGTCAACGAGGCGGATGTCAAGGATTCAGTCGATAAAAATAAGCTGAAGCTTGCTTCCAAAGTTATCGAGTTCACCGTTACTGCTGAAGCTGGAACTAAAACGGAGCCTGTCTCGAAGTTCTCTGCCTATGTCGAGCGGGATATTACAGGTGAATTTGACTTCGATAAAGAAAATTCGGCAGCTGTTAGATTGAATACGGATGGAACGATCTCTGCAATCCCGACTCTATTCAATGGAAAAACGGCAACTGTAAAGTCACTGACGAATTCAAAATACACCATCGTTGAAAATGACAAGACGTTCACCGACGTAAAATCCGGCTGGGCACAAGAGTATATCGAAACGCTCGGCGCGAAGTACATCATCCAAGGAAAGGCAACTGGTGAATTTGAACCAGGCAAGCACATGACTCGTGCTGAGTTCGCTGTCCTGCTTGTTCGCGCACTGGGCCTTCCTACAGAGCAGTATGACAAAAGCTTCAAAGATGTTTTAGGCATCGAATGGTTCGCAAAAAATGGCGAATTGACGGCTGCGGTGAAATACGGAGTAGTACAAGGAAAGCTGGATGGCACGTTCGCACCGAACGAAAAAATCACTCGTGCTCAGGCAGCAGCAATGGTCGAGCGCGCGATGAAGATTTCCTTCGTTGAGTATGATTTCAGCCAGTTGGATAAAACAAAAACACTAAATGATTTCAAGGATGCCAAGCAAGTTGGTTCATGGGCGAAGTCAGGTGTTGAGGCTGTTTACCAGGCGGGAATCGTCAAAGGAAAAGGGGACGGCACATTCAATCCGAATGGTTACACGCAGCGGAATGAAATGGCGGCAATCCTGGCAAACTTCCTTGTCTCAGCGCAATTGCTTGACGATACATTCAGCAAGTAATAAATGTAAAAAAATCCCGTAACAGATTCATTCTGTTGCGGGATTTTTTTACTGTTTACAACACAGGATAATTATTAATTTTTTATTTCAAATCTATTAATAAATGTAAAAAATTAGAATTATCCGTCATCTGTTTCTGCTTTTTTGTTACAATGATTTCGGACATCTGTGAGTCTAGTATCATCTGAATTTTGATCGGCATGAGTCCAATTAGGCAAAGAAAAGAGGAGAATGAATGGATATGGTATCTAAGTCTTCCCGTAAGTTCATTGCGACTGCTGCGACTGCTGCTTTGGTTGCGTCAGCGATTGCACCAGCGGTATCTGCTGCAGAGGCTGCAAGCTTCAAAGATGTATCTGGCCGTTATGTTGATGCGGTTGATTTTGTTGTAGCGGCGGGTGCTAACGGCAAATCATCTACAAATTTTGGTTTAAATGAGTCGATCAAGCGTGTGGACGCTGCGATTCTTTTGGCTAATGTTCTTGGTCTAGAAGTGGCAAGAGCCCCAGAAGCTGGATTCAAAGATGTACCGGATCGTGCGAAAGATGCTGTAAATGCATTGAAATTCTATGGCATTGCCTCCGGAAAGAACGCTACTAATTTTGGTTCCAATAGCTTTATCACTCGTGGCGAATTGGCAGTTTGGATCGAAAGAGGATTCGAATTGTTAGGTCAATCCGATTTTAACTTTAAGGACGTAAGCTCCAATTATGAAGCCTCTGTTCATGCTTTGGTTGCGAACCAAGTAGCCAAAGGCTTCTCCAACACGAACTTTGGTGTTAATCAAATCGCGAAACGTGGCGACTATGCAATCTTTTTATTTAAAGCTGCTCAAGCAATTGAAAATGGAGATTTGGCTTTAACTATTATGCACACAAATGATACCCACAGCTATGTGGATAAAGCTCCTAAACTAGCAACTGCAGTAAAGGAAGTCCGTGCTGAAAACCCTGATGCTCTATTGTTAAGTGCAGGGGATGTTTTTTCTGGAACTCTCTACTTTAATGAGTTTGAAGGACAAGCCGATTTAGCATTAATGAACTATCTTGGCTATGATGCCATGACTTTCGGAAATCATGAATTCGATCTTGGATCAAGTACAGAAGGACATAAATCTCTTTCTGAATTTATAAAAGGAGCGGACTTCCCATTTGTTAGCTCTAACGTTGACTTTTCAAAAGATGCTCTATTCAATGGAATTCAATCGAAAGGTACTATTGGCGAGAAAATGGAAGATGGAAAGATCTTCGATGGGATCGTAAAAGTAGTCGATGGGCAGAAAGTCGGTATCTTTGGATTATCAACAGAAGAAACAAAGGATATTTCAAGCCCTGGCAAAATCACTTTCAGCAATTATGTGGAAGAAGCAAAAAGAATGGTTGCAGCATTTGAAACTCAAGGGATTCATAAAATCATCGCCCTTTCTCACTTAGGCTATGACGACAACGTTGCATATGATAATGATCTGAAGCTAGCTGAAGCGGTAGATGGAATCGATATCATTGTTGGCGGACATACACATACAAAGCTTACAGAGCCAAAGTTAATTGATAAAGAAGAGCCGACACTTATTGTCCAAGCTGGACAATATAGCGACCTGCTTGGTACTTTAGACGTTGAGTTTGACTATTGGGGAACAATCACTGGCTATGCTGGTGAACTAGTGGATCTTAAGGACAAAGCGGAAGATGCTAATGCCGTTGAGCTAGTTAAACCATTTAAGGACAAGGTAATGGAGCTTCAAAACAAGTCCATCGGAACATCTGCTGCAGTCAAACTTGAGGGAGAACGTGCAGTAGTTCGTACACAGGAATCCAATCTTGGTAATCTGATTACGGACGGTATGCTTGCAAAAGCCAAATCGATCAATCCTAACACTGTAATAGCTGTAACAAATGGAGGCGGCATTCGTGCTTCTATTGACGAGGGCGATATCACACTTGGTGAAGTTTTAACAACGATGCCATTTGGCAATACACTGGGCATCATGAACCTGAAAGGCTCTGAAATCAAAGCTGCCCTTGAGCATAGCGTAAGCCAGGCTCCAAATGAAAGCGGAGCATTCCTGCACGTTTCAGGAATGAAATTCTCTTATGACAGCAGCAAGCCAGCTGGAGAAAGAGTTGTTAAGATCGAAGTAAAAGGTACGGACGGAACCTATACAGAACTAGATCTTACTAAAAACTACCTAGTCGCTACGAACACATTCACTGCTAAAGGCGGAGACGGATACGAAATGTTTGCTAACGCATACACAGAAGGCCGCATAAGCGAACCAGGATTTGTAGACTACGAAATGTTCGTTGACTACCTGACTCAATCTGAAACAATTGAACCAAAAGTAGAAGGTAGAATAGTAGATACACAGAAATAATTACAACTAATGGGCACCCTCGAAAACCTTTTGAGGGTGCCTATTCAGCAATAGGAGGAGGCTTGTAGTTTGAAGAAGTTGTATAAGACTTTTATAGCAGCAACTGGAATAACTTTAATGGTTGCCTCGACTGGTTTCACGGCAGCAGCAGCTGGTTTTTCTGATGTTATTCCAAGATACGCTGACTCTATTGATTTTCTTGTATCAAAAGGCGCAAAGGGAATGGGGGACTCATCATTTGGAATAAGGGAGGAAATCAAGCGAATTGATGCCGCTATCTTAACAGCTAAGGTGCTACGACTGCATACAGAAACAGCCCCAGCTTCTGGGTTTAAGGATGTACCAAAACGCGGTCAATCAGCAGTTAATGCCCTTAAAGCAGCAGGGATCACTTCCGGTAAAACTAAAACGCTTTTTGATTCTAACAGCCCGATTACTCGTGGCGAAATAGCCGTTTGGATCCAAAAAGGATTTGATTTACGTGGGGAAACAGCTACGATATTCAAGGATGTTCCAAAGAATTATCTATCTGCGGTGCAAGCTCTGGTTGCTAATGGGGTTGCCAAAGGGATGTCTGCAGAAAATTTTGGAATCAATGCAAATATAACACGAGGAGATTTTGCAATATTTTTGCATAAATCTGCAAATGATGGGGTAGTGACTGCAAACATCTTAAGTATTCAGTCTGTAAACAGCACAACGCTTAAAATGAAAATCAAAGGTAGTGTAACGGATCTTAATGCGACGGATTTTCTTTTTGATAATGGGTTAGAAGTAAAAGAAGCTAAAGTCACAGATTCAACTTTAACTGAACTGACAGTGGAGCTAAAAACATCCATTCAACAAGAAGGCACAAAGTACACACTTAAAACCTTCAAGGGGCTCGATGTGACTGGCGTGGTTTCTTTTACCATTCCAGCTGGGAATGGAAATGGAAGCGCAACAGGTCCAGCGGTTATTCGTTCAGTTAATTTCAGTGGCACAACTGAAAATCCTAAAGTGTTTTACGGAGATGTTAGAGTCGATGTCACAGGTGTGAACAACTTAGAAAATGCTGAAGTGAAGGGGGACCTCTACTTAAAAGGGAATACAGAGGTAACCTTGAGCCATGTCACCGTCGAAGGGGATACAATCCTCGAAGAGTAAACAGGAGCAGAGATATATAAAATTTTTCTGAAGCCGGACTTTAGACCTATCATGGAATAAGGCGCCACTAAAACTAAAACATTTTCAAAAGGAGACAAATTAATGATTAACCGATTGCAAAGGAAGTCATTAAGCATCTTATTAATACTGGCCATGGTCGTTAATCTCTTCTTGCCATTCGTATCACAGCAGGTGAAAGCCGCCACAGTTGCCTCGGATTTGTTCATTTCTGAGTATATTGAGGGTAGTAGTTACAATAAAGCGCTTGAAATTTATAATGGTACCGGACAAAGTGTTAACCTGAAAGACTATACTGTAGAACTTTATTCAAATGGTTCCTCTGCACCAACGAATACAACCAGCCTATCTGATACAGACCTTATGCTTGAGAGTGGACAAACGTTTATCATTGTGCACTCTAGCGCTGCTGCGGACCTTAAGAGTAAAGGCAACCTGATTAGCAGCGCAGTTATGAATTATAACGGTGACGATGCGCTGGTATTAAGGCGCAACAGCACAGCAATTGACTCAATTGGTCAAGTAGGTGCAGATCCAGGTTCGGAGTGGGGTACAACTGTATCAACGCTTAACCAAACTCTTGTGCGAAAAAGCAACGTCACTTCTGGTGATACAAACACTAGTGATGCCTTCGATCCAGCAGAAGAGTGGGATAGCTATGCGGCAGATACTTTTGAATACTTAGGCTCCCACACAATGGAGGGTGCACCATCGGATGGCTTTGTCAAAGTTGCTCCTGTGGCTACTTCTGTATCAGCTACTTCGGTTAAAGCAGGAACTGAGATTACATTAACAACTACGACAGAAGGAGCAACCATCTACTATACGGTAGACGGTACGGAGCCAACAGCAGAATCAACTGTATACTCGACGCCAATTGCAATCAATGCTGATACAATGATCAAGGCATTTGCTGTGGCACCAGACCTTGAAAACAGTGATGTTGCAACATTCCCTTACTCTGTTTTACAGCAAAAGACAATTGCCGAAGTAAGAGGAATGAACACTGATGAGCATGCTCTTACCACTGGTATTGTTACAACGGTACAAGGAAAAAATATTTTCATCCAAGACGAGACTGCTGGGATTGTATTATATGGATCTCTTAATGTCCAGCCTGGTGATGAAGTAGAAGCTTCAGGGCAGTTATCAGAATATAACAGTCTTTTAGAGCTGAAAGTAACTGCTGAGGATGTTAAAGTTCTGGGCCAAAAAGAAATTCCAGCTGCGAAAGAAGTAACTGTAGCAGAATTGTCCGAGCAATATGAAGGCATGCTTGTAAAAGTAGGCAAATCAGTAGCCAAGAGCTACTCTGGCGGTAATTATACACTTGAAGACGCAAACGGAGACTCTTATCAGGTCCGGCCGGAAGTACAAGAGTGGATAGAACTTGAAACATCCTATGATTCCATTACAGGGGTTCTTGGTTCTTATCAAGATGTGTACCAGCTTATGCCTCGTTCACAGTCCGATATCTTCCTTGATCCAAGCTTTGTCCGTCCAGTAGTTGCTGCGCCGGGTGCAGGCTTTGTCAACGCAGGGGATGAAGTAACGCTAACTTCTGAAACGCAAGGCGCAACCGTTTACTATACAACCGATGGCAGTGAACCAACAACAGGCAGTATGGTGTACAGTGAGCCAATCGTAATTAATGGCGATACTACGATCAAAGCGTTTGCTGTAAAAGATGGACTAACAAGCAGCAACGTGTACACATACGATTACCTCATTCAAAAAGAAGTGGTCCGTATCCACGATATCCAAGGTGCAGGCCATTACTCGAAATATGAAGGTTTCAATGTAAATGATGTAGAAGGGGTTGTAACCCACGTTGTCGACAGCAGGAACTTCTATTTGCAAGACTTACAAGGTGACGGAGACGACAAAACAGCTGAAGGGATCCTTGTATATAAATACAATCATGGATTAGCTCCTGGTGATGTCGTAAAGGTGTCCGGTGAGGTAAAAGAGTATCATGTAGAAGGCTATTCTGATAAGGCGGAAGTTGATCTCCCGTCAACTGAAATAAGTGCTTCAGCGATTACAAAAGTAAGAAGTGGTGAATCCCTGCCTGATCCCGTGGTAATTGGGGTGGACCGTACAGCTTCAACGGAAGTCATTGACAATGATGGTTTGGATACATTCGACCCTGAAGAAGATGCGATTGATTTCTATGAAAGTTTAGAAGGCATGCTTGTACAGGTTGATGATGCAAAAGTCGTTTCACCACAAAAGTACGGCGAAGTTGTCGTAATACCTGGAACAATGGAAGCAAACACTCCAGCAGGTGGAATGCGTATATCTGAAGGAGACTTCAACCCTGAACGAATTACAGTCGATATGAACGATGAAAGCTTCATTGCAAAAATGGGCGATCAGTTCAATGGTTCCATTACAGGCGTCATGGGCTATGGCTATAGCAACTATAAAGTTTTAACGAAAAACCTTCCTCCTTTAGTAGAAGGTTCGAACGAACGAGAAACCACCTCAATTATGCCGACAGCAGACAAATTGACGGTCGCTTCTTACAATGTTGAAAATTTCTCGCCAAAGGTGGACGCCGCAAAAATTGCAACGCTTGCTGAAGCAATCGTAACAAATTTGAAACAGCCAGATATCGTTGGTCTGACCGAGGTACAGGACAATGATGGACCAACAGACAGCGGAACAACAAACGCAGATGAAAGTGCAAAAGCATTGATTGACAAAATCAAGGAACTTGGCGGACCAACTTATACGTATACTGATATCGCGCCAGTAGATAAGACTGACGGCGGCCAGCCAGGAGGGAATATCCGTGTAGGATTCCTTTACAATGAAGCACGCGTTCAATTAATGGAAGCGCCAAAAGGAACTGCCACTCAGGCAGTCAAATTTGAGAATGGAAACCTGACATTGAATCCAGGACGAATTGATCCAACAAACCCTGCATTCGAAGACAGCCGCAAATCTCTTGCAGCTCAATTCAATTTCCAGGGTGAGAGCGTGATTGTTGTAGCGAACCACTTCAACTCTAAAGGTGGAGACCAACCATTATTCGGCAAGAACCAGCCGCCAGTTTTAAAGAGTGAAGTACAGCGCATGGAAATTGCAAAAATCGTTAATGGTTTTGTGAAGGATGTAAAAGCCGAGGATCCAAATGCGAATGTCATCCTATTAGGGGATTTCAATGATTTTGAATTCTCCAATCCTTTGGAAACTCTAAAAGGCAATGATCTGGTGAATATGGTGGAAAAAGTGCCTTCTGATCAAAGGTATTCATACTCATACCAAGGGAATGCACAAGTACTTGACCATATTCTTGTAACAAAGAATTTGGAAGCTTCAACAACAGTTAATATAGTTCATATCAACTCTGGATTCATGGAAGAACATGGACGCGGTAGTGACCATGATCCGCTTCTGATCCAAACCGCTTTAAAGTCACCAGAAGTTTATAACAAAGTCTATAATCTGACTGATTATAAAACAAAGAAATTAGTAGTAGGTAGAATAAACAGTCTTATCAATGTTGACAGCTCATCCGTAATCAGTGAAGGTATCTGGCTGAAAAAAACAGCAACAGTTACAGGGGAGGGACTTGAAAACACGAAAGTGGTAATCAGCCCTGCCCAACAAGATACAGTAATTGATCTAAGTGGTGCAGCGATCAAAGAAGTAGTAATTGACAATGCCAAGGTAAAAGAAATCAAAGGTGCAGAAAATGTAGTGAAGTGGACTGTTGCTGAAGGTGTCGACACGTCTGCTATCAAATTCATGGATACAACGGGGAATGAAATTCCTTTCCCGCTGCTCCTTGAAGAAGACCAGACTCCTGAAACAAACAGTTACTACGAAGCGGCATATGGAAAAACGGGAGCAGACTTAAAGTCTGCTCTTAATAACATCATCAAGGTTCAAGAAAAGCTGACCTATGACCAAGTATGGGAAGCGTTGAAGGAAACGGATGAAGATCTAAATAATAAAGACAATGTCATCCTGCTATACACTGGACGCTCTCAGGAAAAGTCTACCAATGGCGGCAATGCGGATGACTGGAACCGGGAACACGTCTGGGCTAAATCACATGGGGACTTCGGAACATCCATTGGTCCTGGAACAGATATTCATCATCTAAGACCGACGGATGCTTCCGTAAACAGCAGCCGCGGCAATATAGACTTCGACAATGGCGGCTCACTCCATAATGAATGTACCGAATGCCGCTATGACGGAGATTCATGGGAACCGCCTAGCCGGGTGAAAGGTGATATTGCCCGCATGCTGTTTTATATGGCCGTACGGTACGAAGGCAACGGCGAACTGGACCTGGAACTTTCCGACACAGTCAATACCTCTCCAGCACCACTACACGGCAAACTCACAACCTTGTTGGAGTGGCACAAACAAGACCCAGTAGATGAATTCGAAAAACGCCGCAACGAAACCATTTACCAAAACTGGCAAAAAAACCGCAACCCATTCATCGACCATCCAGAATGGGCAGAACTTATTTGGAAAACAGCGAACTAAAGAGAGCACCTCCCCCATAAAAGGGGAGGTGCTTTTAGTCTACAAAAAGCTCTTCCTGAAAAAAAGTTCAGCAAAAAAATCTAATGAAATGCTAATTTCTAGTTTGTTTACAATGAGGGGAACTGTTCACTCATCTGCCTATTGGCTGCTATAACGTTTTGCATATTCGTCATCCTCTTGCTTCATAAGGTTTTGGAGGGAAAGGCTTTTCACCCCTTCCACTCCCCTTCCAATTTTAGTAGAATGATAGATGAATTAAGTTACATATATAGAAATTCAAACAGGAGGGGAGAAGCAATGTCGATCTATCAGTCTATTTTTAAAAAGCTTTTGGCAGCTGGCACTGCCGCTGTAGTAATGGGGAGTTTAGCTGCTCCAACTCTGATTGAAGCGGCTGTGCCGTTTGATGATGTACCAGAAAAATATCTATCAGCGGTTGAATATCTTAACACGAATGGGATTGTAAAAGGAACAGGAACACTCTATGGCACGAATGATAGTATGACACGAGGTACAACAGCGATAATGATTAGCAGAGCTCTTGGATTAGAAAATCAATCTGCTCCAGATGCAGGCTTTCCAGATGTGGGTGGTCAATATACCAATGCGGTGAATAATCTATCTTATCGAGGAATAATAAGCGGATCCGGCGGTCAATTTTTAACTAATCAAACATTAACAAGAGGAGCGATGGCTAAGATCCTAGTAAATGCTTATAACATTCCAATAGGTGTAAAAGATTCTCCTTTTGAGGATGCAGTGGGAGCATTTGCTGACTATATTGATGCTATTTATGCTGCTGGTATCACCAATGGCGTTACCGCTGATCGTTTCGGATCTGAAAAGGAAATTAAACGTGGAGATTTCGCAACACTACTGTTCAAGACGATTAATCGATTTGGAGCAGGCTGTGATTATGATCCGAACTCAACAGATAATCCAGATTCACAGACAATTAATTGTCTGATTACAGAAATTGCGAGACAATCAAATGTTCCACCGGAGATCGTTAAGGCAGTAGCCGAGAAGGAAAGTGGTTGGAAGCATTTTTCGAATGGGAAACCTTTTATGAATACAGATGGTGATGGGGGCATTGGATTAATGCAAATCACCAATACTGCTAACTATAATCCCGATGAAATAGGGTACAATGTAAAGGCCAATATCGAAGCGGGTGTCGATTTCTTGATAGAAGCCTTTTATAATCGCAACGATCTGCCTAAAATCAACAACCACGATCCAAAGATGCTTGAAAGTTGGTATTTTGCAGTGATGGCCTATAATGGCATTGTACCTAAGAACAGTCCTATAGTACAGGCAACGGGAGAAAGAAATACGGAAGCTTACCAAGAATTGGTGTTTGGCATTTTGGATAAGGGGAATCTCTATGTAGGGGATCCTCAACTGGAAACCAATATTGATAAGCTGAATATGAAAAAGGAAGACTTCCAGTACGATCCTAATTCAGGAAAATCAATTACCTTCCTTAAAGATTCTTATCAGTTGAATGCAGCGGACCTTACTGCTTCTAAGCAATTATTCAAAGTAGGGGATGTTGTGACATACCATTCTAATCGCCTGCGTGCGATTCCATCAACGAATGGATCTATAATTACCATTTCTATAGGTTCGAGGGTGAAAATTATCGGGGAACCAATGTCTGACCAAAACCAAAACTCAGAAAATCATTATGTATGGTATCTTGCGGAGGACATCAACACCAAAAAAATTGGTTACATTGCCTCCCCATATATCGAATAAAAAATCTTTTCGTAAAAATGGCATTTGCACTCGAAAATATGCGGGATGAACACTTTGCTTGAAAAACTTGTGGAAACTGAAAAAGCGCCTGGTACCTACCGATAATTGGTAGGATCCAAGCGCTTTTTTTAGCAGAACAGGAAAGTATGTTAAATTGAGTCGATTGTCTAGTATCACCTCTACTTGTCTAGTCTGAACCGTGTCCTATAGCTTTTCCTAGTAATTTAGTAACTTTGCTTTTTCCAGGAAGTTAGCGAGGATTTTGGCCATCTCGTTACGTTGTGTGCTGCCTGCTGCACCGAACTTGTCTGTTGCTTTTCCGTTTATAATTCCTGCTTGGTACACTGATTCTACATCTGCTTTGGCCCAGTTGCCGATTGATCCAGCATCTGTAAAGTTTCTTAGTGTATTCGTTTTATCCAATGTTGAAAGGTCGTAGTTGATGAATTCCAATTTCATCGCGCGACCGATCATTGCTGCTGCTTCTGTCCGGGTAATCTTTTCACCAGGAGCGAATGTTCCGTTGCCTTTTCCCTGGATAATCCCATATTCAATTGCAGCCATCAATGCGTTGTTATCGTTGAACCACTCACTGCCGTTTACGTCCTTGAAGCGATCATCGTATTGCTCACCAGGCAGTCCCAGTGCACGTACCAGCAATGCAGTGAATTCCGCGCGAGTCAATTGCTGTGTGCTTCCAAATGTTCCGTCACCCTTACCTTTAATGATGTACTTGGATGCAAGAGCTTCGATGTACGGCTCTGCCCAGTCCATCCCATTATTAACGTCAGTGAAGGTCACATCGTTTTCAACAATTGTATAGGTTGAGTTAGTTAATGACTTAATCATTGCCTTATTGCCATCAAATAATGTAGGAACTGAACTGAAAGTACCATCTTCGTTCAGCTTCACAGCAACTGTTTTGGCAGTGTTGAAGCTTGTGTCACCAAGGATTTCGCGCTCTACATACGCGCTGAATTTTTTGATTTCTGTTTTCTTGTTGCTGGCTGCTGCTTCCACTGTGAAGTCGATCATCGCAGATTTCATGTTCAGCTTGCTTTTATCGTCAGGCTTCACCACGTTCACGGATACTGTAATTTGAACGTCGCTTGCTGACACACCTAGCTTTTCAGCAATATCGTCCACATTTATTTCTGAAACAGGAAGGGTGTAGCTTGCATTTCCTGTAACAATTTCAACTGTTGCTTGCTGGCTTTTCTTGGCAGCTTCAATAAATAAGCTTATAGGAAGCTGTGCTTTCGCTTTTTCACCGGTAGCTGGATTTTCAAGTTTAACAGCTATGTTCGTTTTGTCAGCTGTAATCGCATGGACGACCTCAGCTACTTTGTTAGCCATTACCTTCGTGATGACGTCGATCATGCCTGAAGGGTTCTTTTCTTTTACGACTTCTGCTGCACCTGCAGGAAGCTCGATTGTGTTAGGCTTTCCAGCTGGTGGGGCAGGAGGATTTGGGTTTCCATCACCGTTGTCAGCAGGTGAATCTGTTGCTCTGCGGTCAAGCTTAATCACGATTGTGGTTAATGGATCAATGGTTAATGTATCTCTTGATAAGCGGAAGCCGGATTTTTCTGATACAGGCTTTGCACCTGCTTCATCGCTGTCGACAAGCACTTTTCCGCCTGAAAAATTGTAATCACCAAGTGTTAACGAACGTGGCTGACTATCAGCGTTTACGAATACATAATAGTTGCCGGTATTGTCAGTCGATACATTTTCGTATGCGATGACAAGGTCATTATTCTGAATTTCAGGGAAATTAAGCAATGTTACGTTTTGGTCAACTAATTCCATGTCGCCGAGGCGGAAAGCGTTCGTTGACTTCCTTAGCTCAATCAAACCTTGTGTGAAGGCTTTTGTTGTGGTGTTCACTGCATATTCTTCTTTGTTTGTAGCTTTTTGCCAATCAAACATATTGATTGCATCGGAAGAATCATAAGAGTCATGGATAAAGTATCCAAATGATTTCCCTTGTTCATCCTTCAGTTCGTGGTACTTCTGGTCCGGAACGCCTTCCCCTTTCCACTGCTTCGTTCTGCCATATTCCTGGCCAGCGTGAAGAAATGCTGTTCCTTGTGAGGTTAAAATTATTGAGTTTCCAAGACGAATTCGCTTATGGATTTCCAACTCATTTTCAGGTACTGCCGGATCTTTTTTAATGGATTGTACGATTACATCGTGAAGCGTCAAGTTATCATGCGCTGCGATGTACTGGACCATATCTCCCGGATCGTCATCAGCGGTATTGCCTGGCTGCCCTTTGATGTTGTTGAAAATGGTGTTGATGTCTCTTGCTCCGCCTGTGATGAAACGTGGCTCACCTTCAGAACCGAAGCCGGATTTCAATTCATTACGGATTTCGTCAGAGAATACACCGACATCATCTGTCTTGTCCATCCAATCCTGGTCAGCCCCCATTCCAGCTAATTCTGGCTCAGCGATGTGGCCTGCGAATGTTCTCCAGCCTTCTCCGAGGAATAATGCATCAGGATTCACATCCGCTGCTGCGTCATACGCATTTTGGATGGAAGGATAGGTAGCGTCTCCCATCATATCAAAGCGCATACCGTCAATCTTGTATTCTTCGAACCAGTATTTCACTGAATCTACCATCAGCTTTTCAGCCATTGTATGGCTTGTTGCCAGGTTGTTTCCGAAGCCGCCAAGGAAGTTACCCTGAGCGTCCTTGAATGCATAGTAGTCAGGAACGATATCATTCAGCTGACTAGCTTTGGCCATATGAGTGTAAACTACGTCGAGAACAACTCCCATACCAGCATCATGGATCGCATCAATCATCTGTTTCAGTTCTTTTACGCGCAGTTCAGGATTCGTCGGGTCAAGGGAGTAAGCCCCATCTGGCGAGAAGTAGCTGTGCGGGTCATAACCCCAGTTGTACTCGTTTCCTCCAGCAGCGTAATCAAGCTCTCTTTCGGCCATCTTTGTTTCGTCCCCATAATACCAGGCCATTACAGGAAGCAACTGGACGTGAGTAACGCCAAGTGACTTAATGTATTCGAGCTTGTCTTCGAAGGCTTTGTATGAACCCCATCTTGCATTGAGGTCATCTTCGATTGAAGGGTCTGAAGTGAAGTCACGCACATGTACCTCGTAGATGACTGCATCTTCGCGCTTTTCATAGCCATCGATTTTCGCATGGTCGAATCCTTCAGGATCTGTGTCGCTAAGGTCAACGATTGCTGCCTTTCCAACAGTGTCTCCATCAGGACCAGCTTCGCCTTTCGTATTAACGGTGAAAGCTGCCAATGATTTTGCATAAGGGTCGAGCACCTGACGAGTGACTTCATCATTTGTTACATCATACTGATAAAAATAACCTTCAAGATCAGTGATGTTTAGGTCTCCAGGAGCTACGTCAACAGACCAGACTCCTTTGTTGCCTTTCTCTAGATTAATGCTGCCGATTTTTTCATTTGCATTGTCTTTATTGAAGAAGTTTGCAACTACCTGTGATGCTTTTGGTGCCCAAAGTTTCAATGTTGCTCCGCCATCTTTGTAAGTCGCACCAAGGTCATTTCCATCGTATGCATACATATCATCAAGCATTCTCCAGCCTGAAGCAGCTGAAACTGTTCTGCCTGCATACGTTATGGATAGTGGAAGCTTGTCTAAAGCGAATTGTGCTGTAATTTTTACAGAGGTTGTGCCTGTAATTTCGACGCTGTCGATTGTTACTGCAGTACCGTCTGCATCTTTGATTTCAAGAGCATCTGTTAATGCTTCAGGTGTAAGGCCGTCTGTCAGCGTGAAGCCTAATAGAATTGTACTTTCATTGAGAACTTCAGCAGATACAAGTCCTGAAGCCTGCTCCCAGTATGGAGAAACGTAGACATTGTCATCGCCTTGTTTTACCCATACGTGATTGTATTTGTCGAGAAGGTTGAATTTCTTGTCCCCGCCGTCCTTTTCTTGGGTTGCTTTGTTTAGGGTAATCATCCCGATTTCTTTTGCATTTTCATTCAGCTGGATATCGACATACGCACCATATCGGTCTATATTTTCGAAGCTTGGAGCGTCTGCTGTCCAGTTTGAAGGAGGGGATGTTACATCACCCCAGAACCATAGCCCGAAGTTTTCATAGTCAGCATTGTCACGTACATAGTGAACGCGGACTGTGTTGGCTGGAAGGTCAACTGGTTCGTATTTGTAAACCGTGTCATCGCCTTGCTTGATAAAAATCTCATTGATTTCTGGCGATGTGACTGTAAAGCCTTTGTCCCCGCCATCTTTACCAGCATCGCCTTTCGTAATGTCCATTGCGAGGAAGCCGATGTTCTTTGCGCCATCTTTAAGCTCAACGTCGATATATGCGCCATAGCTGTCCATTTTTTCGAACATTGTAGCGCCTGTCGGCCAATTGGCAGAAGGGGAAGCTACATCGTTCCACAGCCATGCTCCAAAATTTTCATAGTTGTTGTCGTTACGCTTGTAATGGATACGGACATGATTCGCAGGAATCGGTTCAACAATTGTTCCGTTTCCGCCGTCATCTTCAGTGGAAGTCGCTGCTGTGATTTCCCCGCCATCCACTGTTAGTAAAACAGTTCCACCATCTGCCTTTGCTGGGATTGTCCATGTAATTTCTCCAGCTTGTGAAGCAGTGAAAGTTTGATTTGAGTAGTGATCCGTAATAACTGATCCAGGAGCAACTGTTAAGCTTATTTTTTTTGCAGTGTCTGCTATATTTAAGCCGACATATGCTGCTTCATTTCCGTATTTTCTTGCAAAAAAGATAAATTTTTCAGCGTCAGTACCGCCGATTGTTGTGCGTTCTCCTTTAGCAAATACTTCTGAATAATCATCGCGGAAGTTCAAGACTTTTTTATAGTGATCAAGGATAGCATTTCCTTCAATCTGGTCCCAGGCAAGGTCATAGCGATTGTCATTTTGCGGATAATTATTTGCTCCGCTTTGTCCAAGTTCTTCTCCGTAGTAAATGACCGGCTGGCCTTTTGCTGTTGCTTGCAGGGAGGCGGCAAGCTTCAATTTTCCTTCGTCATTTCCTTCCTTAAAAAGAAAACCATCCTCATCGTGGCTTCCCAGGAACTGACCAAGAGTGGCATTATTATCTATTTTGCCATTGCGATCAATCAGAGCATCATTGGCTGATTCCAGTTTGCCGTTAACAAAATCATGAGCAATGTTTTTGAAACCGAAGTCAAGCAGAGAGTCCATCATCCCTGTTTCAAGGTATCCGTAGTCATTTTGAGCGCTTGCTCCCCAGCTCTCACCGATCATCTTGTGCTCAGGCATCTTTTCAGTGATTGCATTTTTAAATGCCATCCAAGTTGTATCTTCAACATGTTTTACAGTGTCAACGCGGAAATAATCGATTGTATTCCCTTTGGCTGTTTTGGCTTTATCGATCCAATCTGTCTGCCAATCGATGATAGTTTTACGGACTGCGGGATCTTCTGTCTTGAGGTCAGGAAGGCCTGCTAATTCACCGCGAACTTCATCAGATCCAACATTGCTGCCCTGGCGAAGCAGCCCACTAAATACACTCCGCTCCTCATCCGTTGGGTAGCCAGCAGGAGGATTTGTTACCTGGTTATCAATATCTTTAAGGCCATAACCTGTATGATTCAACACTACATCGACCATGATTTTTATGCCACGCTCGTGTGCTGCGTCAATCAGGTTATGGAAGTCATCCATTGTGCCAAAGTGTGGGTTAAGTTTTCCAAAATTGCTTGCCCAGTATCCATGATAAGCGTAATAGGAAGGATCACCATCTTGGTAGCGAACATCATGCTTTATGTTTTCTACAATGGGGCTGATCCAAATGGTGTTCACTCCCAAGTCATCAAGGTAGTCTAATTTCTCCGTAATTCCTTTGAAGTCTCCACCCTGATACGTTCCCCTGTCAGTAGTATCATAGTTTTGATGATAAGGATCATTGTTTGTAGAGTCTCCATCAAAGAAACGGTCAGTCAGCATGAAATAAATGATCGATTCATCCCAGTCAAAATCATTTTCGCCGACAGCTTGTCGAGTTTTTATTTCTACAGAGGCAGTACCGTTGTATAGATTTCCGAAAGAGTCTACAACAGTTAGAGGAACTTCTTTTATTCCAGCTGTGATATTGTCGTCCACTGCAATGGTAACTTCTTTTAATGCAGGGTCGATTTCCAACTGTTTGGATCCGCCAAGCGCCGAAATGTCAGCGGTGATTTTGTTGATGGTTACTTCATTAGTCATTCCTTGCACATCAACGGTCAATACTGCATTCTGGTTGTAATCGATTGCGGCTGGTGCAACTGTGCCAGCAACAGTTAATTCTCCCTTTTGGAAAACAATATCTGAAGTTGGATTGTATGGATCTTGTACTTCAGTAGTAGTTCCGTCCTCCATGGTTACAGCAAAAGTGTAAGGGGTTGTACCATTAGGGATGCCTTCATAAGTAGCAACGAACCTTTCATTCTCAGGCTCATATATCATAGGTATGATATCGCCATTAAACTTCAATTCTACTTTTTTAATCGTATCCATTGTGTTATTAGCAAAAAGCGTTTTGTCACGGTAATAGAATGTCGCATTTCCCTGATCAATTACTGGTGCAGAGCCATCAGGCACGATTCGCATCTGTTCGACGCCGCTCGTGATGAATGCCTTTGTGATTGAATCATTTTTGTTTACGGGAATAATACGGTCCTTATCGAATTCTTTCACCGCAGTGTTCCAGTTATCAGTACTGCGGATCAAAAGACCGATGCTGGCAGTTTCAGGTGCAACCGCAATATCAGCTGCAGCCATTCCATTTTCATAAGACTGAAAATTGATCTGGTCATTTTGTCTGCCAGTATTCCAGACCCAAATGTTCCAGCCATCATACTGCTGATCTTCACGTATGTAGTTGACACGAACTGTACGGTCGGTTACCTCAACAGCAGCGCTTGAGTCTACTGCAAATGCTTGAGGTGCAGGCACAAAAGGCAGCCACAAGCTCAAAATCATAACAGCCGTCATGAAGATCGAGAAATTACGCTTAGTGTTCTTTTTCATTACCATTTCTTCCCCCTTCAATAATATTTGTAGAGTGACAGAAAAGAGTATTTATAGACTCTAGACTATAACTCTACTATTTCCGTGAAATCGTTTGCACACTCGTTCAAAAAAATAATACCTCATTATGCAAACGCTTGCAACACATTTCTCCCGATAAACAAAAAAATCAAAAAATTTTGGGGGTCAGACCCCCATGGAATTAACGCGGTAAAGCACTGGGGGCCTGACCCCCAGTAAGGTAAAGGGTTAAAGGGTGCTTTATGGAAACACCAAAGAAAGATGGCTCATCAGCCACCTTTCTTTGTTTTAGAGTCTTTTAGCGCCAATGAATTTTGGCTGCCAATATGAGTTATGTATGTTAGCTATTGAAACACCTTTAGAAGTTGCTGCGTGGATCACCTGGCTATTGCCAATGTAAATTGCAACGTGAGTTACTTTCTTTCCACCGCTAGTTGCATAGAATAATAGGTCTCCGGGTTGGTATGAGGTAACCTTAGTACCGATATTATACATATCTGCAGCTGTACGAGGAAGTTTATTGTAACCAGCATTTTTGAATGCGTAAGTTACCAGGCCGGAACAGTCAAAACCGCTAGGAGTTGTTCCTCCCAAAACGTATCTGACTCCCATTTGGCTTTTAGCTATAGAAATCGCTTTTACTTGATAATCAGTGCTTACTGTAGAAGATTTTGTTACAGTGCTTCCAGGGGCAATATATTTTGAACTTACATATCCGATTTTTCCGCTGTAAGAAATTCTAGACCATCCATTATCCTGGCTTGTTACCGTTACATTGTAGCCTTTTGGCAGTTTAGTATAAACTTTACCAGAAAGAGAAGGCTGATTTCTGACATTTAAATAGCCTGAACTTACATTAATATGATAACCTGTTCCAGCAGCTGAAGCTTGATCCATGGACGGAATGACAGTGACAAGAAGTGAGATGAGCATCGTAGAAGCTATGATTCTCTTAAACAAAGTTATTTACCCCCGTTGCTAGATGTTAAACATAGCATATAATGAAAGGGGTTACGGACAAACAACAAAAAAATTACGTTTGTGTTACAAAAAACGACTAATTTCGTCATTCTTTGAATCACTCATTGATTTTCTACTATATCATTTAGCGGAAATTTACCCTAGTAGTTAGATGAAGTATATTTTCTATTAAAATGGAGAGCTATGACTTTTCTTACTAATATGGAAAATGATATTCTTAATAAGAATAAACAAAGGAGGTGGCAGTCGAACGAAAACCATTCAGTTTAGAAAGGAAAAACAAAATGAATTAAAGGAGTAGTTACAATGTCCCGTAAACCGCGAGTATGGTACCCTGGAGCGGTCTACCACATCACAGACCGGGGAAATAGGAAAATGCCCATTTTTAATGATGATAAGGACCGATTCAAATTTATGGATTTATTAGAGGAAACCCGCGTATATCACCCATTTACTCTTCATGCTTATTGTCTTATGCCCAACCACTATCATTTGCTGTTGGAAACCATCAACCATCATCCACAAGAGATTATGAAAATGCTTAACTCACGATATGGAATTTATTTTAATAAACGTCACGACTTGGTCGGACACGTTTTTCAGGGCCGATATAAATCTGAGCTAATTGACTCTGATGAATATTTTCTGAATGCCAGCCGTTACATTCACCTCAACCCTTTGGAAGGGAATGTGGTTGAGAAACTTTCTAACTATAAATGGAGCAGTTATCAAGCCTACATTTCAAACAGAGAAAATCCGCATATCTCCACTCAGCGAATTCTATCCTATTTCCCAGACCCTCCAAAAAAACACTATAAAAAAATTATCGATCATGAAATCTCCTTAAAACAAAATTCTGCAGCAATTAACTAAAAATACATTTGCATCACCACACCACCGCAATGGGGGTCTGGCCCCCATTGCGGTGGTGTGGTGAAGTTTTTCATTAGTATGATTTCCCTTTTGTCTAGGGGTATAATAGGTGTAGATGGATTGTTTAGTTGGCTGTTTATGAGTTCTGCTTGGTAAGGCATTTGCTCTCATGTTTCTACGAAAGAGTTATGGTAGAGACGGACTTCCGAGAAGGAATAATTTGAGTGATGTCGAAATGAAAATCTATAGGATGTGAATGTCGATTAGTAGTTTTCCGATTTCTATGTATTTCGATGGTTTGAGCGAATAAGAAAGTTAGCTCTACATAAATTCATCTTCCTTTGAATTAATCCAATAATAGGTCTCAAGTCTTAGAAACCATTACATTACTAGACTGTTAACGACAAGAGAATTTATGTGTAGTATAAGTATAAGTATGAGGAAAAAGTGAAACAATGACCCTGTGTTATCCGTATATTAGGAAGGAATAGAAAGGGGTATGAAGTAGCTTCTTTTCATACATGCCTGTCAACTTTGTGAGATGACCATTACCCAATTGAATTTTCTAATAAATGAGGGAAATCCCTAATTAACTATGAATAAGAACCAAAGTATCTTAAAGGGAAATTGGAGGCCGAAAAAATGACGGAAAAGGAAATTGATCTATTGAAAAATAGCGATAGTCTAATGGATGATTTGCTCGACAACCCTTTTGGCGAGCAAGGTGAATTGGTTTTAAAGACCGTGGAGAAAAAGCAGGAAAATAAACCGGTAAAATTGATAGATGTTATTCCAGAGGAAAATAGGGCAAAGGCTTATCAGTTGGCAGAACAAATCGACCCAAAAAATCATCAGGCGATGATTACCTACGGAACACAGGCACAGGAAAAACTGTTGTCTTTTTCTCATACCATGCTAGAACATGTTCAAAAAAAAGATGTAGGAGAAATTGGAGACATTATCAGCGATTTGATGAAGCAGTTGAACCATATCAGCCCGGATGAATTGAGTGCGGAGAAACCGTCCTTCTTTTCAAAAATGTTTGGGAGGGTGTCTGGCTCCCTTCAAGAAATGCTTTCCAAGTATCAGAAGACCGGAGCCCAGATTGATCGGATCAGCGTAAAACTGGACCGCAGCAAGAATGTATTGCTTTCTGATATCGGCATGCTAGAAAAATTGTATGAAAGAAACAAGGAATATTTCCAGGCATTGAATATTTATATCGCAGCCGGTGAAATAAAACTTGAAGAACTTCATGAAAAAACGATTCCAGCTTTGAAAAAGGCGGCAGCGGAGACGAACGATCAAATGAAGTACCAGGAAGTGAACGACATGATTCAGTTTGCAGACCGTCTTGATAAAAGATTGCATGACTTAAAATTGAGCAGAGAAATCACAATTCAGAGTGCTCCGCAAATCCGACTGATCCAAAATACAAATCAAGCACTCGTTGAAAAAATCCAGTCATCGATCGTTACGGCAATACCGCTTTGGAAAAACCAGGTAGCAATCGCTTTGACACTTATTCGTCAGCGACATGCCGTGGAAGCACAAAAGAAGGTGTCCAAAACTACCAACGAGTTACTACTTAAAAACGCTGAGATGTTAAAAACGAATACGATCGAGACCGCCAAGGAAAATGAACGCGGACTGGTCGATGTTGAAACATTGAAAAAGACTCAGGAAAACTTGATTTCCACCCTTGAAGAGACTTTAAGAATCCAGGAAGAAGGCCGGACAAAGCGTCGTCTCGCAGAGCAGGACCTTGCAGTGATGGAAAATGAATTAAGAGAAAAGCTGTTGGAGTTAAAGGACTAATTAGGCAAGTTGTCGCACCGGGGGGTCTGACCCCCGGTGCTTTAACGCGTTATTGTACGTGATGTACCTCGCTTGTTCTATTTGTTCCCCTTTGATCAACTTTAATCAAAAATCCGCGTTGCTTTTCTACACAACAAATTGCTTTCAAAACCACAGCCGATTTGTTAAAAATTTAGGATATTTCATTTCTGATAAACTAGTGATAATCAGGCTTAATATGTAAAATTACCTAGAAATATCCTTTATTCACCATTCGACAAGATTTGTGGTTTATGGTAAAAGTAAGATGGTAGAAACAGATAATGGAAGTTTGTAAATAGGGGGAAAAGAATTGAAACTAGCTAAGAAGATTGTTGTCGGCATCATTACGAGTTTTCTTGTATATCAGTCTGTTGGCGTGCAAACGGGTTCAGCGGCTACATATGAAGAATACCCAGTTTCTTCGGGTGTAAAATACAAGGAAAATAGGGAAGTTATCAATGGATACGACCAATCTATTAAAGTCCTGGAGGTGAATCTTCAGGATCAATATACGAAGTTGGATCTTTCGGTGCTCAAAATCGGAACTCTATCAGGTACAACAGCTCAAGCGAAATATGTCCACACAGATGAAAACAGAGTGGTAGGGGCTGTGAATGGCTCGTTTTTTGATACAAAAACCAGGCTCCCGATGTATTTGATCGCACAAAATGATACTCTCATAAACTCTGGAATTATCGCTTCCACACGCGATCAATATGTGAATGAGCCAATCGCATTTGGCATTAATGCTTCTAAAAAAGCTCAGATTGATTACTATGATTTAGATCTTACAGCCACTCATAATGGAACAAACGTGGAGATTACTAGCATAAATAAGGTCAGGACTGAAAATAATTTAATTTTATACACTCCTGAATATATGGACGGATATACGAACTCCAATCAATATGGCATGGAAGTTATTTTTACAGGTGCTACGAAGAATAAAGACTTAAAATTCGGTGATAAAATTACTGGAACAGTTAGTGAAATTCGACCGTACAACACTGTTACAAATACAAAGATCCCTGCAGACGGTTTTGTATTATCTGCCCATGGAACGGAGAATCTTCAGTTTGTAAATGAAATGAAAGTTGGCGATCAAGTAGAGGTTTCCATTAATATCGATGATAAATGGAAAGGTGCACAATACATCCTTGCTAGTGGTCCTAGACTTGTAGATAACGGGAATGTTTCCTTGAGCATTGATCCAAATAGTCAGCGGGCGCTGGAGCGTGCCCCAAGAACAGCCATTGCTGTTGACCAAACCTTAACGAAGGTTTTCATGGTAACTGTAGATGGCAGGGCAGAAGGCTATAGCAAGGGCATGAATTTGACGGAATTTGCTCAATACCTTGTAAAACTAGGAGCCTATAAAGCTATAAATCTTGATGGCGGCGGATCGACAACCATGATGGCTCGAAGGTATGGCAATGACATGGCTTCGCTAATTAATAAGCCATCTGATGGTTGGGAAAGAGCGGTCCATACTTCATTACAAGCTGTTAGTACCGCTCCTACAGGAACAGCAAGCATGTTTGATGTAGGTCTTTCCAGCTCTACCGTCACAGTCGGAGATTCCATTACAGTATCACTAAAGTATGTACTAGATCAATTTTATAATCCAATTGCAAATGATCCTTCAAAATTAAAGCTATCCAGCCTTTTAGGAACTTTTGACGGCGCAACTTTAAAAACAACAACACCAGGTGAGGGAGTGATTGTTGCTACTTATGGCAACCTCACTAAGGAAATTCCTATAAAAGTAACTAACGAAAAATCGCCGTTCTCTGATGTTCAAAGTACAAATAAGTATTACCCGCAGATTAAGTATCTATATGACCATGAGATTATTGCAGGGTACCCAGATGGAACATACAGGCCTGCATCAACATTGAAGCGTCTGGACGCGGCATTGCTGCTAGTCCGAGCATTAAAGCTGGATACTACAAATGTGCAGGATATAGACTTTTTGGATGTCCCGAAGGAATATCGTTTTTATAAAGAAATCGCTGCGATCGCAAATGCAGGGATTATAAATGGGAAGGAAAGCGGAACGGTGTTTGACCCTAATTCTCCTTTGACAAGAGCTGAGATGGCTGCGATCCTCCAAAGGGCATTTATGTTGCAAGCATCGGGTGAAATGCCTTTCACGGATGTACCAAAAGAAAGCTTTGCATACAACGACATCTTAAGCTTATACGCAAACGGGATCACAAAAGGTTATGGAATCGAGTACAGACCAAACGGAACCGTAGACCGCGTTCAATACGCATTGTTCCT
The DNA here is from genome assembly GCF_000934845.1 of Mesobacillus subterraneus. Classification (GTDB taxonomy): domain Bacteria; phylum Bacillota; class Bacilli; order Bacillales; family Cytobacillaceae; genus Mesobacillus; species Mesobacillus stamsii. The sequence goes on from NZ_JXIQ01000002.1 coordinate 57,126, forward strand.
CCATCGAGCAGTAACGATGCAATAAGATTAGGAAATAATACATCACCCCTTTAAAGCGTCGGGGGTCTGACCCCCAACGCTTTAAAGGGGTGATGTTCTTTGTTTCGGTTTGATATGACATTGTTTGTTTATTTATGTATAATTGTGCAGTGAATATTTTTATTGAGGGTGCATGTGTTGTGTTATTTAATTCGTATGAATTTATTTTCTTTTTTCTTCCTGCTGTTTTTGTAATTTATTTTGTTCTTCAGTATGCGGGTCTGTCGCGGTTGGCGAAGATTTCGCTTGTTTTGGCGTCGTTGGTTTTTTACAGCTGGTGGAATATAAGTTACCTGCCTTTAATCATGATTTCTGTCGTGATAAACTACGCGGTTGGTACATACCTCGGCAAAACCAACAAACTGGGAACACGTAAATCTGTCCTGACGATTGGAATAATCTTTAATGTCGTGCTATTGGGTTATTATAAATACACGGATTTCTTTATTGAAACGGTGAATTCTTTGCTAAAAGAAAGCTTTCCCTTGCTTCACCTTGCGCTGCCGCTTGCGATCAGCTTTTTCACCTTCCAGCAAATCGCTTATCTCGTGGACAGCTATCGTTATGAAACAAAGGGATACCGGCTTGATGAGTATATGCTATTCGTTGTGTTTTTCCCACAGCTCATTGCCGGTCCAATTGTCCATCATAAAGAAGTGATGTCCCAATTCCATAACGAAAATTCACGATTGAATGCGAAAAACATTTCCCTTGGTCTTTATATCTTTGGAATTGGCCTTTTCAAAAAAGTGATGATCGCTGATACCTTTGCGATTTGGGCTAACGATGGCTACAAAAACGCCTTTGACCTGAACATTGTCGAAGCCTGGATCGCCTCCCTGTCTTATACATTCCAGCTATACTTCGACTTCAGCGGTTACGCGGACATGGCGATGGGTTCCGCGCTCTTGTTCAACATCATGCTGCCAATTAACTTTAACTCGCCATACAAGGCAGTGAATATCCAGGATTTCTGGCGCCGCTGGCATATAACACTAAGCCGTTTCCTGACTGCTTATATCTACATACCGCTTGGCGGCAGCAGGATTAGTCCATCGAGGACGTACATCAATATCATGATCATCTTTATGGTTAGCGGCTTCTGGCACGGAGCTGGCTGGACGTTCGTATTCTGGGGCTTCCTGCACGGAGTTGCTTCCGTCCTTTACAGGTGGTGGAACCGTCGTGGTTATTCGATGCCAAAACTGCTCGCGTGGTTCATCACCTTCCAATTTGTCAATGCAACATGGGTGTTCTTCCGGGCAGAGAACTTTGCACAGGCGATTGCGATTTTAAAAGCGATGTTCGGTATGGGGAAAATCGAGCTTCCAACAAGGCTGGCGAATGTTCTGGAACCAATCATTAATATTAGGCTTTTGCCAGACAATCCGATGCTATATTCTACTTCAAGCGTACTTTTAATCGTTATCAGTTTGCTTGTCGTGATCTTTAGAAAAAATTCATTTGAAATGCTGGAGAGATTCAAGCCTACGAATTGGAACATTGTATTTATCGTGTTTATTTCCATCGTATCGATTTTACAGCTAGGAAAAATTTCCGAGTTCCTATACTTCAATTTTTAAAAGAACAGAAGGTGAGCTTGTAAATGGAGCATAATTATAAGAAGTTTGTTATTAAATTCATTGCCGTCTTCTGTGCAGTGCTCTTGCTCATTGCCGGAATCGTGTATATCGCAGACCCGTATGTTTACTATCATAAAAATGGAATTTATAAGCGAACTTTCACCAAAAATTTCAATATGCGCTACCAGATTCCAGGGATGATCAGGAATTTGGAATACGAAACGCTATTTGTCGGGACGTCAATGGGCCATAATTTTAAAGAAGAGAAGATTAACGAACTTTTTCAAACGAGTTCATTTAATGCAACCATCTCCGGTTCTTCTGCAAGAGAGCAGCGGAAAGCAGTGGAGCTGGCGATGAAATCCAAAAATGTGAAGCATGTGTTCTGGGAAATCAACTATGATTCTCTGGCAGGGGAAGCAGACCGTGTGGACGCCACCTTCCCGAAATTTCTATACGATCGGAACATCATCAATGATATTCCATACCTATTAAGCTATGAGGCGTTTAAAAAGATAGGCTATCAATGGGAAAACCAGCAGCAGGTAAAATCCGATGTGAATCCCTACAGTTTTTATAAATTTGGCGACAATAAAAAGCCTCTGACGGTGGAAGCGATGAAAGAGGAATTGGCAGGACAAAGTGCTCCGCCAGCTACAGCTCATACATTAGATTCTTACATGGAAAGCTTTCGGGCAAACATGCTTCCGATGATCAAGAAATATCCCGATACTAAATTCACCTTCCTCTACACGCCATATCCGATCACAAGGCATATGATCATTCAGGAGAAGGAGCCAGGCATCAACGAAGCTCGATTAGAAACGAAGCTTAAAATCTATCATGAACTGCAGAAGTATAAGAACGCCGTAGTCTATGACTTTCAGGATGAGGAAGATATTACTTTCAATGTAGGGAACTATATCGACCGTTCCCATTATTTTCCTTATATAAATGATCTCCTGTTGGAAAAAATGGCTGCCACCAAGCCGATTCAATCTACAGAGGAATATGAAAAGAAGGTGGAAAATCTGTCTTCACAGCTTGAAAATTTCTCCTATGATCAATTAAAAGAAAAGCAACTTCATGTAAGCAATAAATAGGATTTATATCCCTTTCCACTTCAATCTTTTCGTAACAATAAAAAACTTTGCTTAATTATGACAATGTTTCTTATTTTATCCTTGTATAAAGATGCCAACGTGGTAAAATAGGGGTGTAGCACAATTCCTGTTTTGTATTTTAAATATGTGCGAAGGTTGGGTCCTTGCCGATGAAGAGTATCTGTTCTAGCAACAGGTACTCTTCATTTTTTTTGAAAAAAACCGGGTTCTCAATTTGAGACCCGGTTTTTCAAATTACTAATTATTCTCTGCGATCGATACCTTCCATTTAGAAAGATCCGGTTTTTCGATTAACACCAATTCTTTTGGAAAAATAAAAGTCCATGGTTTGCTTGTATTGGCTTTTATTTCAAAATTATCGAGGGTGAACCCGCCTTTTGCAACCACAGCCCCTGATGCGTCTTCAACCAGCAGAGGCAGCTGATGGATCTGGATGTTCTTCGTATTTCCATTTCGAATTAATACTGTGACATGTAAGTCTCCGTTTTCAGTTTCCTTAGCCTGTAGGCCAAGAAAATTTACTTCCCCTTGCTTTAAGGCAGGCAGACCTTCCACCATTTTTCTTAGCTTGTCTTTTTCTTCTTGAGGAAGCGCATTTTCCCAAGTTTCATGGAAATCAATCCGATGTGTTTCGGTTTTTCTTAGTTCGAAGGCAAGCTTCCAGCCGTGCGATGGAATACTCTCAGACAATACATCGCTTTTTTCAAAAACAAAGTGCCAAGGAACACTTGATTTTGCTGGTATTTCACCGATATCAGCAAGGTTGAATACCTTTCTTGCCAATTGTTCTCCGTTTGGCCCAATCAACAAAAGCGAGGTTTCCGAAAGATGGATCCCTTTTGCGAGACTGTTGCGGACAAAGGCAGAAACAATCAGTTTGTTATCCTCAGTCCGAAGTTCGATGCCTGCAAGGGAGATCTGGTTTGGCTTCAACGGGGGAAGCTCATTGTTTAAGAAACGCAGTACATACTCCGACTCCTGCGGAATAGTAAGAGATGGAGGAAGGACGAGTACTGTATGAACCTCTTGTTCTTCAACAGTCCCTTCCTCGTCAATCAATTCTTGCGATGAAATTACCGAATCATCCCCTTGTTTTTCTATGTTATTTTTTTTATTTCTTTTAAAAAATGAAAACATAGGCCCTTATCCTTCCTCTCCCTGTAATTCAGATAATTTTCTCAGCTCAGCAAACTGGACACTAACTTCCTTTGAGATTTTATAATAGGCTATTTCAAATAGTTCGAGGCCTTCGCGCTGGTAAATTCGCATAGGGTCCTCCTGCTGGTAATGACGCATTCCGATGCCTTCCTTCAGCCTATTCATACTTTCAAGGTGGCGGATCCAGTTCCGGTCAATAACGAAGATGTTGGCAGCCTTCAGGGCACTTTGTAGCTTTTGGTTAGCGCCTGAACGGTCGATCATCGTTTTATATTCTTCCAAGCTCTTGGCAACCATTTTTTCAATGACACGACGGTCGAAATTTTCTTCAGGAAATTCAAGGGAAGATACTGGTAAAAACTGATTCAGCTCGGATTTTAAATCGCCAAGATGCCAGTTTTCCGGAATCTCATCCTCAAGGCAATATTTATTTAGTAAACTGCTTACAGCTCGCTCCAAAAGAGGCAAAATGATCGGAATTTGGTCCTGCTCTGTCAAAACGCGGTTGCGCAAATGATAAATAACATTACGCTGCTCATTGATGACATCATCAAGCTTTAGATTATACTCACGCATGGAGAAGTTTGATCCTTCGCAAATACGTTGTGTACGATTGACGAACTCGTGAATTTTTTTATTCAAAATGACGCCAATTGCATCCGTTGTAAGGGTAGGTTTTAGTTTCTTTAGGTCATCCTGGGCAAAACGGCGGAACATATCATCTTCAATGGAAATGAAGAACTGAGAGGAGCCTGGGTCACCTTGGCGGCCAGATCGCCCCTTTAGCTGATTATCTACTCGTCTGCTCTCATGCCTTTCCGTACCAATGACATGAAGTCCCCCTAATTCAGCAACACCTTCACCTAGAAGGATATCAGTTCCTCTTCCAGCCATGTTTGTTGCAATCGTTATCCGGCCGCGTTGCCCTGCCTGGGAAATCAGTCGGACTTCCTGTTCAACAGTCTTAGCATTCAATAACTGAAAGTCCAATTTTTCTTTATCGAGGTATTCGGCGACTTTTTCCGACTGGAGAATCGAGGTTGTTCCTATCAGGATGGGCTGACCCTTCGAATGGCGTTCTTTTACCTCTTTTGTAACTGCCTTGTATTTCTGCGCCTTTGTTTCAAAAACAAGATCTTCCAAATCTTGCCGAATAACTGGTTTGTTCGAAGGGATTTGAATAACATCCATCCCATATACAAGTCGAAACTCGTTTTCTTCGGTTTTGGCTGTCCCCGTCATACCAGATAAAATTGGATACATCCTAAAATAGTTCTGAACAGTGATCGAGGCCTGGGTCTTATTTTCATCTGTAATCTCGAGGCCTTCTTTGGCTTCTAACGCTTGGTGAAGGCCATCAGAAAGCGAACGACCTTCCATGATTCTGCCAGTGAACATGTCAACCAGTACGATCTTGCCGTCCTTAATGATGTAGTCAACATCCCGCTCGAACATCACATGAGCACGAACAGCCTGAATCATATAGTGATAAAGAGTTTGGTGTTCGAGTTCATAAAGATTATCGACTCCGAAGGCTTTTTCCACTTTATCAATTCCGACATCCGTCAGGCTTGTTGCCTTTGTTTCTTCATCGAAAGTGTAATCAACATCCTTGACAAATCGCTTGGCAAGCTTCGCGCCTATGTAGTGTAAATCAGCACTGGACTGCATTTTACCAGCGATGATAAGCGGTGTCTTCGCCTCATCAATCAGAACACTGTCAATTTCATCAATGATTGCGTAATGATATGGGCGTTGCACTCGCTGTGCGATGCTGGCAACCATATTATCACGGAGATAATCGAACCCAAATTCGGTACCAATTCCATAGGTAATATCAGCTTTATAAGCAAGCAGTTTTTCTTCAGGCTGCAACATCGGAATATTCAACCCGACCGATAATCCAAGAAATTCGTGAATTTTCCCGATCTGGTTGCGGTCACGTGTCGCAAGATAATCATTGACGGTAATGATATGAACTCCTTTGCCTTCTAGTGCACGCAGATAACTCGGCAGTGAAGCGACCAAAGTTTTGCCCTCACCAGTAGGCATCTCAGCAATATTGCCTTCATTAAGAACAAGTCCGCCGATCAACTGAACATCATAGTGACGCAAGCCGAGCACACGCTTTGAAGCCTCTCGAACGACAGCAAACGCTTCAACTTTGATATCCTCTAGTTTTTTTCCACTAGCAAGCTGTTCTTTAAAAGAAAATGTTTTATTTTTAAGCTCCTCATTACTGAGCTTTTCCATTTCCGGTTCTATTCGATTAATTTGTTGCACTAACTCTCGATATTTCTTAAGGCTCTTCTCATTCGAATCACCAAACTTTTTCTTTAAAATCGACAGCATCCTTTAACGCTCCCTTATTCAAATTCGTTAACTAGTATATCATTTATTTCCTTATAGTAGTATGTTTTGCCAGGATGACAAATTTTTCTATCATTCTTGGTAACTTATTTGTTTTTCTTAGCGTCTATTTAAAAGATTGGAAGGTTTGCTTTAAAGCAAAAATGGGAATTTACGAGTATATTGAAGATATTTGTCGATAGGTAGAAATAATAGTTGTTTCACAGATTCCTATCTTATGCTATAATGCTTTTTGTGGTAATCCGAGCTTTTGCTCATTTTCACTTTGAAAATTTACCCAGCAAGGCTGGCATTGACAGTGTAAACTGTCAATTTATTACGAAAAAGTCATCAATTAGATGTTCAAAAAAATTCGCATTGGTTATGCTATTAATTAAGGAGGACCAACATGATTTATGTAACAATGTTCATTAGTTTTATCACCTCCATTTTGATCACGCCGCTAGTAAAAAGGATTGCCATTAAAATCGGTGCGACGGATAAACCAAATCATAGAAAAGTCCATCAAAAAATTATGCCTCGACTCGGAGGATTAGCAATTTATATTAGCTTCATCATCGGCTTGCTCATACTTCAGCCAAACAGTGATACTCACTGGCCGCTGATACTTGGCAGCTTAATCATTATTTTAACCGGAATATTCGATGATATGTTCGAACTTTCCGCAAAAGTAAAGCTTGCTGGCCAATTGGCTGCAGCTGTTGTCGTAGTCGTTTGGGGCGATGTCCTTGTTTCGTTTATCAATCTTCCGTTTGGCGGAGTAATTGAATTTGGATATTTAAGTATCCCACTGACGATTCTCTGGATCGTGGGAATAACCAATGCCATCAATCTTATTGATGGATTGGATGGCTTGGCTGCTGGCGTATCATCCATTGCGTTGATTACGATTGCCTTTATGGCGTTGATTATGGGGAACTACTATGTGGTCGCCATTGCCTCCATATTGCTTGCTAGCACCCTTGGGTTCCTGTTTTATAACTTCCATCCAGCTAAGATTTTTATGGGCGACACAGGAGCACTCTTCCTTGGTTATATCATTGCCGTTCTCTCTTTGCTTGGCTTTAAAAATGTTACGGTCATCTCCTTGATCGTTCCTGTTATTATCCTCGGTGTACCGATTTCTGATACATTTTTTGCGATTATCAGAAGGGTATTGAACAAAAAGCCGTTATCAGCACCAGATAAATCACACTTGCATCACTGCTTGTTGAGGCTCGGGTATTCCCATCGCCAGACGGTTATTTTGATTTATGCCCTGGCAGCTTTTTTCGGATTAACAGCTGTGATTTTCTCCCAGGCAAAGGTATGGGGTTCACTACTTGTGATCACCGGCCTGTTGGTGCTAATTGAAGTTTTAGCAGAAAGCATCGGTCTAATGGGCAAAAACCATCGACCTTTACTAAAATTCATCCGTCGTTATTCAACAGCAAAAGATCGATCTTAATAGTAAAAACCGTTCCTGAATTGGAACGGTTTTTTTTTTGGACTAAATCTCCTATTGCTGTGAATAATAAATAAAAAGGACAGCGTTACGCTGTCCAATGCAGATTATTGCCCTGACGACACCATTAGGTGGGTTTTTAGGTCTAGTATCGTTTGCTGCAGGGCTTCTTGGTCAAGCTGGTAGTAATATATGCCGTCAATTGTAGCATCAGCCCCCTTTAAGGACATCGATTCTATATCGAGGTTTGATCCTGCTGTAGCATAGTCGATCAAGGCTTTAATTTCATTAAAAGATAAGTCTGTCTGCATGTTGTCGCCAACTGCTTCCATTACATCGGAATATTTTGTGATCGATTTAGCAGAAGTTGCTTTTTCCATAATTGCTTTGAGAAGCTCCTGCTGTCGTTTGCCGCGTTCAATATCATTGTCCAGTTTCCTTGTACGTGCAAGAGCCAATGCTTCTTCCCCATCGAGCGTTTGGAGTCCTTGTTTCAGGTAAACAGCACCAGAGCGGTCAGTCGAGTCCTTTTCATGTAATTCAAACGGTACATCAACTTCGATGCCATCAAGGGCATCAACGACATCAATGAAGGCCTCGAAATTCATTTGAACATAATAGTCAACAGGTACATCGAGCAAAGTTTCAACTGTTTCAATAGTTGAAGTTATGCCGCCTTTCCCATATGCATGGTTAATTTTATCTTCATACCCTTTGCTTGGAATATAGACAAGCGAATCACGCGGGATGCTTAACAGTTTGATCGATTTGTTTTTCTCATTTAGTGTTGCCAGCATCAATGCATCCGTACGAGATGCTGATTCGAAGCTGCGAACTTCGCTGTCATCAATTCCGACAAACAGGACGGAAATATTATCAATATTCGGATTTACTTGTTTATCCCGCTTGTCAGATTCGCGGTCCAGCGGTTTATAAGAATCATCGATAACAGATTGTGCTTTGCTGTATAAAAATGCTCCATACCCTCCTGCGATGAGAAAGGTGGTCAGCACAACGAACAATATGGTAGAAACCACTCTTCTTCGTTTCTTTCGTTTCTTCATTAGAACACGTCTATCAACAGACATAAGATAGCTCCTTTGTAATATAATAACCAACTTTTTTATAAGTACTATTTATTCTACAATTTTTATCGTATTTCGTAAATTGAATTTTGGGTGATTAACCGGCAGCAGGCTCTTCTAAATAGTGGATCATGCCTTCGTGAATTTCGCATTGCCCATTCGTCATTTCAACGATCCATTCATTAAAAGCTTCTGTCTGTGACTCCGCCACATATGTCTCTATTTCCACCTTATCCAGATAGTGGATTTCTTTTATCTGGTAAACTGAGGATCTTAACTCGTTTTCCACTTTCCCGAGTAGGGTGTAATCGATGATCGTGTGCATTACTCGCATCAGCTTGCGTTCTACCACCCCTGTCGCCTTCAACCCCTCCGACGTCGCCTTCCCGTAAGCGCGAATCAAACCGCCAGCCCCGAGCTTGATTCCCCCGAAGTAACGGGTAATTACTACGACTGTGTCTTTTAACTGTTTCTTTTTCAATACTTCTAAAATCGGTACGCCTGCTGTTCCGCTTGGTTCGCCGTCGTCATTTGCTTTTTGGATCTGGTCATTTTGGCCGATTAGATAAGCGGAGCAATTGTGGGTGGCGTTCCAGTTTTGTTTTTTGATTTTCTGGATGAATGCTTGTGCTGCTTCTTCTGTTTCTGCTCTTTGTATATAGGCGATGAAGCGGGATCGTTGGATTTCGATTTCTTGTTCGCCGTAGCCTTTCACTGTATAGTAATTTGGAAGCAAATCTAGCTCCCCTCTCTTAGAAATTTTCCCAACCTAGTATTCGACCATTTTTGTATATTCGACACGGACATTTGATGCTACAATTCATTATAAGTGGACAGCAATCGGGGGACAATGGTGTCTTATGATTGTAATATAACTTTAATACAGTAACTAAGTGCGGATGGTATAATTATTACTATCGTTTGATTGATTTTTTAGTTAAGAATAGCTTCTAACCTTCGAATCTCTTCGCTGATAAAATAGGAGTTTGCCTTCTAAAATAATAGGATATAAGACTTAGAATGAAAAATCAAATTTATGTCTTTCTATCGATTTTCAGCAAAATTGGGATGATTTTCTTGTTGAAAATTAGTAACAAATTCGTTTTCAAGTTAAAATATCTTTGTGCCGCCCTTGGGGGAGTTTACATGGCGATTAAAAAATTCGACACGAAAGCGCTTGATTTGATTTTGGAAAAAATGATCGAAACGGTGGGAGACAGCAAGGACGAAATTTTCCGAATAGGGGAAGAATGTCGAACGGATTACGAATCGATCACAGACGAATTAACAGAGATTAAGCGAAAAGTAGCGCAAATTATTAATGATGGTGACAAGCTGGATATCCGGGTAAGGAAGGCAAGGCTACGGTTATCGGAGGTAAGCAAGCGTTTTAAGGATTATTCTGAAGAGCAGGTCCGCGAGGCGTATGAAGTTGCCCATAAGCTCCAAATGGATTTGACAATGGCCAGGCAATTGGAAAAACAGCTGCGTGAGAAAAGGGATGACCTGGAGCGCAGGCTGATTGGACTGAATGAAACGATTGAACGAGCCGACCATCTTGTTTCCCAAATTAGTGTGGTCATGAACTATATGATGAGCGATATTCGGCAAATGGGGGAGGCGCTTGAAACTGCGAAGGAAAAGCAGGATTTTGGGCTGAAGATTATTGCAGCGCAGGAGGATGAACGAAAGCGGCTTTCCCGTGAAATCCACGATGGTCCTGCGCAGATGATGGCGAACGTGATGATGCGTTCGGATCTGATTGAGAAAATTTATAAAGAGCGCGGGACAGACGAGGCTATTCAAGAAATCAAGCGCATGAAAAAGATGGTCCGCTCTGCTTTGTATGAGGTCCGGAGAATCATTTATGACTTAAGGCCAATGGCGCTTGACGACCTCGGCTTAATTCCTACCCTCAAAAAGTACTTACAGACAATCGAAGAGTATCATAGAACTACTAGAATCCAGTTCACAAACATCGGTGATGACAGACGACTCCCTTCCAATTATGAAGTTGCCTTGTTCCGGATTATCCAGGAATCCGTTCAGAATGCGCTAAAACATGCGGATGCGATGACGATCCAGGTGAAGCTGGAGATCAAGAAGGACCACATCATGGCGGTTATCAAGGATGACGGGAAAGGATTTGATATGACAGAAAGCAAACCAGAGTCCTTTGGGCTGCTCGGCATAAGAGAACGAGTCGCACTGCTCGAAGGCGAGCTGACGATTCATTCCAAAATCGGCACAGGAACGCTTGTCATCCTCCAAATACCGATGAATTTATGAAACAGACAAAAATAGAGATAGAAGCCGCAAAGGGAGGCGAATAATATGACAACAAAAATTGTTATTATTGACGACCATCAACTTTTCAGAGAAGGGGTAAAACGGATCCTTGAATTTGAACCAACATTTGAAGTGGTTGCCGAAGGAGAGGACGGCAGTGAAGCAATCACCCTTGTCGAGCAACACGAGCCCGACGTTATCATTATGGATATCAATATGCCTCATATGAACGGGGTGGAGGCGACTGCGGAATTGATTCAAAAGTTTCCAGAGTCAAAGGTGATCATCTTATCGATCCATGATGACGAGAACTATGTAACGCATGCTCTAAAAACAGGTGCAACTGGGTACCTTTTGAAGGAAATGGACGCAGATGCTCTAGTTGAGGCAGTAAAAGTGGTTGCCGATGGCGGTTCTTATTTGCACCCTAGAGTGACTCACAATTTGGTAAAAGAATACCGTCGACTGTCCGCTGACGAAGATAATCCAGACAAATACATACCTCAAGTCGAAATTCGCCGGCCATACCATCTGTTGACCCGCCGTGAGTGTGAAGTCCTCCAACTGCTGGCAGATGGGAAGAGCAACAGGGGAATTGGCGAAGCGCTTTTCATCAGTGAGAAGACTGTTAAAAATCATGTAAGCAATATTCTGCAGAAAATGAATGTAAACGATCGTACCCAAGCAGTGATCGTCGCCATCAAAAATGGTTGGGTCGATGTGAGATAGGCCGAAAAACCCACATTTGTCGACATGGCAGATGTGGGTTTTTGTCGGTTTTTGTTGGAAAAATAAGAGAAAAGCCTCCCCATTAACTGACAATTTTCCCCTAAATTCCGTTATAATAAAGGAAAGAAAACGGGGGGTGGTTCCAATCTCTACTCTATGGGAACTAACAGATGAAAAACTAGAAGAAGCTTACCAACAGGCAACCCTCTTGCATTTAGATGACTCTTTTATTGAAATGCTGTTAGAGGAGATGATCAGCAGAGGATTAGCATGCTCCATCCAATCCTATGTTTCGTAACGGCGTGCTGCTGTTTTGCCTTTTGGGAAAAATGGTTTTCCTAAGCCTATACAATTGATGAATGCTCTCATTTTTTGTCTAGAAAACAGGAGTCCGCTATAGAGCAATCCCCAGTACCGTTGATAGTTTTCTTTTTTTCTCGTTCAAATAGGTCTGGTCGAGCTCCTTCAACTCGTTTGAATCAAATTTTTCCATGCTGTAGATATACAGCTCCCATATGCTTCTCTTCAAGGAAGCATCGGCCGTTTTTCCAATCAGTAGAAAAGCGTCTAGTAAAGCAGTTAGAATGGAGATGTCCTTGCTCCCATAATGGATAATTTGATAAAATGATAAATACAGTATATCCTTCGTTTGTTTTTGCTTTCTGACAATCCTTGGCTGCGAATCTTCATCATAATAAGCTATATACCGTCCATTTGAACGGGCACGGCATAAATGGGAAAGGGCCACACCTAGATAAGAAATACAAACTCTCGCGGTATTCGGGTCATTAATGCCCGGGGAGATGGCCCTTAACGCTACCTCGACAATCTTTTGGAGGGCAAATTCAGGATCCTGGATCGATGACCGTTCTTTTCCGAGCTTTAAGTATTGATTCAAGACAGCATCAATACCCTCGTGGATTGCACCACTATGATGCACTCTGAAGGCAATGCTGTCTTCGGTCAGAAAATCACCGTTCAGGAAATTAGATTCCACTCCAAGATCATTCTCAGATGCATATTTCAATAGTCCCTGATAATCTGTAAGCTGAATATAACCATACCCCTTGGATTTAACATCCCGTACGAATTCGTAGGTGAATCCAGCATCTTTCCTGTCATTTATCACATGTATGTATTCGCTTTCCAGTGTATCCTCCTGTCTTCTGATGACCTTTAATGCACCCTCAGTGATTTCCCTGATTAGCGTGCTTACCTGGACGGAAGTGGCGACATTATGGATAAAGTATGCGAAGAATGCGAGACAGATGAACGCAATCACAACTCCAACCGTAGCTGAGATTACCTCGCTCTCATACCAGGTTTCATTCATGAACAGCAATGAAAGGATCGAATAGACAAATCCTCCCATGAAGATTCCAAGCACCCGAAGCGTCACCGGATCCTCAACGAAGTTACTTAGCGTCCTCGGAGAAAATTGAGATGAATAGGTAGTCAGGACGACCATGATTGTTGAAAAAGTAATCGTCGTCATCGTCAGCAGAGCCCCGGAAATCGAACTTAAAATCATCTGTGCCAATTCTACATTCGTTAGCAAGAACGAAGGGACTATTCCATAAGCCAATTCGTTATGATCGATGTAAATCACTGCTAATGCCAGCAGGAAAGCCAATACGCTATAAATAACAGGCTTTAGCCATATACTTTCCCTTATTTGTAAAACAATTTTTTTCACCAAAACTTCCCAGCTCCTTAGTTACCAACTCTTTCCTTACTTATTTAGACCATTTGAGACTGGTTTAATCCTATGAAATCCTACTCTTAACGATTTTCGGCGAGAATTCTATAAAATTTTCCTTTTTCATCAGAAATGTGCCGGGTTCGCCTAACCAATATCTTTCCCGGAGCAAACTACCTGATCTTATATATGAGTGGGTTTCCGCTCAAGGAACCTTACCTTTCAAACCTTCAACGGGTCCTGTGGAAGTTTATTATTAAAAAGGTACAATCAGCTTTGAGGAGTAAAAATT
>NZ_JXIQ01000020.1 GCF_000934845.1 Mesobacillus subterraneus
GCATAAGGGTATCTTTCGGCATTTGGATGCAGTTTAGATACTAGTTCCAGTTTTTTTCTTTTGTATAAAGAATAGTGTCTTCCGTTCCAATCAATAGTCCCGATTATCATCCAAACCCAAAAAAAGACCGGGCGAAGTTTGCCCGGTTTTTCTCAACAATTACAATTATTGCAGCTGCTGCCCGCTATATGGGAATTGATTAGTATATCCCTGGAACTGCTGGTGGGATTGCTGCAACTTTTGAGCTTCGGCTGCTTCTACTCCATACCAGCCTTTTTTAAACATCAGATTATACAGGCTCCGCTGTGCGTTAGATGTTTCCGTGTAAATTGCGAGAATATCCTGATAAAGTTGGTCGTGGCTCAATTCTTTAAGAGCGGTATCATAGCCCTGAGTCATGTACTTTTCCGTTGTTAACATATCATTGATGAAATCGCGGTCATTCATCTGCGGTGTCTTCTGAACTTTTGTTTCCGGATTTTGGATTTTCTGTTCGTTCATGCGTTTTTTCCTCCTGTCTCCATTTTACTGCCTTCCAGGCACTTGAGGATTCATCTGGTTTTGCGGGCTGTTCAGGTGCGTAAGGATTTTCTCGTAATGCTTTTGGTGCATTCGCCCGCAATTTTCGATTTCCATTTTCAGCTCCTGATCCTGGCATTGCTGTGCAAAAAAATGTGCTTTTTTCATGGCTAGTAAATTCCAAGACAGCATATCTGTTAAGTAGAGAGAATCCTTTGTCGATACAACGGATGGCGGCGTTTGCAGGATTCCTTGCTGCTGGCTTTGAAAATTCATGTTTTGCTGCTGCATAGTAGAACCTCCTGTTTTCTAATCATTCCTACGAATAGTAGCGTTCCCGAGGCGAAAAAAAATATGCAATACAGGATTTATCAAAAAGAACATTCTCCTACAAAAGTCATATTCAAAATGATAAAAAAATGATAAAATGATTTTGCAAAATCGATAGAGATAGAGCAATTTTTTTACCACGTGTTGTAATCGTTTTCATTTAGGGGAGGAAAAAAGCTATGGAACAATTAATGAGGAATTTCTTTCTTTTTTTATCAAAAAATAAATTTTTCACGAAGATGGCAAAACAATATGGCCTGCGGCTAGGGGCAAAACGCTTTGTTTCAGGAGAGACAATCGATCAGGCTGTGACAGTCATCAAAGAGCTAAATGCAAAGAAGCTTGCGGCGACTGTCGATTATCTCGGTGAATTTGTGGACAGTGAACAAGAAGCCAACGAGAGAGCGGAAAGTTCAATCGCTACGATCAACGCAATTGGCCGGGAAAAACTAAATGCTCAGATGAGTGTCAAAATGACTTCTCTCGGTTTTGATATCTCTGAGGCAGTTCTCATGAACAATATGCGCCGAATCATGGATGCTGCCCAAAAAAACAATGTGTTTGTCACCATCGATATGGAAGACTACGAACGCTGCCAGAGGACGCTGGAGATTTTCAAGCAGCTGAAAACAGAATACGATAATATCGGAACCGTCATTCAGGCTTATCTATACCGGACGGAAAAAGATATCGAAGATTTGAATCCATACTCTCCAAATCTCCGTCTGGTGAAGGGAGCTTACAAAGAGTCACCGGAAGTAGCGTTCCCTGATAAAAAGGATGTCGATGAGAACTTTAAGAAAATCATTAAGATGCATCTGCTGAATGGAAATTATACAGCAGTTGCCTCACATGATGACAATATCATCAACTTCACAAAGGAATTCGCCAAGGCAAACAATATTCCGAAAAGCCAATTTGAATTTCAGATGCTGTTTGGAATCATGCCGGAAAGACAGCTCCAGCTTGCAGAAGAGGGCTATACGATGCGTGTGTATGTGCCTTTTGGAACGGACTGGTATGGCTATTTTATGCGCCGCCTCGCAGAACGCCCGGCAAACGTAGCCTTTGTTTTAAAAGGAATGCTCAAAAAGTAACCTTCAGGCTGACATGTGTCAGCCTGTTTTTCTTTATTTTTTGTATTGACTATTCTGGCTGTTTTGCTTTCTTTCGCCGCCCTGACTCATGGATGGTCCAGCGTTTCCTTTTACACTGGCAGCGCTGACTCCCGCTTTTGATGGATTCTTTTTCAATCTTGCCATGATGATCTCCCCCTGGTTAAAGAATTATTTATAGGGTACCCAAATCTTTCAAAATAACCAGGAGCACGAAAGTTTCAAAAAATTTTATTTTTTCCGCACCTTATTATTGCGCAAATTTTTTAAATATTTTATAGTAGTAAGTAACAGAACACATTTACATGCATATTTTTTTTGATGCAAAAATGAATGAGTATTCATTCAAAAAGAGTCAAAGGGGGAGACAAATGTGATGCGACAAATTCAAAAGGCAGCGGTGCTTGGTTCAGGTGTCATGGGATCAGGAATTGCCGCACATCTGGCAAATATCGGTATTCCGACATTGCTGCTGGATATTGTACCTCGGGAATTAACAGAACAGGAAAAAGCAAAAGGCCTGACACTTGATGATAAGCAGGTGCGCAACCGAATCAGTGCAGGCGCGCTGCAGAAGTTATTGAAGCAAAAACCGGCACCTCTGACCTCCAAAAAGAACCTTGCACTGATCGAAGCTGGCAACTTCGAAGACGATATGGAAAAACTCAAGGATGTTGACTGGGTGATTGAAGTTGTCGTTGAAAACCTTGAAATTAAAAAGAAAGTTTTTACAGATGTAGATCAATACCGCAAGCAGGGAAGCATCATCAGCTCCAACACCTCGGGAATTTCCGTCGAGGCAATGGCAGAGGGACGTTCTGAGGATTTCAGGAAGCATTTCCTGGGCACACATTTCTTCAACCCGCCGCGCTACCTGAAGCTGCTTGAAGTAATCCCAACGAAAGATACAGACCCGGAAGTCCTTGCGTTTATGAAGCAATTCGGGGAAGACAGACTTGGTAAAGGCGTTGTTGAAGCGAAGGATACCCCAAACTTTATTGCTAATAGAATTGGCACTTATGGATTGCTGGTAACAGTTAGAGAAATGGGAAAAGGCGGCTACAGTGTTGGTGAAGTTGACTCTGTTACTGGTCCAATGATTGGACGCCCTAAAAGTGCAACCTTCCGTACATTAGATGTGGTTGGACTCGATACATTCGCACATGTTGCAAAAAACGTTTATGACCAGGTGGAAGGGGAAGAAAAGGAAGTTTTCGAAGTTCCTGAATTTATGAAGAAGATGCTCGAGAACGGCTGGCTTGGCAGCAAATCAGGGCAGGGCTTTTTCTTAAAGCAGGGCAAGGAAATCCTTGAACTTGACCCACAGACATTGGAATATGGGCCGCGCAAGAAATTAAAAACAGCGTCTACTGAAACGGCCAAACAAGAAAAAGGGCTTGCCAATAAAATGAAAGCGCTTGTTTATGCAAAAGACAGAGCTGGCGAGCTTTTATGGAATATTTTCAGCCCAGTACTGATCTACTCTGCAGACTTATTGGGCACGATTGCTGACGATATTGTTGCGGTAGACCGTGCAATGAAATGGGGCTTTGGCTGGGAAATGGGGCCTTTTGAAGCATGGGATGCACTTGGCGTGGAAAAAGCAATCAGCAAGATGGAAGCAGAAGGCAAGGCCGTCCCTGCATGGGTAAAAGAAATGGTCGAAAAAGGCTTCCCTTCTTTCTACAAAGAAGAAGATGGCAAGCTGAACTATTACCATAATGGGGAGTATGTAGCTGTAGAAGAGAATGCAAAGGTCATCAACCTTAAACTTTTAAAGAAACAAAGAGGTGTCATTAAAAAGAATGGCGGAGCCAGCCTGATCGACCTTGGAGACGGGATCGCACTGCTCGAGTTCCACTCACACAGCAACGCAATCGGACCTGACATCCTCCAGATGATCCATTTCGCGATTGACGAAGTAGAAAAAAACTACAAAGGTCTGGTGATCGGCAATCAGGGCAAGAACTTCTCCGTTGGTGCGAACCTGGCGATGATTTTGATGGAAGCGCAGGATGATAACATTTGGGATCTTGAAATGGTCGTTCGCCAATTTCAGCAGACGACGATGAGAATCAAATATAGCTCCAAACCAATTGTTGTTGCTCCATTTGGAATGACACTTGGCGGCGGTGCTGAAATGTGCTTGCCGGCAGCCCATATCCAGGCATCAATGGAAACGTATATGGGACTTGTTGAAGCTGGCGTAGGTCTCATCCCAGGCGGAGGCGGAAATAAGGAATTATACATCAAGCACCTTCAAGGCCTGCCAAATGGTGTTGATTTTGACCTGCAGAAGGTAGCCAATAAAGTATTCGAAACAATTGCGCTGGCGAAAGTGTCTACTTCAGGAGAGGAAGCTCGTGAAAATAACTTCCTGAATGAAGCGGATGGCATCAGTGTCAACAGGGATCATCTGCTATATGATGCAAAACAAGCTGCATTGAATTTATACGAAAGAGGGTATCGAGCACCGGTTAGAAAGAAAGTGCCAGTAACAGGCGAGCCGGGGTATGCAACCTTATTGCTAGGTGCTCAAACGATGCACCTGTCAGGTTATATTTCTGAGTATGACCTGAAAATCGCCAAGAAACTTGCTTATGTTATTTCCGGTGGCAAAGTGCCATATGGAACAGAGGTAGATGAGCAATATTTGCTTGATCTGGAAAGAGAAGCGTTTCTGAGCCTTGTAGCTGAACCAAAATCACAGCAGCGCATGCAGCATATGCTCGTAAAAGGAAAACCATTGCGCAATTAATAGATGGTCAGTTTTACCATCCGAGGAAAGAGAGGGAATGAGATGAGAGAAGCGGTAATTGTAGCCGGAGCCCGAACACCGGTTGGAAAAGCAAAAAAGGGAACGCTTGCTAATGTCCGGCCCGATGATCTAGGAGCTCTTGTAGTAAGAGAAACCCTAAAAAGAGCGGGCAATTATGAAGGAAATATTGATGATTTAATCATCGGCTGTGCAATGCCAGAAGCAGAGCAGGGTTTGAATATGGCACGAAATATTGGTGCACTTGCTGGTCTGTCCTATGAGGTCCCGGCGATTACCATCAACCGTTATTGTTCTTCTGGACTTCAGGCAATTGCAAATGCATCCGAGCGCATCATGCTTGGCCATGCAGACACGATCATTGCCGGCGGTGCGGAATCAATGAGCATGGTACCGATGATGGGCCATGTCGTTCGCCCGAATTCGAAATTGGCTGAAACAGCCCCACAGTACTATATGGGAATGGGCCATACTGCCGAGGAAGTAGCCAAGAAGTACGGAATTTCTCGTGAAGAGCAGGATGCTTTTGCGGTACGAAGCCATCAGCGCGCGGCAAAGGCTATTCAAGAAGGAAAATTCGAAGAAGAAATCGTTCCGGTTGAGGTAACCCATCGTACAGTTGGGAAAGACAATAAGCTTGTCGAAAAAACCTTTCAATTCAAACAGGATGAAGGCGTGCGTCCGGATACGAACATGGAAACGCTCGCAAAATTGCGCCCGGCCTTTCATATTAACGGTACAGTAACTGCAGGAAACTCTTCACAGACTAGTGACGGAGCAGCGGCTGTCATGGTGATGGATCGTGAAAAGGCGGAATCACTTGGATTAAAGCCACTCGCTAAATTCCGTTCGTTCGCGCTTGGCGGGGTACCACCTGAAATCATGGGCATCGGCCCTATCGTAGCCATTCCAAAAGCATTGAAGCTTGCTGGACTGCAGGTCTCTGACATTGGTGTATTCGAACTGAACGAAGCATTCGCTTCCCAGTCGATCCAGGTTATCCGTGAGCTAAGCCTCGATGAAGAGAAAGTCAATGTTAACGGCGGAGCAATCGCTCTCGGCCACCCGCTCGGAACGACAGGTGCGAAGCTTACTTTAACCGTAATCCATGAAATGAAACGCAGAAAGGAGCAATTCGGCGTCGTGACGATGTGTATCGGCGGCGGCATGGGGGCAGCTGGAGTATTTGAACTATTGTAAACGAAATAATCCGGAGGGGTTCCATTCCCTCTAAAAAATAGATAGGAGGAATTAGCAATGAGCAATCAAACAGAAAACCTTGTAAAAGGCGGAAGCTTCTTAATCGAAGAGGTGTCATATGATCATGTTTTCACTCCAGAGGATTTCACAGATGAGCATAAAATGATTGCAAAAACAACGGAGGATTTCGTCACTAATGAAGTATTGCCTCAAGTGGAATACATTGAGCAGCACGAATTCGACCGCACGGTAAAATTATTAAAAGAAGCGGGAGAACTGGGCCTTTTAGGAGCAGACGTTCCTGAAGAGTATGGCGGCCTGAGCCTTGATAAAATCAGCTCCGCTTTGATTGCTGAGAAAATGGCTGTAGCAGGAGGATTCTCCATTTCTCATGGGGCACATGTTGGAATTGGTTCACTGCCAATCGTGCTTTTCGGAAAGGAAGAGCAGAAGCAAAAATACCTGCCAGAACTTGCGACCGGTGAGAAGTTGGCAGCATACGCCCTTACTGAGCCGGGATCAGGATCGGACGCTTTAGGGGCAAAGACTACGGCAAAGCTAAATGCTGAAGGAACTCATTATGTGCTGAATGGCGAAAAGCAATGGATCACAAATGCTGGTTTTGCAGATGTCTTCATTGTCTATGCAAAAATCGACGGCGAGCAATTCACCGCCTTCATTGTGGAAAGAGAATACCCTGGAGTGTCAGTAGGTGCTGAAGAAAAGAAAATGGGTATTAAAAGTTCCTCTACACGCACCTTGATTTTAGAGGATGCACAAGTACCTGTAGAAAATGTCCTTGGAGAACCAGGAAAAGGCCATCTGATAGCCTTCAATATCCTAAACATTGGACGGTATAAGTTAGGAGTCGGCGCAACTGGCGGTGCGAAGCATGCATTCGGGCTAACGGTAAAATACGCAAACCAGCGCCAGCAGTTCAAGACACCGATCTCCCAATTCAATTTGACAAAAGAAAAGCTTGCGACAATGGCTTCGAAAATCTATGCAACCGAAAGCTCTGTCTATCGTACAGTAGGCTTGTTCGAAGAAAGAATGAACCAGTTGTCTGAAGAAGAAATCAACAATGGGAAAGCGGTTGCTGACTCCATCGCAGAGTACGCAATTGAATGCTCAATGAACAAAGTCTTCGCAACAGAAACGCTTGACTATGTTGTAGATGAAGGCGTTCAGATTCACGGTGGATACGGCTTCATGCAAGAGTATGAAATCGAAAGAGCTTATCGTGATTCAAGGATTAACCGCATTTTTGAAGGTACAAATGAAATCAACCGCCTGCTGGTACCGGGAACATTCCTGCGCAAGGCAATGAAGGGCGAGCTTCCACTATTGCAAAAAGCCCAACAGCTTCAGGATGAGCTGATGATGCTAATGCCTGAAGAGCCAGGAGAGGAGCCATTGGCACAGGAGAAATACCTGGTGAAAAATGCGAAGAAAATTGGCTTGTTGGCAACTGGATTGGCTGCACAAAAGTTTGGCAAAGCGTTGGAGAAAGAACAGGAGATTCTCGTCAATATTGCGGATATCATTTCGAATGCTTATTCGATGGAATCTGCAGTGCTTCGTACAGAAAAGGCCATCGCTAAGGATGGAGTGGAGAAGAACAAACAAAAGCTTCTTTATACGCAAATTTTCTGTCAGGAAGCATTTAATGAAATTGAGCAGGATGCAAAGGAAACGCTTGTCGCAACAGAAGAAGGCGACACCCTTCGTATGCTGACTTCAGCATTGCGCAAGTTCACAAGACACACTCCAATCAATGTCATCGCAAAGAAGCGAGAAGCAGCAGAAAAGCTGATCACTGTCGAACGCTTTGTCGTATAACATTCGTACTTCCAACACTCCTCTCGATCTCGAGAGGAGTGTTTTGTTCAAATAGCAGGATTTTTGCAAACTTTGTTGAATTTATGAAAAGGATGTTAAATTCATGCGCTGAAAGATAGTATTGCACCTAGATTATATGTTACTATCCGTTTATAGGGTTTTCTTTATGGGATACTAGCAAGGGGTGGGGAAGTCTTGGGAAAAACATTTTATTGGTACCCTAAATGTAGTACATGCAGGAATGCGAAGAAATGGCTGGACCAGCATGAAGTGGCCTATAACGAAGTACATATAGTTGAAAATCCGCCACCTCAGTCGCAGCTGGAAGAAATGCTTGCAAAAAGCGGTCTCGAGATCAAGAAATTTTTTAACAGTAGCGGCCAAAAATACCGCGAGCTCGGGATGAAAGACAAACTCAAGACAGCATCCAAAAACGAACTGCTGGCGCTGCTGGCATCTGACGGTATGCTCATCAAACGCCCGCTCATGACAGATGGGGAAAAAGTGACCGTTGGTTTCAAAGAGGATGAGTATGAACAAGCGTGGCTGTAATTTTGGTCCCATCGATATTAATCGATAGAGATATACAATTGGAGGGATAGTCAATGAGTACACCAAAAGATTTACGTTATTCTGCAGAACACGAGTGGGTAAAAGTTGAAGGAGAAAAGGCTCGCGTGGGCATTACCGATTTCGCTCAATCCGAGCTAGGGGACATCGTCTTCGTCGAACTTCCAGAAGTCGGCGACGAGATCACTGTTGACCAGCCATTTGGAAGCGTGGAATCAGTGAAAACCGTATCAGAGTTATATGCACCGGTAAGCGGCAAAGTGATTGAAATCAACGAAGAATTGAATGACAGCCCTGAGTTCGTTAACGAATCTCCATATGAAAAGGCATGGATGATTACAGTGGAACTGACAGACAGCAATGAAGTAGACAAGCTGATGACACCAGAACAATACGAAGAAATGATCAAAGAATAATGTATTGCCGACGCCTTGAGCATTCAAGGCGTTTTTTTTCAAAAAATAAGGATCTGCTGCTTAGACCAAATCTTTGCAATCTCAAGTGGAAACAGTAACAATAGTTGTAAAGTAATTATTTTCTGGTGCATAGGTGGTTATGGCGATGGACAAAAATCTTAAGGTGATCATAGTAGAAGGTTCGTCAGATAAAAAGAAAGTACAGACCGTACTGAAAGAACCAGTGGAAATTATTTGCACGAATGGCACAATCGGTGTTTCAAAGCTTGATGAACTGATAGATTCGCTGGTTGATAAGGATGTTTATATCCTTGTAGATGCTGATGCTTCAGGTGAAAAGCTAAGGAAGCAATTCAAAAGAGAGTTTCCTGAGGCAAACCATTTATACATTGACAGGATGTACCGGGAAGTGGCGACTGCACCAGAAAAACATCTTGCAACTGTTTTAATTGGAGCAAATATTGATGTGCATGCAGAGTACTTAGAAAAAGGATGACTCAAAAATGGAAGATTGGAACAAAACGGAAATCGAAACTTTTCTTGCAGAAAAGCACACAGGGTACCTATACTTTTACACCCCAATATGCGGTACTTGTCAGTTGGCAAGCAAAATGCTGACGGTGATCGAACAGCTGCTACCTGAACTCCGATCCGGAAAAGCAGATTTGAACTTCCTTCCTGAAATGGCTGAACGATTTGAAATAGAAAGTGTACCATGTTTGATTTTAATAAAAAACGGAGAGGTACAGGAGAAAATCTATGCCTTTCAATCCGTTCCTTATTTATTTGAAAAATTAACAGAATTGCAAGGCTGATGGCAAGGGACAAAATCCGGCATTCCAATTATGAAAACCGCCAAATGACCGTGGTTCTTTGGAGATATTTCTCGGGAAATGAAGAATTTTGCCGAATTAGCAAATTCATTCTGAAAAATGAAAATAGATTGACCTACATTTTCGATCGTGGTATCATCACTTTAACGCAATGAAAACAAACTGAATATTCTTATCCAGAGAGGCGGAGGGACTGGCCCGAAGAAGCCCGGCAACCGGTTGGTAAAACACGGTGCTAATTCCTGCAGAGTAAATACTCTGAAAAGATAAGGAGAGTTGATAAATGGCCCTCTTCTTAAGAAGAGGGCTTTTTGTATCACCTTTCCGAAAATTTTATGATTGGAGAGATGAAGATGGCAAATGAGCAAAAAAATTACAGAATCGAAACGATTGGTGTACACGGAGGACAGTCTCCAGATCCGGTAACGGGAGCTAGAGCTGTGCCGATTTATGCTAGTAATGCATTCCAGTTTGAAAACACAGATCATGCAGCTGATTTATTCGCACTCAAGGAGCCAGGCTATATTTATTCGCGAATTCATAACCCTACCGTCACGGCACTGGAGGAAAAGGTCGCCTTGTTGGAGGGGGGAGTTGGAGCCCTTGCCTTGTCAAGTGGTATGTCTGCAATTACGTTGGCGATTTTAAATATCGCCCATGCAGGGGATGAAATTGTCGCTGCTTCTAACCTGTACGGAGGGACTTACAATCTATTTGCCGTAACATTGCCGAAATATGGAATTACCGTTCACTTTGTGGATTCCGATGATCCTGGAAATTTCAGGAAGGCCATTACCCCAAAAACAAAGGCGGTCTACGCAGAAACAATTGGAAATCCAAGTCTTAGGGTATTGGATATAGAAGCTGTCGCGGAGATTGCGCATGAAGCTGGTGTTCCGCTGATCATCGATAATACTTTTGCGACGCCCTATTTATGCCGGCCGATTGAATATGGAGCAGACATTGTCATTCACTCAGCTACCAAGTGGCTTTTAGGCAATGGTACAGTTATGGGCGGAATCATTGTCGACGGTGGGAAATTCGATTGGAAATCCCCTAAGTTTCCTGGTTTCAATGAACCCGACTCTAGCTACCATGATATTGTTTATAGTGAAGCCATAGGAGCCGCCGCATATATTGTGAAAGCAAGGGTCCAGCTGCTTCGTGATCTTGGTCCGGCCATCAGCCCGCAGAGTGCCTTCCAATTGAATCTTGGAATCGAAACATTGCATGTCCGGATGAAAGAGCATGTTGCGAATACGCGGAAGATAGTAGACTATCTTGAGTCACATCCAGCCGTTACTTGGGTCACCTACCCTGGCCATGACTCTCACCCTGATAAGCATCTGGCAGATCGATACCTTCCAAAAGGTGCTGGGTCAGTGGTGATATTTGGAATAGAAGGTGGCCGAGAAGCAGGTGCGAAACTGATCAACGCCTTGACATTATGGTCCCATGTTGCCAATGTCGGCGACGCGAAGAGCTTGGTTATCCATCCTGCAAGCACTACCCATCAGCAGCTCGATTCAGACGGACTCAAAGCTGCGGGTGTTCCGGAAGATTTAATTCGTCTTTCTGTTGGCATTGAAAATAGTGATGATATTATCGCTGACCTCGAGCAGGCTATTGAAAAGGCAACGGGAGTACTTGGGATACCTGCAAGAGTATAATATCAAAGGACCATGAGAAAAAGAATTTTGAAATAATTTTATTGACACCCATTTTTGTTCCGTGCTACAATCACATTCGTAACTAAAATAGCTAGTAAAAATTTAATAGCATACTCTTATCAAGAGAGGTGGAGGGAAGTGCCCGTTGAAGCCCGGCAACCATCAGTAAGCTTGCTTATCTGAAATGGTGCCAATTCACTCAAAGCTGATTGCTTTGGCAGATGAGAGAAAGGATACCGCCTACGACTATGCCTTTCTGCTTATTTGCAGAAAGGCTTTTTCATGAATTTTTTGGTTGCTGAATGGGAAAATAGATTGATAACCTTCCTATTATACTAGGGTATTTTTCAGGTGGATAGAACGGTTGCGAAAGAGGGGGAGTCAATTGATTACGATAAAAAAAGCTAGAAAGATTTATCCTTCAAAAAAAGGCGAAGTCAAGGCGGTAGATGATGTTAATCTTGAAGTAAAAGAAGGCGAAATCTTCGGGGTCATTGGATATAGCGGCGCAGGAAAAAGTACCCTAATTCGTATGTTAAATGGGCTTGAAATTCCAACATCAGGATCTGTCATTGTTGCAGGCAGGGAAGTTTCCAAGATTAAGGGTGCAGAATTAAGAAAAGCAAGACAGGAAATCAGCATGATATTCCAGCATTTCAATCTCCTTTGGTCGAGGACGGTTGCAGATAATATTGCATTCCCTCTCGAAATTGCAGGAGTGCCGAAAGCTGAAAGGGACAAAAGGGTAAAAGAATTGATCTCGCTTGTCGGTCTTGATGGCCGGGGAGATGCTTATCCTTCGCAGTTAAGTGGCGGGCAAAAGCAGAGGGTCGGGATCGCCAGGGCGTTGGCGAATAATCCAAAGGTTCTTCTAGGGGACGAAGCGACTTCCGCACTTGACCCACAGACAACCGACCAAATTCTGGATCTTCTTGTCGATATCAATAAGCGGCTGGGGCTTACCATCGTCCTGATCACCCATGAAATGCATGTCATCCGCAAAATTTGTCACCGAGTAGCAGTCATGGAGGGCGGCAGAATCGTTGAGACAGGACATGTCTTGGATGTGTTTAAGAATCCGCAGCAGCCAATTACGAAAAGGTTTGTCCAACAAGTAACGGAACCAGAGGAAACAAAGGAAACGGTAGACCATTTACTCGACCGGTATCCGCATGGACGGGTGATCCAGCTGACATTCGTAGGCGAAGGGGTCGAGCAGCCGCTAATTACCAATTTGATCCGTAAATTCGAGATAACGGTTACGATTGTACAAGGAAAAATTTCCCAGACACAAAACGGGTCATATGGAATTTTGTTCATCCATCTTGATGGAGAAGAAGAAGAATTGGACAATGCAATTACATTTATCGGCCAGCATGAAGTCGGAGTGGAGGTGATTTCAAATGGCTGAAACTTTGTTTCCAAATGTTAACTGGGACCGCATGTGGGGAGCGACAGTTGATACACTATACATGAGTGCCATTTCTGTGGTCGCTACCTTCCTAATAGGAGCCATCCTCGGACTGCTGCTCTTTTTAACTGCTACAGATAATATATGGGGAAACAAACTGATTCATGTGGTGCTGAGCGCTGTGGTGAATATTTTTCGATCGATTCCATTTATTATTTTGATCGTCCTGCTCATTCCTTTTACGAAAATCATCGTCGGATCAATGATTGGCAAAAATGCTGCATTGCCAGCGTTAATTATCGGATCCGCGCCATTTTATGCTAGGATGGTTGAAATTGGTTTGCGTGAGATTGATAAGGGAGTTATTGAAGCTGCAAGATCCATGGGAGCTAAAACGACAACGATCATCTGGAAGGTTCTTCTTCCAGAATCAATGCCGGCCTTGGTTTCAGGCATTACAGTGACAGCGATCGCGCTTGTAAGTTACACGGCGATGGCAGGAGTCATCGGTGCGGGCGGTCTTGGAAATCTCGCCTATTTGGAAGGATTTCAGCGAGGTCGCAGCGATGTCACACTGATGGCAACCATCATCATCTTAATCATCGTATTTTTAATCCAGATTATCGGTGATTCCATCACAAGGAAATTAGATAAAAGATAAAAGGAGAGAAAGAAAATGAAAAAATGGTTAGTAGCATTTTTAGTATTGATTTTGACAACAGGCCTTGCAGCATGTGGTTCATCTGCAGGAAAAACAGACAGCGGCAAGGAGGACAGCAAGAAAATTGTCGTTGGGGCGTCCAACGTACCTCATGCAGAAATCTTGGAAAAAGCGAAACCGCTTCTTGAAAAACAAGGATATCAAATGGAAATTAAGACATTCAATGACTATGTTGTTCCAAACCAGGCATTGGATTCAGGAGAACTGGATGCCAACTATTTCCAACATATCCCGTACCTGGAGTCACAAATGGCTGACAATGGCTATAAGTTTGAAATTGCAGGGGGAATCCACATCGAGCCCATCGGAGTATATTCTAAGGACTACAAAAGTCTTGAGGAACTGCCAAAAGGTGCGCTAATCATTATGAGCAGTTCAGTGGCCGACCATGGCAGAATTTTGACAATGCTGGAAAAAGAGGGTCTGATTACACTTAATGATGGCGTGGAAAAAGTAAAAGCAACCATTGACGACATTAAAGACAACCCTAAGGAATTGAAGTTTGGTACTGAATATGAACCAGCATTGCTTCCGCAAATTTTCAACAATGGGGAAGGCGATGCTGTTCTGATCAACTCAAACTTTGCGATTGACGCTGGATTGAACCCATTGAAGGATTCGATTGCGATTGAGGAAAGCGATTCTCCATATGTGAACGTAGTTGCCGTCCGTGAAGGCGATGCAGACAAGCCAGCAATCAAAGCGCTTGTGGAAGTTCTTCACTCAAAGGAAATCCAAGACTTCATCCTTGAAAAATATGAAGGCGCAGTCGTACCCGTCAAAGAATAATACCGGAAGAGAGCAGGCGAAAAACCTGCTCTCTTTTTTGACCGCTTCTTAACAGGAAAGGCTCTATTGGAGAGGATTTTGGCAGTATTGTAAGAATGGCAGAGATGAACTCCCCAGAGGCCTTCTTATTCCATTCCATCCAAATATTAACGGTTTTAATCGCTTTGATAGTGGTAAATAAAAGGTGTTACGATTGGAATGTCAAAAAAACGCTTCTTAAAAAGCGAAAAACCGAAGGGATGATTCACTATTAGTCAGCTAAAACTGAACTACACAAGTGAAATGGAAAAGGCAATGCATGGAGCACATGGGATTAGTTACGAAGTTTACAGCATGGACCATGACGCAAGAATGGAAGTCGAAAGAAAACGCGAGCAGGATTATATCAAAAGTCAACGGATGGTCGCCGATCTGGACAGAAGAGTCCACTCCTAAACAACGAAATAGTAAATGGAAACCAGTGTATAGTGCACTGGTTTCTTTGTTTTTGTTGTGAATATGGAAAAACCCGGTTATTTTGACAGGTTTGGGTCGATGGAGTGAAAAGTTGTCAAGAAAGCAACGGTTTCTTGACAACTTATTGGAACTAATAAAAAAAGCTGTCAAAATTATTCGAATGAGGATAACTGCCCAGATGCTTTCGAGTACATTTTTTTACAAGAGAAGGCAAAAATAATACAAGCTTGTGAAGCTTTGTCTGATAAAATATAGGTAGACTGTTGCAGCGCCGTTTTGCTCAAATAAACGAAGTGGAAAAAGGCCGGCTTGTGCTCCTTATTCGCAGCATTAATGAAAAATTCCTACTTTTCAAGTTTTGTCGTATTTCTTTTCACTGCTTAAGTGTTGCTATCACTTTTCATTTGTTATAAGATTGTAATGAGAATAAATTGAGAATAGAAATTTTGACGGCAAGAGCCGGCTTAAATCTTTTCTATATTGATGGAGGTAATAGTATGGCAGGATCTGTATTATCAATTAAGGACCTTGAGGTTGAGATTGAAGGCAAGCAGATATTAAATGGGATAAACCTGGAAGTAAAGGGTGGAGAGATTCACGCGATCATGGGACCAAATGGTACTGGCAAATCTACTTTGTCGTCCTCTATCATGGGTCATCCTAAATATAAAGTAACAAAAGGTACAGTTATGCTAGATGGCAAGGATGTTCTTGAAATGGAAGTAGATGAGCGAGCGCGTGCTGGTTTATTCCTTGCGATGCAGTATCCAAGCGAAATCAGCGGTGTTACAAATGCTGACTTCCTTCGTTCGGCGTTGAACAGCCGCCTTGGCGAAGGAAACGAAATTTCGCTAATGAAATTCATTCGCAAGATGGATAAGCAAATGGAATTCCTTGAAATGGATCTTGATATGGCACAGCGTTATCTTAACGAAGGTTTTTCCGGCGGTGAGAAAAAACGCAATGAAATCCTTCAATTAATGATGCTTGAACCAAAGATTGCAATCCTTGATGAAATCGACTCAGGTCTTGATATCGACGCTTTGAAAGTTGTTTCTAAAGGGATCAATGAAATGCGCAATGAAGATTTCGGATGCTTGATTATCACTCACTATCAGCGCCTGCTTGATTACATCACTCCTGACTATGTTCATGTCATGATGCAGGGACGCATTGTTAAATCCGGCGGACCGGAGCTGGCGCAGCGCCTAGAAGCAGAAGGATATGACTGGATTAAGAAAGAACTGGGCATCGAGGACGAAACAGTTGGGCAAGAAGCTTAAGCGGCGGGGGGATTTATAATGACTACGGAAACAAAATGGGCTTTTGACCAGGAGTACATTACTTCCTTCTCAAAAGAAATGAATGAGCCGGCTTGGCTGACAGAACTTCGGGTACAATCACTAGCAATAGCAGAAGACCTTTCCTTGCCAAGACCGGAAAAAACGAAAATAGATAAATGGAACTTCACTCAGTTTGAAAAACTTCTTGTGAAAAGCGATATTTTTTCAGCTGTCGATGATCTTCCAGAAGAGGTAAAAGCACTTGTGGACATGGAAGCAAAGGACAGCAGCCTGTATGTCCAGCGCAACAACAAGCCTGCATACCTCCAGCTTTCAAAAGAAATGCAGGAGCAGGGTGTGATTTTTACCGATATTTTCACAGCGGCACGCGAATACAGCGACCTGCTGAAGAAATACTTCATGACAGCTGTCAAATCTGACGAGCATCGCTTGACTGCTCTTCACACTGCATTCATGAACGGCGGGGCATTCCTTTATGTTCCGAAAAACGTACAGCTGAACAACCCAATCCAGGCAATCTTCCTGCATGATGATGCAGAAGCGAACCTTTTCAACCACGTGCTGGTTGTAGCTGAAGATAATAGTTCTTTGACTTATGTCGAAAACTATTTTTCTACAACAGGAAAAGTGAATGGATTGGTCAACATCGTAACAGAAGCATTTGCTGGCCAAAACGCGAAAATTCAGTACGGTGCAGTGGATACATTAGCGGAAGGCCTGACTACCTATGTGAACCGCCGCGGTATTGCCGGAAGAGATGCAAGGATCGAATGGGCTCTTGGCTTGATGAATGACGGCAACACTATTTCTGATAATCTTACCAATCTGATTGGCGACGGTTCCTACTGTGATATGAAAACAGTTGCTATCGGACGGGGCGAACAGACGCAGAACTTCACGACAAGCATCATCCATTTTGGCAAAAACTCGAATGGCTTTATCCTTAAGCATGGCGTTGTGAAGGATAGCGCTACCTCTATTTTTAACGGAATCGGAAAAATCGAGCACGGCGCTTCTAAGTCAAATGCGGAGCAAGAATCACGTGTGCTCATGCTCAGTGAAAAAGCGCGCGGAGACGCGAACCCGATTCTTTTGATTGATGAAGATGATGTAACAGCAGGTCACGCTGCTTCGGTAGGACGCGTTGATCCATTACAGCTTTACTACTTGATGAGCCGAGGTATTTCGAAGCATGAGGCTGAACGCCTTGTCATCCATGGATTCCTTGCACCGGTTGTTAATGAACTTCCAATTGAGGGAGTAAAAAAGCAGTTGGTTGAGGTAATCGAAAGGAAAGTTAAATAATGAACGCTCGCGAAATTCGTGAATTATTTCCGATTTTAAATCAGGAAGTCAATGGCAATCCGCTCGTCTATCTAGACAGTGCGGCAACATCACAAAAGCCAGTGCAGGTTATCGAATCGCTGGACAAATATTATCGTGAATACAACGCTAACGTACACCGTGGAGTTCATACTCTTGGAACAAGAGCGACCGATGGGTATGAAGGAGCAAGGGAAAAAGTTCGCAAGTTCATAAACGCAAAATCAATGGAAGAAATTATTTTTAACAGAGGAACTACTACTGCCATCAACACGGTAGCTGCAAGCTATGGCCGTGCACATCTCAAAGAGGGCGATGAAATTGTTATCTCCTACATGGAGCATCACAGCAATATTATCCCCTGGCAGCAGGTGGCGAAACAGACGGGCGCAACATTGAAATATATTGACTTGCAGGAAGATGGCACGATTTCACTGGATACTGTCAGAGAAACGGTGACAGAGAATACAAAAATTGTTTCGATCATGCACGTATCCAATGTCTTAGGTGTCATAAACCCGATCAAACAGATTGCCGAAATTGCCCACGAAAATGGAGCAATAATGGTTGTCGATGGGGCTCAAAGCGCTCCGCATATGAAAATCGATGTCCAGGAGCTTAATTGTGATTTCCTTGCTTTTTCAGGTCATAAGATGTGCGGGCCGACAGGTATCGGCGTACTATATGGCAAGAAGGCACTTCTTGAAAAAATGGAGCCGGTCGAGTTTGGCGGTGAAATGATTGATTTCGTAGGTCTCTACGAGTCAACCTGGAAAGAGCTTCCATGGAAATTCGAAGGCGGAACACCGATTATCGCAGGTGCAATTGGTCTTGGTGCCGCAATCGACTTCCTGAACGAGATTGGACTCGATAATATCGAAAAGCACGAGCACGCTCTAGCGGCTTATGCGATCGATAAAATGTCTGAAATCGATGGCATGACCATCTATGGCCCGAAGGATGCAGGCATGCGTGCAGGCTTGGTAACATTCAATCTTGATGACGTCCATCCACATGATGTGGCAACAGTACTTGATGCGGAAGGAATCGCTGTTCGGGCGGGCCATCATTGTGCCCAGCCACTGATGAAATGGCTGAAGGCATCCGCGACAGCACGAGCAAGCTTCTACCTGTACAACACAGAAGAAGATATTGACAAACTTGTAGCCGGACTTGTTAAAACAAAGGAGTATTTCAGCGATGTCTTTTAATAATTTAGATAACCTTTATCGGCAAGTTATTATGGATCACTATAAGAACCCACGCAATAAAGGTGTTTTGGAAGAAGGCAGCCTGACAGTTAATATGAACAACCCGACATGCGGCGACCGCATCCAGTTGACGATGAAAGTCGAAGAAGGCAAGATCGCGGACGCAAAATTCGAAGGGGAAGGCTGCTCGATTTCCATGTCCTCGGCTTCGATGATGACGCAGGCAGTAAAAGGAAGATCCATCGAGGAAGCTTTAAAGCTTTCGACGGTTTTTTCTGACATCATGCAGGGTAAAGAATATGAAGAGGAGGATCTTGACCTCGGGGATATTGAAGCACTGCAAGGGGTGGCGAAATTCCCAGCCAGGATCAAATGTGCTACTCTTGCATGGAAGGCAATGGAGCAAGGTCTGAAGGAAGAGGAAGACACCCAATAAGAAATCATCTATTCGATGGTTTTTACAGAAAGCCTGCAGGAGATTGGCTTGCGGGGTCGGACTATTACAAAGCAGGAAACTTAGTTTCCTTGCTTTAAGAATGGAGGAATTGGACGATGGCTAAAAAAATGCCAGAGATCGGTGATTATAAATACGGGTTTTCCGATAAAGACGTTTCCATCTTCCGGTCAAAACGCGGCCTGACGCGTGAAATCGTGGAAGAAATTTCAAAAATGAAGGAAGAACCCCAGTGGATGCTAGATTTCCGATTAAAATCACTGGAGCATTTCTACAACATGCCAATGCCTCAATGGGGCGGAGACATGGCTTCCTTGAACTTTGATGAAATCACCTATTATGTCAAACCATCAGAGCGCTCTGAAACATCGTGGGATGAAGTTCCAGAGGAAATCAAGGCGACTTTCGATAAGCTTGGAATTCCTGAAGCGGAGCAAAAATACCTTGCGGGTGTTTCTGCGCAATACGAATCAGAGGTTGTATACCATAACATGAAGAAAGAGCTGGAAGATCTGGGGATTGTTTTTAAAGACACAGATTCAGCATTGAAGGAAAACGAAGATATTTTCCGTGAGCATTTCGGAAAAATCATCCCACCAACAGACAATAAGTTTTCAGCGTTAAACTCAGCAGTCTGGTCTGGCGGATCTTTCATTTATGTTCCAAAGGGAATCAAAGTGGATACACCACTTCAAGCGTACTTCCGCATCAACTCTGAAAACATGGGGCAATTCGAACGTACATTGATCATCGTGGATGAAGGCGCGCACGTACATTATGTAGAAGGATGTACGGCTCCAGTTTACACAACAAACTCCCTTCACAGTGCGGTTGTAGAAATCATCATCAAAAAAGACGCATATTGCCGCTACACGACGATCCAGAACTGGGCGAACAACGTCTTCAATCTTGTTACAAAGCGTGCGGTCTGTGATGCGAACGCAACGATGGAATGGATCGATGGCAACATCGGTTCCAAGCTGACAATGAAATACCCAGCAGTCATCCTTAGGGGAGAAGGCGCTCGCGGCTTGACATTATCTATCGCCATTGCCGGCAAAGGCCAGCACCAGGATGCCGGCGCAAAAATGATTCACCTTGCGCCAAACACATCATCAACGATCGTATCAAAATCCATTTCAAAGCAGGGCGGAAAAGTAACATACCGCGGTAGGGTCCACTTCGGACGCAAAGCGGACGGCGCGCGCTCTAATATTGAATGCGATACGCTGATCATGGATAACAAGTCTACATCAGACACCATTCCATACAACGAAATCCTAAACGACAACATTTCTCTTGAGCACGAAGCAAAAGTTTCCAAAGTATCAGAAGAACAATTGTTCTACCTGATGAGCCGCGGAATCTCCGAAGAAGAAGCAACAGAAATGATCGTCATGGGCTTCATCGAGCCATTCACAAAAGAATTGCCAATGGAATACGCAGTCGAAATGAACCGCCTGATCAAGTTCGAGATGGAAGGGTCGATTGGGTAATAGATAATCACGGTAATCCACCTGCTCAGCAGGTGGATTTTTTTACCGTAAAAGCATATATTCAAATGGAATAAGGGCAATACCGATCTCTGAAAATGAGGTTGGAGCATGTCTTAGTTCTTATTTTGCGCTTCAGTATGCTATTATGAAGATAAAATGGAGGTGCACAGCTGATGATTGTTGGCTTAACGGGCTGGGGAGACCATGAAAGTTTATATGAGGGCAAGATTAAATGGAAGAAATAATCCATATATACCATACGAATGATTTGCATAGCCATTTGGAGCACTGGCCGAGGATTCATAAGCTTGTAACTGAGCGACGGCGCTGGCATGTGGAAGAAGGCGACGAGGTTTTTGTGTTTGATATTGGCGATCATATGGACCGCTGGCACCCTTTATCAGATGCCACTCGGGGGAAGGCAAATTGCCGACTGCTGAATGAAGCAGGCTATGACGCCGGAACCATTGGGAACAATGAGGGGATTACTCTCCCATTCGAGGATTTGGATTCGATGTATCAGGAAAAAGAATTTGAGATGCTGGTCGCAAATTTGTACAAACAGGATGGCAGCCGTCCAGCTTGGGCAAAACCATATCAAGTTTACATAAGCAAGAAAGGTACAAGGATTGGAGTGATTGGTGTCACGGTCCATTTCGGGCGATTCTATGAGCAGCTCGGATGGAAGCTGACCGATCCGATGGAGGAAGTCAAGAACTGCGTTGAGGAGATTAAGGGAGAAAGTGATATCATCATTCTATTATCCCATCTAGGGATTCATGATGATGAAAGAATTGCCTCTCTGTTCCCGGAAATCGACATCATTCTTGGCGGACACACCCATCATATTTTGCATCAAGGCAAGGAGGTAGGCTCCAGTTTGCTTGCGGGAGCCGGCAGATTTGGTTATTTTGCCGGTCATGTAACTGTCAAACTGGACGTTGATACGAAGCAGATTTTGGAGAAAACAGCTGTTTTGTATGAAATGATGGAAGAAGGCTTGAGTGATCGCGAAAAAGAAAAGGCTGCAGCCTTTTACAAGGAAGGGAAGGAATTGATGAGTGAACAGGTGACAATCCTCCCTGTTGAGTTAGCAGCAGACCCTATGCAGCATAACGAACTGGCAAGTCTGCTCGTTCAAGCTTTAAAGGAGTGGTGCAATGCGGACTGCGCGTTCATGAATGCTGGCATGATTCTCAAGGGGCTGAAGCAGGGGGAAGTTACCAGGTTCGACCTTCTCGAAATCTGTCCGCACCCGATCAATCCTTGTACGATCACCATGTCAGGTGCGGAATTGAAAGAAATCCTCCTTCAGACGAGAGATGAAACATGGCCGCATATGCAGATAAAAGGATTTGGGTTTCGCGGCACTGTGATGGGGGTGATGGAATACGCTGGGATTGAATTTCGTCAAAAAGGCAATGTCCCGCAAGTGTTCATCAACGGGGAGCTAATTGCTGCGAAAAAGCAATACTTGCTAGCGATTCCCGATATGTTTACATTCGGCCGGTTTTTTCCGGAAATCCAGCGTGCTGAGGAAAAGCAATATTGGCTACCCGAGTTCCTCCGCCATCTGCTAGAGTGGAAGCTAACAAATAGGA
Organism: Mesobacillus subterraneus; assembly: GCF_000934845.1. Taxonomy (GTDB): domain Bacteria; phylum Bacillota; class Bacilli; order Bacillales; family Cytobacillaceae; genus Mesobacillus; species Mesobacillus stamsii. The sequence continues at coordinate 22,038 of NZ_JXIQ01000020.1, forward strand.
AGATTACTATTTGAGAAACGTCACGCTTTTCCTGCCACCCTCATAGAGTGTTATTGGGATGGAAGGGAGGAGTTTTGGTCATGATCGATTTGTCACCCATTGAAATCGAAGGCAAAACATTTTTATCCATATCTGTAAAATTGCCGAAAACAAACCTGTTAGTCGTAACCGGCGACAAAGGCTATATAATGTGCGGAGCTCTTGATGTCGCGCTTCTCAATGAAAAGCTCAAGAGCAGGAAAATCATTGCAGGCAGGGCTGTTGGCGTTAAGACGATTGAAGAATTGCTTGAAGCACCACTCGAGTCTGTAACAAACGAGGCGGAGAATCTCGGCGCTGCAAAAGGAATGATCGGCAAGAAAGCATTGCTGCTAATGAACTAACCCGCTTCTGCGGTTATAGCACGGAAAAAAGACAGCCTTATTAGTTGTCTTTTTTTATTGGCAAGAGGCGAAGTCGAAAAGAGGGTCGAGGAGTTTCTGGCCAATGGCTTGCCTAAGCATTGGTGCTGCGCAAGAATCCGACGTTATTTAAACAGCTGCCCAGGTTACGAGCAGAAAGTTGTCGAGAAAACCCCGTTATTTTGACAGGTTTGGGGGTTACGAGCAGAAAGTTGTCGAGAAAACCCCGTTATTTTGACAGATTCGTTTGAAATTCCGTTCCAAGGATTTTAAATAGGATTTTGCGAAGCCAGCTTTTGCTGCTAACTCGGATAGGGGAATTCTTTTTTCGTGTACTCTTTGTGAAATCATCCTGAAGCAGTAAAAAAAGTAGGCGTTTAAGCCGATATAGAAAACAAATGAACCAATGATTTGGAATTGTGGTAGAATATAAGAAAATATTGTCGTATTATGTAAATATTTCTTTATTTTACGATCAGGCACTATAGCCGCCAACAAACAGATAAAGTGGGAATGAACATGAGACTTGTAGCCACCACATCGGTAGCAGAAGGGGCTTTACTTGGAAAAGCCATTTATAATGACAAGGGCCAGACCCTGCTGAATGTAGGGGTAAGGCTAGAGCGGAAAATGCTGAAGCGCCTTGAAGAGTTTGGGATTAATTATATCTATATTATGGATCCGGATACGGATGATATTGTTTTTAAGAACTCGATATCAGAGGAATTGCGGATCAATGCGATCATGACGATCGGTGAAACCTTCAAACAAGTTCAAATGGATTCCAAGATCTCGCACACCTTCGTTTTGGAAAAATCAGCTAAAAAATTTAAGATGCTAATTGTTGCTTTACTTGATGAATTAAATAGCAGCAAAGCGTTATTGAACCTTCTTTCGGACGTATTCTTGCATGATCATTATATCTTTTCGCATAGTTTGAACGTCACGCTTTACTCCCTTGCAATTGGAATCGAAATGAAGCTGTCTCCGAAAGAATTGGAGCAACTCGGACTTGGGGCGATTTTGCATGATGTAGGCAAAATGAAGGTTCCTGAAGCTATTTTAACGAAGCCGGGTAAATTGACTGCAGAGGAATTCGAGATTATCAAGGAGCATGCAGAGGACGGCTTCCAGATGCTCAGGAATATACCCACTATCTCGCTGATTGTTGCTCATTGTGCGTATCAGCATCATGAACGTTTGAATGGCGGGGGTTACCCGCGAGGACTGAAAGAGGAAGAAATCCATTTATTTGGAAAAATTCTCGGAGTCGCGGATGTATTTGATGCAGTTACCTCGAATCGGGTTTACCGGCCAGCGATGCTGCCGCATGAAGGTTTGGAAATTCTTTATTCCGGTGTAGGAAGCCTGTTTGACCCAAAGATTGTCGACGCCTTTCGCAGAGCTGTCGCAATCTACCCAACCGGTTTGACTGTCACCTTGAGTGATGGCCGAGTGGGAGTAGTTGCTGAACAGAATGCCGGTTTGAGTGAGCGGCCGATTATCCGAATTCTTGAAGAAGGTGGCTGTAGAGTAGAGCAGCCATACCACCTTGATTTAAAATCAAATCTCTCATTGATGATTGTCAGCTGCGACACGATCATTCAATATGAATACGCCAATAATTATTAGATTTTAAGGCAAGTTCCCCCTTATGAAGCATACATATAGCTTTAGAGGGGGGATTTGTTTTGCCAAAATTCGGTCGGCGGATGCCTCGCAAAGGCCCTTTGCCATTAAGGTACGTCATCCTGCTTACGTTCGTTTTTTTTTCTTTTTCCACAGCGGCAGGACTTTGGATCATAGATAAAGGGCTCGAACCGACATTGATGAGATATGCAGAATCACAGACGAGAAAAATTGCCACGATGGTCATCAATAATGCGATTAATAAAGAAATCGCCAGTGGGATGGATATTGATAAAGTACTCGAGTTTGTGCCAATAGATGGCGGAACAACCACAATCGTAAAATTTAATACCGAAATTATCAATCGGGTAAAAGCAGAAACCACCAATTTAGTACAAATGAACCTGAAAGAAGCGGAAAGAGGAAATCTTAGCTCGCTTGATTTGGGCTCTAATATAGAAAATGTTCCAAATGAAGAAGACAGGAAAGCGGGCATCGTCTATTATATTCCACTGGGGAAAGCTACGAAAAATGTACTACTCGGGAATACGGGCCCAATGGTTCCGGTGAAGTTCACTGCAATCGGCGATGTGACAGCGGATGTTGTCTGGGATACAGAAGAGTATGGAATCAACAACAGCCTCATTAATGTTTCCGTGCGAGTTAAGGCAAATGTGCAAATCATTATTCCTTTTGCGACGGAGATCGCAACCGTCCAGGAAGATATTCCAATTGGAAGTTTTTACTATCCTGGAAAAGTTCCGCAGTTTTACAATGGCGGTGGAGTTGCTTCCCCAGCCATTCAGCTTCCAGGAAAATAAGGCATTTGTGAAAAGAAAATTATTATGAATCCAATAATATTTTGACAAGTCGTTGAAAACTAGCTATACTACTTTTAGACTAAATTAATAAATCTGAAAATATTAAACTTTCTAATTCATCTAGTTAGTTAGTGCAACGAGGAGGAGTCAAAATGGAAAATCGTCCGCAGTGGGGAACAAGGGCGGGGTTTATTTTAGCGGCAATCGGATCTGCAGTTGGGTTGGGAAATATTTGGAGGTTCCCGGCAGTAGCCTATGAAAACGGAGGCGGTGCATTCTTCATACCGTATTTGTTTGCGTTGCTGACAGCAGGTATCCCGCTGCTGATCATGGAGTTTACCATCGGCCATAAGTATAGAGGTTCATCCCCATTATCATTGGCTCGAATGAATAAAAAGTGGGAATGGCTTGGCTGGTGGCAGGTTGCAGTTTCGTTTGTGATCTCAACCTATTATGCAGGAATAATTGCATGGTCCGGTTCATATGCATTTTTCTCATTTGGCGAGAAATGGGGAAAAGATCCAGAAGGTTTCTTTTTTGGGAATTATCTAAAGCTTGCAGAAACTCCAGGGGATATCGGCGGCATCGTTCCAGGAGTCTTTTGGCCTATGGTTCTCGTTTGGGGAGTTACGTTCTTTGTCCTTTTAAAAGGTGTGAAAAAAGGAATTGAAGTTGCAAGCAAAATTATGATTCCTACACTAATCGTGCTTTTCCTGATCATTGTTATCAGGGCGTTGACTTTAGATGGCGCAGCACAAGGTCTGGATGCATTCTTCAAGCCGAATTGGGATACCATTGCCGATCCAAAAGTATGGGTGGCTGCATATGGTCAAATTTTCTTCAGTTTATCAATTGGTTTTGCTATTATGATAACTTATTCTAGCTATTTGCCTGAGAAGACAGATTTAACGAATAGTGCATTTATCACGGGTTTTGCTAACTCAGGGTTCGAATTATTAGCAGGTATCGGTGTATTTGCCGCCCTCGGCTTCATGGCTAATCAGGCAAATGTACCGGTAAGCGAAGTAGTAGCAGGAGGTGTGGGACTGGCATTCGTGGTCTTCCCGCGCATTATCAGTGAGTTCCCGGCCTTTAACGGGTTCTTCGGGTTTGCGTTCTTTACTTGCCTAGTGCTTGCCGGGTTAACATCCTTGATTTCCATTGTCGAAACGTATGTTGCTGGTGTGCAAGAAAAATTCAATATCAGCAGAACGAAAGCGGTTCTAGTTGGCGGCGGTTTATCTGCATTGCTTTCCATCTTGATTGCAACAAGGGGCGGTTTGTACTTTCTTGATGCAGCGGATTATTTTATTAACCAATTCGGTGTTGCTCTTGCAGGCCTAGTTGAAGTAATCGCGGTTGTATGGGTAATGAAAGAATTGAAAAATCTGCAAAATCACACAAATGAAATTTCCGATGTAAGCGTTGGTACATGGTGGAGATTCAGCCTTGGCATCATCACCCCTGTTGTCTTGGGCTATATGATGGTACAGAACCTTGTGACAAACATCAAGGAAAATTATGAAGGCTATCCAACTAGCTTCCTCCTTTACAGTGGTTGGGGAGTAGCTGTTGCTGCAATAATAATTGGGATTGTCCTTGCTGCAATCAAGTGGGACAAGGATATTACCATTTCCTAAAAAGAAGGGGGTTTCATCATCATGTCAGCAAGTGCGATCGCAATGATGCTAATCGGAATGATCATTATTTGGGGCGGCCTAATTGCAAGCGTGGCCGTAGCGGTTAAAAAGGGAAGAGAAGCAAAATAAAAAGGACCGGGCGCAGTTTGCCCGGTTTTCTTAATTTTTTAATCTTGCTCGTTCTTTTCTGGCCCATATTTTCAAATGAGGGTATGGATCAAACGACCATTCAGTATAGCCATTGTCCTTGTACATTCCATAATGAAGGTGGGGCGGGAATTTTCCGCTTGTTCCAGGAGGACCATAACCTGAGCTCCCAACACCGCCAATTATTGTACCAGGTTCAACGATTTGCCCTGCCTTAAGATCCTTAGCAAAGCCGCTCAAGTGGGCATAATAATGGTAGGTATTATTAATATCGCGTATGCCGACACGCCATCCGCCGTATTTATTCCAGCCCTTCATTTCGACGATCCCGTAGCCTGTGGCCCGAACGGGAACACCATAACCAGCAAAAATATCTGTTCCTTCATGGATCCTTCTGCCCCCCCAGCCACGGGCATCACCCCAGGTGTTGTTATAGCTGTGAATGCTCCTAAGAGGGAGAGGGAAGACATGGGTATCAAGATCTAAACGTCCAAAGTGTTTATAGATCATCGCTTTTCCGATGATGATCCCGACAGTCTTGTCACGTTTATAGTAGCTCCAGAGGCCGATTTTTATATTCTCATGGTCTGTGCCATACTTTAAGAGATATTGGGCGAAAGCATGCACTACATCTTCATCGTCCTTCCGGCTTGCTTTTCCGTCCCCATTTCCATCGAAACCAATTCCATTAAAAAATTGGATCGACACTGGGTTTTCATCTTCCGGGTTTGGATTCAGAAGTCCAGCCCATTCTTCCGGCTTAAAGTAAATTCCGGCAATTCCCTCCGCTTTCGGCAAATCCTTTCGTGCCTGACGCACATTCCGCTCGTATTGATCGACAGCAGCAAGATAATACCAGGGGATTTGCGTAACAGCTTCCACTTGGGTGTATAGATCCATTCTTTTTTTATAAATATCCTGTTCCTGTTCCTGCTCTGCTGCAGACGCGAGATCCACCGTAAGGACAAGGGATAGAAATAGAAAACCGATAACTGCTTTAAGAGATTTCACTGTAATCCTCCCTTCATGATTCATTCCTTTTCATAATGTAGTTTGCGATGGTGAGGGATTTTCATAAATATCAAATAATGGTAATCGCAGAATATCGTACTTGTCGATCGATTTTCATTATGTTAAAGTGACATCAGAAGCTGTATGCTGGCCCTGATTTTTCATGGTGTACTTGATGAGTGCAGCGGGAATGGAGTGAAAATAATGAGCAAAAAAGAGGTACAGAGAAAGCCTGAATGGCTGAAAATAAAGTTAAATACGAACGAAAACTATACGGGCTTGAAAACGATGATGCGCGAAAAAAATCTACATACTGTTTGTGAAGAAGCAAAATGCCCGAACATCCATGAATGCTGGGCTGTGAGACGGACTGCAACCTTCATGATCCTTGGAGATGTATGTACGCGCGCATGCCGTTTTTGTGCCGTGAAAACAGGATTACCTACGGAACTTGACTGGCAGGAGCCCGAAAGAGTTGCTGATTCCGTTGTGCTTATGAACCTTAAGCATGTCGTCGTCACAGCGGTAGCCCGCGATGATCTGAAGGATGGAGGAGCAGCGGTTTTTGCTGAGACGGTAAGGGCAATTCGCAGAAAAAATCCATTAACTTCAATCGAAGTCTTGCCTTCTGATATGGGAGGAGTCGCAGAAAATCTGAAGATGCTGATGGATGCTCGTCCAGATATTTTGAACCACAATATTGAAACCGTGAAGCGGCTGACGCCAAGAATTCGTGCACGTGCAACTTACGAACGATCTCTGGAATTTTTGCGCAGAGCAAAAGAGATGCAGCCTGACATTCCGACGAAGTCTAGCATTATGGTCGGATTAGGAGAAACGAAGGAAGAACTGATCGAAGCGATGGATGATTTGCGTGCAAATAATGTGGAGATCGTTACATTGGGCCAATATTTGCAGCCTTCCAAAAAACATTTAGAGGTGCAAAAGTACTATCATCCAGATGAATTTGCTGAGTTGAAAGAAATCGCACTTGCAAAAGGTTTTAGCCATTGTGAAGCCGGCCCGCTTGTCCGGTCCTCCTACCATGCAGACGAGCAGGTCAACTCTGCTGCAAAACATAGACAACAGCTCGCAGAACAAGAAGCGAAGCAAGCATAAGAAAAAGAGTTCAGCATCGATCATGCTGAACTCTTTTTCTTATTTCCCATTTTTTGTTTGTGTTGATAATTCGTCTTTGTCGGTTGCTTCGTTTAGTTCACCTGTTGCTTCGCCATTGGCATTCTCCCCAGTGGTCATAGGCCGACCTTGTGGAGACTTAAGCATCTGTTTGATTACACCATCAACCAGATTGTCCACATTTCGGCTGTCCGTATCCAATGTCGCAAAGTTCTCGACTTCTTTTCGTAGGCTAGTATCGTCCGAAACGTACACATGGAACCAGCGCGGAACGACTGACATTGCCATCCGTTTCACTTGATCTGCAGTCTCGTTTCGATTTTGAGAATCAGTTGCATAGACAATCAGCACTTCCTCATCTGTCACAAGAGTAGACACATCATCCACATTCTGTGCCATCAAGCTGAATCTGCTGATCATGTCTGCAATTTGTTCGCGATCGATCGCTTGGTATGGTGCAGTCTGCGCTTCATTCGCACCCATCACACCTGTTTTCTGATGGCGCACATATCCGAAATCTTCACTTCTGTTCCGCAATCCCTTGCGTTCCTTTTCATTATATAATTCTGGCCGGTTATCGTTTACATTCAGTGTCGTACCGCTTCGCTGGTAAATACCTGCCCCGCCATCGTTTCCGCCAGATGGTGAGGCATTATCATTCCCAGCCCCGCAGCCAGTCAAAACAACCGTACCACAAATCCCAACAGCCATTAATGCTTTTTTCATTAAAAACACCCCCTATAGATTAGAATGGCTCCAAAATTATTTTTTTTGCTTAGTAATTGATGGGGAATAAGTTATAATTAAGAAAAGCTCAGGAGATCGTTACGGAAAAAGAGGTGGACCAACCAATGATTTGCATCAATAACCTATGCTATGAAATAGTGGATGAAGAACGGAATGGCTTTAACGAAGAAGCCTTTCGCGCCAGATACAGCGAGATACTGACGAAATATGACTATATAGTTGGTGACTGGGGTTACGGGCAGCTTCGCTTACGAGGTTTTTTCGATGACCAGAACCAGAAATCAACATTTGATACGAAAATCAGTACGATAAGTGAATATTTATATGAATACTGCAATTTTGGCTGTGCCTATTTTGTCGCCAAGAAGGTAGCAAAGCCTCGTCAAACAGATTAAGAAAACAAGGAATGCTCCAATGATGTGTTGGAGCATTTGTTTTCTTAGAGATCGCTATATGGCGGCTGTTCACTTTCAGTCGGGTCATCATGGGTTGGATGGGCACCTGCTTCTTTTCGGGGAGTTCCCTGATGAAGAGACTTGAACTCGTAATTGAAATTACTGTAGGATCGTTGCCCCTCATGCCATGGTGTGCTTTTGCCCTGAATGAGTTCGTTTTTTCGAAACGGCGATCCGTATGGCCCTTCTGGAAAGTCTTCGGCCGTTATATAGTTTCTTTGCTTCTCCGCATTTGAAAAATCAGAGTATTTTTCGCTGTCTTCCTTGCTCATCAGTCTCACCTTCCTTTGCTTGTTTTTCTTTTCGTTAGTATTTCTAAAAAAAGTCAAATCTAACAAGCAGTTTGTTTCCAAATTAAAGGATGGGGCGCAGAAAGGAGCGAAGTTCTTCCGCATCTTCTTCTGTTAAGTTGTAGGCATATTCGAGGTAGCCTTCTTCATCCAGATCATCGAGGCCAAGAATGGCGAATTTGCTGCCCTGGATATCCATCACGATGCTCTTGCCAAAGTATCTGCCAGTCTGCAAGATGGCGAGATCAAAACGCTGGTTCTCACCTACAAAGCTGATGTAGCGTGTTTTTGTAGCTTCTGTTTCATCGTATAAAAAAAATCGTTCTGTCATTGTGAACCCCCTAAGATGGAATTTGAAGCTTGCGGTTTGAAAAACGAGTTGGGATTCTCATTCCATTAGTCTCTCTTCCCAATTTCCACTGCACGCTCACTCCTCATCAATCTTACCAGAAAACCTTTTAGCTTTGCCGAAATTTCCATCATACTATGTGTATAATTAATTCGAAATTACTATCTAGTAAAAAAGGTCTATTTTAGCGAAATATGGTACAATAAAGAAAACGTTCTAGTCATCATCTGAGAGGATTGAAACCTATGGCCCGCCGTGTTACTAGCATTTTGGACAACCTGCTTGGTTGGGGGAAGATTATTCTGCCTCATTCATCGCTTTGTTATTATCCGCCTCAGTTCGTCTTGAGAGATCCTGTTGTAGCCGGGGTAAAGAGGGCCTTAAACAGTGGATATGAGGTAGCAGTCATTGCCTATACGATCAAAAATCACCGCGAGCTGGCGGCTCAGCTTGGTGAGGAGACAAGGAAGCACCATAAGGCTTTGAAGCGTCATTTCAAAGCGGTCATTGAATGGGAAGTGGAAAAAAAAGACATGATTGTTTTTCACGATTACTACAGTGACAGCCTCAGTCTTTTTTTACGTATTGACCGAAACAAACATTGTGTTTCAGAGATTGAAACGAAAATGAAGAAAATTCTCAGGGAAGTGGAAAGTAGGATTTTTCTGGAGTATCCTACTGTTCAGCCTATCTTTGACACGGGATTTATTTTTATTGATAAATCAGTGGAGTCCGTCCATGAAGCAGTTTTGAAGGCCCACCAGCAGGCATTTGCGATGGCGGAAAAACGGATTCAGACGGAATTCAACGAAATGGTGTATGAGATCAACAAAATTGTTTCCCAACAAAACATTAAAATTCTTGCGCAGCCGATCATTGACGTTGCCACAAAAGAAGTTCGCGCATGGGAAATGCTGACTCGCGGTCCAGAAGGCACGGCACTTGAAAGTCCCCTTCAGCTTTTTTCAGTTGCGAGACAGACGAATATGCTGTATGAGCTAGAGATGATTGTCCTAAAGAAAACTCTTGAGCAAATTACGTTAACAGGCTGCTCGAATGATGTTTTCATTAATTTTACGCCGATCACGCTTGGCAATTTCCGGTTCGTGCGTGACTTGAAAGCAATGATGAAATCCTATGAAAGTATCAAACCAAATCAAATCACGCTGGAAATTACCGAACGGGATTCGATTGAGGGAATCGACAATTTTATCTATAATATAAAGGTGTTAAGAGGAATGGGTATTAAAATTGCGGTGGATGATACCGGAGCGGGATATGCCAGCCTGAATACCATCTGTGAAATCATGCCAGATGTTATCAAGATCGATCGATCCGTCATTCAGAACATCGATACGAACTCGGTGAAGGAGTCGATGCTGAAAGGACTTTTGCTTATTGCAAGGGAAGCAGGCTCTATTGTCATTGCCGAAGGAATTGAAACGGAGCATGAAGCATCAGTCCTAAAGCGGAACAAGGTCGAGCTGGCGCAAGGCTATTTTTACGCCCGCCCTGGATTGTTGCAAACCGTCTAGCATCTTTTAAGAGGTGAGAAGGATGTACTTTGTCGACAGGGATCAAATAGAACAAACTTTAGAATTTTTGGATGGGCAAATTGAATTTTTTGAAGGCAATAAATCTTGGGAAACGCCAATGGAAAAAGCGGCGCTGGAACGTGTGGCGCATACGATGGTGGAAGCCATTCTTGACGTGGGCAACGCGATGATTGATGGCTTCATTATGCGGGATCCCGGCAGCTACGAAGACATTATCGATATCCTCGATGATGAAAAAGTCGTGACGCTGGAGATAAGTGCAGGCTTAAAAAAAATGGTTTTATTCAGAAAGATGCTAGTTCAGCAATACACTGCCGTAGATCATGCCAGCCTGATCCAAACTTTCCAATCAGAACTTCCGCAACTCAAACTGTATTCGAAAAAGGTCAGGGAATATTTAACCAATGAACTGGGCCCGGTGTCCGCTTTTAAAAAATAAAGCTAGGAAAAAGAGTCTGATCAGCTGAACTGAACAGCAGTTCACCAATCGGCCTCTTTTTGTTTGCAGGGCTTTTCCTATACGCCAGTTCTGTTTTCCTAAAATGGAAGTATTCATTTACATTCAGCGAGGGAATATTATTCATAGGAGTGATCATCATGACAAAATATAAAGGCTATTTGATTGATTTGGATGGCACCATGTACAAGGGTTCAGAACGAATCGAGGCGGCTTCGGATTTTATTAAAAGGCTGATTGCAGCGGAAATTCCTTATTTATTCGTTACAAATAATTCATCGCGTACCCCGGCCCAGGTAGCGGAAAAGTTGCGCGGCTTTGATATCCCTGCAACTGAGGAGCAGGTCTTTACGACAAGCCAGGCGACGGCCAATTTCATTTATGAAAAAAAACCAGATGCAACTGTTTATGTAATTGGCGAAGAGGGAATTCAAATTGCGATTAAAGAAAAAGGCTTGAAGTTTGCCGGAGAGAATGCGGATTTTGTTGTATCTGGAATCGACCGGGGCATAACTTATGAGAAGCTAGCGGTAGGCTGTCTCGCGGTAAGGAACGGGGCAAGCTTTATTTCGACGAACGGAGATATCGCCATTCCGACAGAGCGCGGCCTCCTCCCTGGGAATGGTTCTTTGACAGCAGTCATCGCCCTCTCCACGCAAACAGACCCAATCTATATTGGCAAACCGGAATCGGTTATTATGGAACAAGCGTTGAAGGTTCTCGGAACGGCAAAAGAAGAAACATTAATGGTCGGGGACTATTATGATACCGACATCCTTGCAGGCATAAGGGCCGGGATGGATACCCTGCTTGTGCACACAGGGGTCACAACAAAGGAAATGCTAAAGGGCTACGAGGAAATGCCAACCTATACCATCGATTCACTGGACGATTGGGAAGTATAGGAAAAGTAAAATTTTCAGCAAAGTTTCTGATTTTTAAATTGGTCCAAAAATTTAGGGCTAAAGTGTAAGTAAAAAGGAGCATCCTCTCAGGTTGCCCTTTTTGCTATAAGAATGTATGTATGATATCCAAACACGCCTGAACGATTTCTTCTGGGGCTTCACCACGAGGACTGAAATTTCGTGTTCGCCAATTCACGCTTTTTACTTGATCGGTCAACACATACCCTTATATTTATTCCCGTTTTTATTCATACATACGCAAATTACGAAAAATGTTCAAAGACCCAATGTATACAGGAGGGAATGTTCGCATAAGGGTATCTTTCCGCATGAACGGTACCCTTATGGAGGAGGGAATGCTCACATAAGGGTATCTCTCCGGATGAACGGTACCCTTATGTAGGTGGAAATGCTCGCATAAGGGTATCTTCCGCATGAAAGATACCCTGATAGCAGTTGGTATAGTAAAAAAACACGAAACATCGCCAGCCACAGGACGTGGCGTTCTAGGCGCCCTGAGCTTTTCTTATTCCTCTACATTGGCCGCTCTGTGAGCGAGGCGGCTTGATGCAGCTGCAGCGACAGCACCGACGATATCATCGAGAAATGTATGGCATTTGCCTGAAGCTTCTTTATCATTAAGGAACCCAAGGATTCCTGGCTTTGCTTTATCAATGAACCCGTAGTTTGTGAATCCGATCGACCCATAGATGTTGACGATGGAAAAAGCGAGGATTTCATCTACGCCATACAAGCTCTCATCTGTTTCAATAATGGATTGCAGCGGTTCGCTAAGTAACTTCTGCTCAGCAAGGATATCAAGCTGGATTCCTGTCAAGATGGCATTCTGGACCTCGCGTTTCGACAATACTCGTTCGACGTTAAGGATGCAATCCTCCATCTGTAGGTTTGGGTGGTATTTCTCCTGCAAAAAGTACACAAGCTTAGCTATATCTTCTATTTCAACCCCGCGTTCCTGAAGCCACTTTCGGGCAGTTTCCTCTGTCATTTGGATGGCACTTTTCTTTTCTATCATCTGTATCACCTTTCTGTGTTTAATCGCAGCTTTCTTCCTCCTGTTTAACCTAAATTATTCCGCTTAATCCATTTTAGTGAAAGAATTCCTCTTTTAAATCATTTCCAGATGGAAGCCAGTTATTCATTTCATTGTTTTGCAGTCTGGTACATATATTTGTAAAAGAATGGCTTGGAAAGAGGTGCTATTTGATGTTACAAAAGATGCTAAAAGAAATATATGGAATTTCTCCTGACTCAGAAGTATCGCTTGGAAGATACAATGGGTATAAACAGAAGGAAGGACTATATTTGATTATGGACGCTAATGGCGCAAAAGAGCAAGAAATAAGCGAGCTTTCAAGGATCGCAGACCATATGCAAAAAGCTGGCGACCGCCATGTATCGAAACTGCTGACAGACAAAGAAGGACGGCAAATTTGCGAATGGGAGGGAAAGAAATACTGTGTGCTGGAAAATCGTGCCGCACCGATACCGGAAAAAATGCGCACAGGCAGGAAGCTGGCAAGATTTCATGCAAGAGGCCGACTAATTCCTTTCAAGGTGGAAAGCTTGAACAGGGTCGGACAGTGGAAACAGCTGTGGGAAATGCGCTTAGACCAGATGGAGAAGGTATGGAGCAGCAAGCTTTATACGGAGCCCGAGAACGATTTTGAGCGTATGTTCATGGAATCTTTTCCCTATTATATGGGATTAACAGAAAATGCGATTCAATACTTGGCTGATACGGAGATCGACGATAAGCCGACGAATGCCGACCACGGTACTGTCTGCCACGAGCGCTTCACCAATACAGTCTGGAGAGGGCCTTATTTTATCAAAAATCCGTTTGAGTGGGTGTTTGACCATCGAAGCCGCGATTTGGCTGAGTGGGTCAGGGAGCGCTATTTTGCCAACATCCAGACGAGTCAGCCTGAAATAAAGAACTTCCTTAACGAATATCAGAGCCTGACGGTATTAACGCCGTTTTCATGGAGGCTGCTGTACGCTCGGCTTCTGTTTCCGCTTCATTACTATGAAGCTGTTGAAAATTACTATAGTATCCCATCTGAACAGACAAAGCGCCAGCAAGAGGATCGCTTGCGGAAGTACTTGGACCAGAGTGGTGATTATGAAAGGTTTTTGAGTCACTTTTACCAGATTGGCGATGCCCCGGTGAAAATTGGAAAGCTTCCGCCGGTGGATTGGTTATTACGGTAGTCGAGACTTTAGCGAAAATGTGATAGAATAATTATTATTCTATTATATTAAACGCTTACAAAGGAGCTAGACATGAAGCCGTATATTTTTATCACTAGGAAACTTCCTGAAGAAACCATTCTTGAGCTTACGGAGAAATTTGACGTGAAAATGTGGGAGCAGGAAGATTTCCCCGCACAAAGGGAAGTATTGCTCGCGGAAGCAAAAAAAGCCAGTGGGATCATCACAATGCTGTCTGATAAAGTAGACGAGGAGCTGCTGTCTGCGGGTGAAAACCTGAAAGTTATTGCGAACCTTGCTGTTGGTTTTGACAATATCGATCTCAAAGCAGCTACCGAGCGCGGAATCATTGTCACCAATACGCCGGATGTGCTGACCGAGACAACCGCTGATTTAACCTTTGCTTTATTGATGGCTACGGCAAGGCGCATTGTCGAAGCCGCTGATTATATCAAGGCAGGCAAGTGGGAAGGCTGGAGCCCATACTTGCTTGCCGGGCATGATGTTTATGGGAAGACGATTGGGATTGTTGGGATGGGGAAAATTGGGGAGGCTGTTGCCCGCCGCGCCAAAGGATTTGGGATGGAAATTCTTTACCATAACCGTTCCCGCAAACCGGAAGCGGAAAAAGAGACAGGTGCGGTCTATCGTTCATTCGAGGATCTAGTATCTACCGCTGATTATGTTGTGTCCCTGGCTCCGTTGACTGATGAAACGAGACACCTTTTTACCGCAGATGTTTTTGCGAAAATGAAAAAAAGCGCGATTTTCATCAATGCTGGCCGCGGGCCGGTTGTGGACGAGCAGGCATTATATCATGCGCTCCAAAAAAAAGAAATTGCCGCTGCAGGACTGGATGTCTTTGAAAAAGAACCGATTCCAACGAATCATCCGCTGCTTGAATTGCCAAATGTAACCGCGATCCCACATATTGGCTCCGCAAGTACGGACACAAGGACCGCGATGATTAAGCTTTGCTGCACGAACGTCAAAGCTGTTCTCACCGGAGACAGCCCGAAGTCTATTGTCAATAATGCGGTGCTTCAATAAGGTGGAATCCTCCTTCTAACATCAAGGGGAGGATTTTTTTTACCCTTAGAACAGCTTGATGTTAAGCGGTTTCATGAAATATTTCTTTCCAATTATCTCTTGTAAAAGCACTGAGTCGTCGATATAATGTCTACTATATAAAAACAAATGTGTTTTTAAAAAACACAAAGAGAGAGGGAAGGGAAAATGCAGGCAATCTCGGTAGGACTTCTTGGATTAGGAACAGTAGGGTCGGGGGTAGTAAGAATCATTGAAAACCACCAGGATAAATTAATGCACCAGATTGGTTGTCCGGTGAAAGTAAAGAAAATCCTCGTTCAGGATATAGAAAAGGAAAGGTCGGTAAAGGTTGATCCTTCTCTCTTAACGATGGACCCAGCGGATATCATCGAAAATCCGGAAATTGAAGTGGTGATTGAAGTAATGGGCGGAATCGAAAATACCCGTGAATATATGCTGCAGGCACTGAGAAATAAAAAAAATGTCGTGACTGCAAATAAGGATTTAATGGCTGTCCATGGCTCGGAGCTTTTGACAGCAGCAAGTGAAAATGGCTGCGATTTATTCTATGAAGCGAGTGTCGCAGGAGGCATCCCAATCTTGCGCAGCCTCGTGGATGGGTTAGCGTCTGACAGAATCACAAAAATGATGGGAATTGTGAATGGAACTACAAATTATATTTTAACAAAAATGAGCCTGGAGGGACTTCCGTATGATAGCGTGTTGAAGGAAGCCCAGGAACTAGGATATGCAGAGGCGAATCCGGCAGCTGACGTGGAAGGGCTTGATGCTGCAAGAAAAATGGCGATTTTGGGAACACTTGGATTTTCCATGAAAATTGACCTCGATGATGTAAAAGTGAAAGGAATCACTGAAGTCACAGAGGAAGATCTGCAGTATGCGAGACAGCTTGGCTATACGATGAAATTGCTTGGGATCGCTGTCCGTGAAGGCGACAAAGTCGAAATATGTGTGGAGCCATCGCTGTTGCCGTCCTCCCACCCGCTAGCTTCTGTCAATAATGAGTACAACGCGGTATATGTGTACGGCGAGGCAGTCGGAGAGACGATGTTCTATGGACCAGGGGCAGGCAGTCTGCCAACGGCAACAGCCGTTGTGTCAGATCTTGTTGGGGTCATCAAGAACATGCGCCTCGGAGTGAATGGCCATTCTATGGTCACTCCGCAATACGAAAAACAGCTAATGGATGATGGAGAAATGAGTTCGAAGCATTTCCTCCGTCTGCATGTCCTTGATGAAGTTGGTGTCTTTTCGGAAGTCACCTCGCTGTTCGCTAAACATCAAGTCAGCTTTGAAAAGATTCTTCAAATGCCTTTGAAGGAACAAGGACTTGCGGAAATTGTCGTGGTTACACATCGAGCTTCACTTAAAGACTATCAAACCATTCTAATGGAGCTGCGTGACCTCAGGGTCGTGAAGGAAATCAAAAGTTCCTACAGAGTGGAAGGGAGTGTCAATCGATGAGGTGGCAAGGATTATTGAGGGAATATCGTGAATACCTGCCAGTTAATGACCATACCCCGATGCTAACCCTGAATGAAGGGAACACTCCGCTGATCCGGCTAGACCATTTGTCAGAGGAATGGGGCATTGATTTGCATGTAAAAGTAGAGGGAGTCAATCCGACGGGTTCATTTAAGGACCGGGGCATGGTGATGGCAGTCGCAAAAGCGAAGGAAGAGGGCAGTGATACGGTCATCTGTGCTTCTACAGGCAATACATCTGCCTCGGCGGCTGCCTATGCGGCGAGAGCAGGTATGCGGTGCATCGTCGTGATTCCTGATGGAAAAATCGCGATGGGGAAACTTGCTCAGGCGGTAATGTATGGAGCAAGCATCGTTTCGATCGAAGGCAATTTTGATGAGGCGTTAAAAATGGTCCGATTTATCAGCGAAAACGAACCAGTCACGCTCGTCAATTCGGTTAATCCATACCGGCTGGAAGGCCAAAAAACTGCCGCCTTTGAAATCTGTGACCAGCTGGGCGGAGCACCTGAAATCTTGGCAATTCCAGTCGGGAATGCAGGGAATATCAGCGCTTACTGGAAGGGATTCAAAGAGTATGATGCCATTAAGCAGACCGGTTTGCCGAGGATGTTTGGCTTTGAGGCAGAAGGTGCGGCAGCAATTGTGCAAGGAAAACCGATTGAACAGCCGGAAACAATCGCCACTGCTATTCGAATTGGCAACCCGGCAAGCTGGAACCTGGCTGTTGCTGCCCGGGATGAATCTGCGGGGACAATCGATTTCGTCACTGATGAAGAAATACTACAAGCATATAGCAAACTTGCCTCCACAGAAGGGATATTTGCTGAGCCAGGGTCATGTGCCTCTTTGGCTGGCATTCATAAGCTTCTGAAACAGGGAGGAATTCCTCGCGGTTCTCGAATTGTTGCTGTACTGACCGGAAATGGCCTGAAGGATCCTTCCACTGCCATCGATATCAGCACGATCTCACCGGTGCTGCTCCCAAATGACGAGAGGATCGTCAGCGAACATATCAGGGGAGTGGTCAGACAATGAACGAAGTCGGCGAATCGCAAGCTGATCGCATGATGCCAAGACAGGTTTTTGTAGTAAAAGTTCCGGCTAGCTCTGCGAATCTTGGCCCTGGATTTGATTCCCTTGCCGTCGCATTGAATCTTTATCTGGAACTGGAAGCTTTTCGAAGCGATCAGTGGGAGGTAGAATTGCTGTCTCCTTCCTTAATGGACTTTCCGCGGGATGAAAAGAATTATATCTGCCAAGTGGCGCTTCAAACCGCTTCCTTGTACAAGCAGAAAATGCCGCCGCTCCGAATGACTGTCAAAAGTGAGATTCCGCTGGCAAGAGGGCTTGGTTCCAGTGCGGCGGCGATTGTTGCCGGAGTGGAGCTAGCCAATGAATTTTGCGGATTACAATTGTCCGAACGAGAAAAATTAGCGATTGTTACCGAATTTGAAGGCCATCCGGATAATGCCGGGGCCAGCCTTTTTGGCGGTGTAGTCGTGGGCAGCCAAATAGGAACGGAAGTCGATTTAACGGTACTTGACCAGATTCAGTTTGATCCAATTCTTGTTGTCCCCCAGGAGGAATTATTGACCGAAATTTCACGGGATGTTTTACCGCAAGACGTGAAATTTTCGCGAAGTGTCCAGGCAAGTGCCGTTGCCAATCAGCTGCTTGCATCCTTGATGGTACAAAATTGGAAGCTTGCAGGCAAGATGATGGCTGCCGACTTGTTCCATCAGCCATACCGAAAGGAACTTGTGCCATTTTTTGATGATGTACGGGAAAAAGCAATTCAATCAGGTGCGTTCGGTGTTGCACTGAGCGGTGCTGGCCCGTCCATATTGTGTCTAACGGAACCAGGTAACGGGGATCAAGTCGCGGAAAAAATGAAACAGTGTATAAACGGAATGGAAATTATGAACTTGACCATCGACTGGACAGGGTGCAGAACGAGCATGAAAAAAAGCGGTTTTGCCTTATAAGGCAAAACCGCTTTATGATTCGTTCAATTAAAATACCTGTTCAACCTCAAGAACACCTGGTACTTCCTCTAAAAGGGCGCGTTCGATTCCAGCCTTAAGCGTGATGGTGGAGCTTGGGCAGCTTCCGCATGCACCCAGCAGGCGAAGTTTTACAATGCCATCATCCACATCCACTAGTTCGCAGTCTCCTCCATCGCGAAGAAGGAATGGACGCAATTTATCTAATACTTCCTGTACTTGCTCAAACATTTGCTGTTCAGTCATGTAAATCGACTCCTTTCATAATACTTATTATAATCTCAACGGCCGGAAAAATCTATTCAATTGAATAAAAACCTTAGAATACCAGCGTTATCCTTAGGCAACCCTCTCATCGGTATAGTAAAATAAAAGAAAATAGTAGGGGGTAATTGAAAATGGAGTGCAAAGAAGTAGAAATTGTTATATACGGCGCAGAAGTCTTATGTTCAAGCTGTATCAACCTGCCATCCTCAAAAGAAACATCCGAATGGCTCGAAGCAGCGATCAGCCGTAAATACAAAGATCAACCCTTCAAAATCACGTATGTCGATATTCATAATCCACCATCAGCGGGCGATAAAAAGGAATTCGCTGAAAAAGTTATCGAAGAAAACATGTTTTATCCCGTTGTCCTGATCGAAGGCAAAATCGTTGGCGAAGGGAACCCGAAATTGAAGAATATTTATGCTGAATTAGAGAAATATGGGTACATCCCAGCTTAAAGCATTCCGATTTGGAGTGCTTTTTCTATTTTACGTATTAGACCAGTTGCAAATAAAGCTTGGTCCTGCAAAAAAACCCGGGATTCCCCGGGTTTCACTATCAACCGTTATGATATTTATACATCCATAAAATACCTGACTTTAGCAGGCGTGCGGCTCGACCGGTAATCGGGCGGTCGGAGACAAGGCCAAAGCCGTGCTTTTTTCCGAGTGAACCGATCACACCTTTCAGCTTGATCGGCGGAAATGACTCAGGAGGTTCTTCGTTTTTCCAACGTTTTTGCAGCACTTGGACAATTTGCTCTGCTTGACCTTCTGCAAGCTGTGCGCTTGGTGCGTGGGGCAGGCTGGCGCAATCTCCGACTACATAGACATTATCATAGCCCGGCAAATTATGCTGTGGAGTAACCGCGGCGCGTCCCATCTCATCTTTTTCGACATTCATTTCGCGGACAAGGCGGTTTGCTTGAATACCGGCAGTCCAAACAATCGCATCACAGACAATCGGTTCATCGTGATTATAAAGGACGTTTTCCTGCACTTCGGTAATATTGGCATTGTTGATGATTTCGACATTGTGATTATCAAACCAATTTTCCACATACGTACTGAGACGCTCGGAAAATGCTGATAAAATATAATTTCCACGATCAAAAAGCATGATTTTTAAGTCTTTGCGACTTTCAGCTAATTCACTGGCAAGCTCGACACCGCTCAGGCCGGCACCAACGATGGCCACACTCGATCCGGTTGGCAAATTGTTTAGTGCCTGATAAGTAGCACGTGCTTTTTCAATCGTTTGGATGCTGCATGTGAAAGTGTCGGCACCGGGGACATTGTGATATTTGTCTTCACAGCCAAGGCCGATAATCAAGTCATCATATGCCACTGCGTCATTGTCTTGCAGTTCAACCTTATTTTCCTCAAGATTGATGGCGGTCACTTCAGCATATTGAACCTGAAGGCGGGGGTGTTCAGGGAAAGAAACGCGGATATGCTGATCGGAAATCGTGCCTGCAGCCAGTGCATAATATTCTGTTTTTAAGCAGTGGTAAGGAACGCGGTCAATCAATGTAATGGATACATCTTTCGGCAGCTCATTTGGCAGCAATTTTTGCAGGACGCGCATGCCACCATAGCCGCCGCCAAGAATAATGAGATTTCTCATGTGAATTTCCCCTTTTTTCACTCATCATGTATAGTTTATAAGCTCAATAGTAATGGAAGAATAACGATGAAAATTTATATCCTTTTTTTATTCCTTTAATCCATAAAAAGTATAACGAAATTGTGACGAAATAACAACAAGTTTAGACATTGACGAACTTCATGAAAAACGGTACGATTAAAAATTAGTAGAGAGGTGAACCAAATGATTAAGCCGATTGTTGAATTTTGTATCAGCAATCTTGCGAGCGGTTCTCAGCCAGCCAGGGCAGAGCTTGAACGGGATCCCGATCTTGACGTGATAGAATATGGATGCCTTGGATACTGTGGAAAATGCGCTATGTCCATGTTTGCACTTGTAAACGGAGATCCGGTAGCTGGGGACACTACAGAAGAACTGATTGAAAATGTTTATAAATACTTGGATGAAAATCCAATGTTTTAATAGGAAAAAAGCTGGCATGGAGATCCCTCGCCAGCTTTCTATTTGGGTTATGGAAACAATCAGTTTCCTGAATTAGCAGTTGATTCCCGCATTTCCTGCCAGCGATCTTTTGCAAGCTGAATGATTTGTGGCTCGACAGACTGTCTTTGTTTTTCGATGACCCTTGAGAAAAAGCGGACCGCGTCCTGAGTGAGCCCAATTCTTCGTGAAAGCTCGCCAATTAAATACATCAGGCGCAGCTCGGAAACTTGAGTGCCTTTATAATCTCCTGTGCTGTAAGACTCGGTATATTCCTTCAAGGCAAGTTTTAAAAAACGGTTTTCCTGTTCGATGTTTTCAGTAGAGCGGTACAGCCAGGCAAGCCTTATGTACAAGCCGGCGGAAACAATATGTTTTTCTTTCTTTAGTGAAGAACTATAGGCTGCTAACTTGAATGTATTCATTGCTTCCTGGACGGTCCGCTCCCCGCCATAGTGATGAGGAGCCCACTGATGGCAGATTTGCTCCTGGATGATCTGCTTTGTGCCTGGCGCAAAATAAGTGCTGAACTCATCGGTAAAAGAATAGCCGCACTCAGGGCATACATTGATATAATAAAAATTAGGATCTTGAAAACCATCGGCATACTGAGGAGCAAAGTCAGAATCAAAGCGGAGGATCTTCACGAAACGGGAGCGTACTTTCTTGGTCGTAAAAGAACTTTCACACATGGCACAAGTGTATTTTTTATCATAGAGAGGTTCTAGCTGAGCCATCGTTGTCACCTGCCAAATTTCCTATCGTTTTTTAAGAATGGTTAAGACTATTATACCAATTTATTTAGCTGCTGGCGGAAAAATTGTTAAAGATTATTCTTTTTCGGCTCAATTGGTTGAGGATTGGAAAAATGCTGTATATACTATAAGAAAAGCGCAAGTGGAGGTTTTCATCAAATGGAAAATATCGTAATCATTACAGAAGAAGCTGCATTGCAGATTAAAGATATGATGAAACAAAATGAGACCGAAGACGCTTTCCTGCGGGTTTCCGTAAAAGGTGGCGGCTGCAGCGGCCTGTCTTACGGAATGGGTTTCGCGCATGAAGTAGAAGATGGTGACAACCAGCTCGAACAGTATGGCATAAAAATCCTAGTCGATAAGGAAAGTGCTCCAGTTCTGAACGGCACGAAAATCAGCTATAAGCAGTCTTTAATGGGCGGCGGATTCACGATTGACAACCCGAATGCGATTGCTTCATGCGGTTGCGGCTCAAGCTTCAAAACAGCCATTCGTGAAGGAACACCTGAAGAATGCTAAATTTCTTCTTTAAAGTTAAAAACACAAAGAACAATATGTCCTTTGTGTTTTTTTCATTGCTATTTAAACATGGACGAACTGTGTAGTGGCTGTGTCTTCGCTTTTGGATCCATATAGGATTTTGCGTTGTTGACGGCTGTAGGTGCTTCGCCAAATCCTGTTGCGATCAGCTTGACTTTGCCTTCGTAGATGCAAATATCGCCGGCAGCATAAACGCCAGGGATATTCGTCTCCATTTTCGAGTTGACGGCGATGGCATTCTTTTCGATGTCAAGGCCCCATTCCTTAATTGGTCCAAGAGATGAAACGAATCCGAAGTTGCAGATGACCGAGTCCACGTCAACAGTAACTAATTCATCGCTGTTTGCGTCTTTAAGGACAAGCTGGCTGATTCTTTCGCCATCACCGATCAGTTCAGCTGGGATATAAGGTGTTTTGATATCAACTTTTGAATTTTCGAGGTTTTCAACACTGTGCTCATGAGCGCGGAACTTATCACGTCTGTGAACGATGGTTACCTGCTCGGCAATTGGTTCGAGCATTAATGCCCAGTCAACAGCAGAGTCTCCACCGCCGAGAACAGCGACCTTTTGGCCAGCGAACTGGTGCAAGTCTTCGATGAAATAATATAGGTTCTTTCCTTCATATTGGGCAGCACTTTCAAGTTCCAGTCTGCGCGGCTGGAATGCGCCGTTTCCAGCAGTGATGATGACTGTTTTTGTGTAGTGGACTTCCTTATCAGTAGTCAACTTAATATTTCCGTCCTCCAGCTTTTCCAGCTTTTCAACAGATTGCTCCAGAGCCGTAGTTGGTTCGAACTTCTTCATTTGCTCCTTAAGATTATGGACCAGCTCCTGTGCGCGGATTTTTGGAAAACCGGCTACATCATATATATACTTTTCAGGATAAAGTGCTGATAATTGCCCGCCTAATTGTGGCAGACTTTCGATAATCTTAACGGATGCTTGTCTCATCCCGCCGTAGAAAGCAGTGAACAGACCAGCAGGACCCCCGCCGATAATCGTGATGTCATAAACTTTTTGATCTTCTTTCACTCCATATCCCCCTCACTATGTAGTAAAATTGCTCCAAGTTTTATAATACCATAAATCGAAAAAATAAACTGCAAATCATAAACTATGGAATGGATGTACACACTATAATTCGTAGGAGAATCTCTTTTTCAAAAAGATAGTTATTGAAAACTAGTTATTTTCTGAATATTTCCAAGTTATATTAATTGCTTGAAAATGCGCCGTAAAAAGAATAAGATGGATGATAAGCAAGAATGTTAAGATTTTGTGACATTTTCAGGACATTTTTTTGAACGTTTTAGTGAAAAATATCACAAACTCATACAGGAATAATGGCTACCAAGAAAAAGGAAACCAAAAATATTTTAAAAAGGTGGAAGTGATCACTTTGAGAAAGCCAAAGATCGTAATTTTAGGAGCAGGATACGGGGGATTAATGACAGCAACCCGTTTACAAAAAACTGTTGGAGTAAACGAGGCGGACATAGTCCTTATCAACAAAAATGATTACCATTATGAAACTACATGGCTCCATGAGGCATCTGCTGGTACCTTGCATCATGACAGAGTCCGCTATGATGTTCGTGATGTAATTGATCGGCATAAGGTGGAGTTCATCCAGGGATCTGTTGAAGAAATAAAGATGGACGAAAAGCGGGTCATCCTTGAGAACGGGGACATTGAATATGATTACCTTGTCATCGCCCTTGGTGCTGAATCTGAAACTTTCGGTATCAAAGGTTTGAAAGAGTATGCTTTCTCGATCGTCAATGTCAACTCAGCTAGACAAATTCGGGAGCATATTGAATATCAATTTGCAACATACAATACAGAAGTCGAAAAGAAGGATGAGCGCTTAACGATTGTGGTAGGCGGTGCGGGCTTTACTGGAATCGAGTTTCTTGGTGAACTGGCAAATCGTGTTCCGGAGCTTTGCCGAGAATATGATGTAGATTACCATAAAGTCAAAATGATATGTGTGGAAGCTGCTCCGATGGTTCTGCCTGGATTTGACCCCGAGCTAGTGGACTATGCGGTTGCTACTCTTGAGAAAAAAGGGGTGGAATTCCGCATCGGTACAGCAATTAAAGAAGCGACCCCAGAAGGCATCATTGTTGCTAAAGGCGAAGATGATGTAGAAGAAATCAAAGCTTCCACAGTTGTTTGGGCAGCAGGTGTCCGAGGAAACTCTGTTATCGAAAAATCAGGAATCGAAGCTATGCGCGGCCGTGTGAAAGTGCAGCCAGATCTTCGTCTCCCTGGTTCTGAAGATGTATTCATTGTCGGTGACTGTTCGTTGATCATCAACGAAGAAATCAACCGCCCATATCCTCCGACTGCCCAAATTGCGATGCAGCAGGGTGAAGTGTGTGCGAGAAATCTTGCTGCATTAGTCCGTGGCAAGTCAGAACTTGAAACATTCACTCCAGACATTAAAGGAACAGTTTGCTCGCTTGGTGAGGATGACGCGATCGGGGTAGCGTTTGGCAAGAAAATGGTTGGTACAAAAGCATCCTTCATGAAAAAAATGATCGACAACCGTGCGCTTTATATGATTGGCGGACCATCAATGGTGCTTAAAAAAGGGAAATTCAATATACTTTAATCGATGTACTAAAACAGGCTCTAGCGGTGGGCCTGTTTTTCTTTTGGCCAAGACCAGTAAATGCTTTCTATTAAGAAAAGCACAGCTAATGGCATGCATCAGTGTTAACTTCGGACAGGTTTAGTGGAAAAAGCGGACAAGTAGTCCGAACTAGGGCCAAGTTCGGACAGGTTTAGCGGGAAAAAGGGAAAAGTAGTCCGAACTAGAGTCAACTTCGGACAGGTTTAGCAATTTTCACTAGTTTGTAACATTTTTATAATTTTCTGAAATTTAACGAGAACGGTAGGAAATCAAAGAAATAATAGGATGTATTCGCTTTCATATATGGTTTTCAGACTTTTTCATCACTTTGCAAATAGAAAGAGTTTCTGATATATTATCTGAAAGTTTAAAAAATTATTAGGAGGGATTTTTGATGAAGATGCAAGCCTCTGATCAAAAGGATTGTCCTTACTGTTCTGGAAAAGGCTATTTTCAATTGCTTCTTGGCGGTTCAGAAACATGCACCTGTTGTAGTGGTTCAGGAAAATCAAAATAATAACGCAAAACCATTTTGACCTTCGCAGCTTGCGGGGTTTTTCTTTTTTGTTTCGATTAGATGATACACAGCTTTGAGGAGTAAAAATT
>NZ_JXIQ01000166.1 GCF_000934845.1 Mesobacillus subterraneus
GGGTTTTTACCACCTCTGCCATCTTTTGTACCACTCATTGACAAATAATTTACCATCTGTTGACTCCCCGTTTACCATAAAAACTTTACGTAACCGTTAAAGGCGTGGCAATCGCTTCTATCGGCCGTTCCAAAGACATCCTTGACACTGAGCCTCCGGCAGATATGATGTGGCAGCCCTTGCCGGCATCCCCCTTAGGGCGTTCCCTACGGTCACTCGGGGGCTGCCAGCCGGACAGCCTATCATATCTGCCTACTCAGTATCAAGGACCGCTACGCTTGCCTTTTCCACTGGGATTAGACGGTCCTGGTAAATGGCCTGGCGAACGGTGGTAAATTCCTTGGCATTCCTTGGTACAAAGGATGGCATTAGTGGTACATTTCAGTGGCCGTAATCA
>NZ_JXIQ01000167.1 GCF_000934845.1 Mesobacillus subterraneus
CGATAAGTCGAGAAGCCCCCACTTCAAGCGACCTGTAAGGGTGGTAAGTGGTGGGAGTAGTTCACACAGTTCAACAAAAATTATAAAAAGAATAATAAACGTAAAGGGAAATGCACATTTTCTGCAATCTATTCGGGTATTTTGATTATTATAAAGAATTCTGGAGGAATCGTCATGAAAACAAAAAAACTAGCTCTATTTGTTCTGGGATTCATCACAGCACTTGTTTTAGCTGCTTGTTCAGATACCGGTAACGAAAAGGGAAAGGAAAATACCAGCTACGAGAACAACGAAGGGGACCATGCGGGAATGAACCATTCAGGTTCTGGCGAAGTTCCGGAAGGATTGAAAGAAGCAGAAAATCCCGCCTTTGAAGTGGGGAGGGAGATAGTGGTAAACTCCGATCACATGCAGGGGATGAATGGCGCAGCCGGAACTATTGTTGGAGCATACGACACGACAGTTTATGCTGTTTCCTATACCCCGACAACAGGCGGCGAGAAAATATCGAACCACAAATGGGTGATCCACGAAGAGCTGGAAAATGCAGCAGATCAACCTTATAAACCTGGTGATGAAGTTGTTCTGATGGCTGATCATATGAAAGGCATGAACGGAGCAACGGCGACAATCGACACTGCAGAGCAAACTACCGTCTATATGATTGATTTCACTCCAACGAGCGGAGGAGCAGTGGTGAAAAATCATAAATGGGTAACAGAAGAGGAACTTACGTCTGCAAATTAAGGACATTGCAAAGAAAAGCGCAAGCGCCTTGGTCAGCCCCGACAAGCGCTGCCCGCCGATAACGCCACGTCCTGT
>NZ_JXIQ01000168.1 GCF_000934845.1 Mesobacillus subterraneus
AAAAAGAGGTAACCAATGAGCCGTAGTGGTTACCAGAATCTCCAGAAACCGGAAAAAGAGGTCATCAATAAACAGCTTGGCGTCATAATGCTCCAGAAATAGCAAATATCAAAGAGCGGCCGGCCTGCGGTGGAAGCTTTTATGAGAAAACACCCAGCATAAGACCTCAGCGCTGATTAAATCCGCCTCAAGCAGGAGAAGGAAACGGGTGCTTGCCACTAGGAAGTTGCGACAATCATAAAGGCGCTTGCGTTTTTCTTATAATATCAGTATTTATGTGTTGACCCTTTTTAATGGTGGTAGTGTGTGCGTTACGTTACAAAGACTCTTGTTTTTGTCACAGAATGTTGCGAAACAGCTTTGTTGTCTCTGGTTTTCCTATGGTAGCTTAATCATAAGCATATGAATATCAGGAGGTTGTTGAGATGGCGGAGCTAACAGTAACATTAAGCATCGCGAGCATCATGATTCTTGGCTATTACATCGGATACGCAATTTATAAGGGATAATTTTTGGAAAAAAAGCCATAATGAAAAGCGGAAGCAGCATTCATGACTGCCTCCGCTTTTCTTATTTTAACGGATTTCCGAAAGAAGTCTCCCATCCTCAAGGAATGGGAAGGGCTAAAGCCCATGAGTAGGTGGGAGATGAAT
>NZ_JXIQ01000169.1 GCF_000934845.1 Mesobacillus subterraneus
GCATAAATAATGTCACAATTTTCAGTTTAATAATTTTCATCTTTAAGAGCCAAAAAAGTAATTACCTAATCAAAGGTGGCTCCATCCATTTGGAAATTATTTTACAATTAGACTAGAGTGACAGCGGCACCTTGCTTTTTAAGGAATGGCTTTTCCTTCTATTTTTCGAATCCAGATATGGGCCGGTTTCCACAATGCAGCCTTTAAATATCGGCTGATCTGCAGGGTCTTCTGCTTACTTTCCGTCTCGAGTTGCGCAAGGACATGAAGGCAGTAAACGATCAATGCGATGAACACTTGGTTTTGGATGGCCCACTCACTTTGGCCATAGAACTTTTTGATGTTCAGATGCTGCTTGATCCATTTAAAGAACAGCTCGATGGTCCATCGTGATTTATACATGTCTGAAATTTCGTCTGGTTCCAAATCAAAACGGTTGGTAATCAACTGAAGCAAGTTGCCTCTTGAATCGATCACTTTTAGGAGACGGAAGTAATTCTCAGCCCGGTTTTGCGTCGTGCCGATCAACACCATTTGATCAGACAAAACAGCGGAGTCATCAGGGATCTTAAAGTCGTAAACCTTCCGAATGACTGCGTTTTTCTTCAGCCTGGTCAAAAAGAAATAGCCATCATCCGTCATACGGTCAAAGCGTTCGTAATCAAGGTATCCCCGGTCAAAGACATACATGCATTCCCTATCATCGACCATGACCTCAAGCTGACCGCGGTCGTGTTCACTGGCTTTGGTCATCACTGCCTTTTCGGGGTAGGAGATTCCTTTTTCCATGAAGACCAGCCGCAGATGTAATTTTACACCGGCTTTTGTTTTACGGAATTTCGCCCACCTGTGATTCGTCAAATTAAGAGGCAATGTGCTCGAATCAATGATTTTCAAGGGCATCACCATTTTTGTGTGGTGAGTCTTTGCATGAATCTTCCCGACTAAATCAAGAAAAAGGATCTGGAACAGGTCCGGATTCAGGCCATTTAACCGTCGTGACATCTGAGAAACACTGATGGAATCAAGGTCAATCTCTTTCTGGAGCTGATCATCGAAAAGGCAATCACCAAGTGCATGCAGGCTTTCGACTTCCGTCAGCTGAGAAAAAAGCAATAATTTCAGAAATGATTCCGTCGATAATTTTTTTGTATAGTAGTCTAACTTCATGGTTTTCACTTGTTCTTCAAAAGTTTTGAGATTTATTGGAGAAAACCATTGTCCAAATGAAGTTTTTCGTGTAATCTTGTCCATGCGTAAGTCCTTTTTTAGTGGATTTGGACGGGTTACCACCTGACTTATCTATTATAAAGGACTTTTTCTTTGCGTAAAAGAAGATTAGTGAAGATTTTGAGTCTTTTTAATATTGAATATTAATTAGTGCAACACTAGTG
>NZ_JXIQ01000170.1 GCF_000934845.1 Mesobacillus subterraneus
CTTCTGTCGGAAAACGATAAAAGATAGGAAAAATGACATTTAATTTGCCCTCCTTTTGAGGATTTCCTTCACTAATCCACTTCAAGTGGTTAAGTGGGAGAGGTATAAGGTGTGAGCAATGAACCCAGAGATGCTCCGTTTGTGGCAACGCTCTTCTACATGGCATAGGTATTGTCGATGGGAATAAGAAAGATAAATTGTTTGAGGAAACTGTGGGATATTTAAGAGATGGTGTAAGGCGAAATATTACTGTTGTTTTTCGTTCAGTATCTCCAAAACATCCTGGTGCAGCTTCTGCACATTTGAAACATGCTTGATTTCGCTAGAAAGATCTATTTTTGTTTCATCAAGCTTCTTCATCAGACTACCGTAATAAAATGCCACTTCCTTCCGCATTTCACTTTGTTCTGACAAAATGGATTGCTGGCCATTCAATAAATTATTTTGTTCTAACTGCAAGGATTGCTGGCCATTCAATAAATCATTCAGT
>NZ_JXIQ01000171.1 GCF_000934845.1 Mesobacillus subterraneus
TCTGGAGTGGAAATCGATTATCAGCCAAACCAAAAAGGACCGGGCGGTTTTTGCCCGGTTTTTCTTAATTTTTTTTCTTGAAAGATAAGCAACCATAAAAACCCCTTCGAGAATGGTCCAGCTCCAGCGCTTGTCGGGGCTCACCAAGGAGCTTGCGCTTTTCGTATCGTGAAATAAGAACTTAATAGGGGATAGAGCATTAGTTAGTTTACGAAGAAATATTCTATTTTCATCATATGTATGTTCATTCACAAGTGGGTTCAAAAAAGAGTGAAGCTAAAGTGGTGGGGTTCAAGGGGGGATTAACCGATTTTTTCTTGATGGCTCATCGAGTGCAGTTCCTCATTGCGGATTTCTTTTTCTAATTTCCGGGCTTCATCGAGGGCATCATCAAACCGGTCCAATTTTTCCGATACATACACGGGTTTGCGGGCATCATAGATTCCCGAAGAATCCGATTGATAAATGATAACATTCCATTGGTAAAAATTTTTGCCTTCTTCCTGATGACCCTGCAGTCCAATCATTAAATGGGTAGTGAACAGGTCTGGCTGGATGCCAAGAAAAGATTCCTGGTCACTAAGCTCCGCGGGGACAAGTGATTTCTGATAAAAATCGCGATAGAAAGAGGTCTGCAATCTACAATCACTCCTTTTTTAAAAGATAAGAGAGTATAAAATTCACTTCGAGAATGGTCCAGCTCCAGCGCCTAGCCCCTCGAGTCGCTAGTCTAGTGTCGCCTC
>NZ_JXIQ01000172.1 GCF_000934845.1 Mesobacillus subterraneus
AGCTTCCTTTGTTACCAATTTTATCAGCTGTGCCCAATTAGGTTCTACATCGATACCTTTCATAATTATTTTAAAGTCGTATTTGGTTTTATAGTTAACGAGAAGGATACAAGTTTGGACAAAGAGGTTGCCTCACCTGCCTCTTTACGGCTGTAAAGGTAAGTAGTCCCATCCAAGTTGCTGGCGGTCTGATAAATTTCAAGCATTTTCTTCGAATCATTAGATTAGAGGAGATAATCTCTTTCATTAATAATGAACTCCTTTTAAAAAG
>NZ_JXIQ01000173.1 GCF_000934845.1 Mesobacillus subterraneus
AAAATTGAACCCTGTTTAGAACCGTCCCCTTGTCGCACATTTAAGGTTTAAAAATATGCTCTTACGAATTTCAGCATCATCTTTCCTTCTTATTATTGGGGCACTGAATAATTTTTCTATATGTTCTTCTACATTCATCATCTTCTCTTGTAGAGCCGCTCTTCTAAACTCCATATCACTATTATCGAATTAAAATATCTCCTTCTGATTATTATATCTTGCAATATTTTACACCGAATGTAACCACCCTACCATACTAGTAAAAAAAAGGTGGGATAAGATACCTGTCCCTGTGTCCCTCGATTTTTGTTTATTCATTTTCACACCACCCAGCCACTCGACGCCCACACCCCATCCCTCCTTGCCCCTTGAATGTAATTACCATATCATACCACACCATACCAGTTGTAAAAAAATGGTGGGACAAGGTACCTGTCCCTGTGTCCCTCACAATAAATGAAAATAAATCCTACAGCCCAAAAGACTTAGAATAACCCGATCACAAAAAATCCGCCAACACACATTGCCCCGGCGGATTTTTGTTTATTCATTTCATACTACCTAGCACACCCGACACCCACACCCCATACCTCCATGCCCCTTGAATGTAACCACCACACCATACCAGTTGTAAAAAAATGGGGG
>NZ_JXIQ01000174.1 GCF_000934845.1 Mesobacillus subterraneus
TTTTATCGTTTTCCGACAGAAGACTCCCACCTCAATCGTGTGAAGGGCGAAGCCCAACGATAGGTGGGAGATGAATGTCGGTTAGGCGATAGCCTAAAGGCTTTTTTGTTGCCCACTTCATACCTTAATGATATAATCAGTCTTATATAAGAAAAAGGCTGATTTATCATTGAAATTAGACAGTAATAATCATTCAGTATTCTTAATGTATTATCATCTTGTACTAGTTGTGAAATATCGTAGAGAAGTATTTGATGTCAAAGTATCTGACTATGCTAAGGATATGTTTGTAAATCTAGGCGAGAAATACAATATCTCTCTAGTTGAGTGGAATCATGATAAAGACC
>NZ_JXIQ01000021.1 GCF_000934845.1 Mesobacillus subterraneus
TCTCCCACCTACTCATTGGGCTTTAGCCCTTCCCATTCCTTGAGGATGGGAGACTTCTTTCGGAAATCCGTTAAACTCACGCCTGCCTTGATCCAGTCATATGTAGCCATAGCACCAAGCGTCGTAATGGCGCCCATCGATGTTCCGGCAACACCAATTTTCAATGGATCTATGAGCCCTTGCTGCTCTAATTCTGCTTTAAGCAAGGAAAGCTCCTCAATGGAGGTCATGACGATTTCCCAAAAGCGAAGCCCAAGTTCTGTTTCTGACAAATCCCAACTGCGAGTACCATGGTATTTTGCCTCGGGCAACAGTACCCTGAACCCTTTTTCAGCGTAAAGATAAGCATAATGCAAGTTTCGTTCCTTTGTGCTGGTAAATCCATGGAGAAAAACAATCAAAGGCAATCTAGCTGAAAATCGATTTTGTTTTACGATTTGAAGAACAGGAATATCTTGAATACGCTTTTTTTCAACTAAAATCACGGTTAAACCCTCCAACTGTGCAAAGCGACCTTAAATTTTACTGCACTTTAATGTATTGAATATGATTTTTTTACAAATTAATTGTAAAATGGATACCATAGTGGTTATAGAAAGGAATAAACCACCATTCACTATATGTATTGTAGAACTCTTATGAAAAAAGAGCCAATCATACGCATAAGATTAAAAAAACAGAGAGAAGAAGGAGTTTTTATGGCTGAAAAACATTTAATTGCTTTAGACCTGGATGGTACCTTGCTTACCGATGATAAAAAGATTTCTGAACGGAACAAACTGGTTATTAGAAAAGCACGGGAAGAAGGACATATTGTCATGATCGCGACTGGAAGACCATTCCGGTCGAGTGAAATGTATTACCATGAGCTGCAACTCGACTCACCAATTGTCAATTTCAATGGAGCGTTCATCCACCATCCGCTGGACAACAGTTGGGGTGTTCACCATTCTCCTCTATCCATCAATGTTGCCATGGACATTGTCGAAGCGCTCGACGATTTTAAATTCCACAATATCATTGCTGAAGTGATCGACGAGGTCTACATTCATTATCATGATGAAAAATCGCTGGACATCTTCAATATCGGAAACCCTCACATAACGACGGGTGATTTACGGCGCTTTCTGACGGCCTCGCCGACAAGTATGCTTATCCACTCAGATGAAGAATATGTCCGCAAGATCCGCACTCACCTTTCTGATGTCCACGCGGAAGTGATTGAACATAGAAGCTGGGCTGCGCCTTATCATGTTATCGAAATCATCAAAAATGGTTTGAATAAAGCTGTCGGTTTGAAAAAGGCAGCTGATTACTTCCAGATTCCTGCTGAGCGAATTATCGCATTTGGCGATGAAGACAATGATTTAGAAATGCTGGAATATGCAGGACGAGGAATTGCAATGGGCAATGCTGTCCTTGAGGCGAAAAATATTGCGAACGAAGTGACTCTTACAAATGAAGAAGACGGAATTGCTGTGTATTTGAACGATCTGCTAAACCTGAAAGCACTATAGAAGAATTTTGCAAGAAGTGGCTAAACCGAACAAAGCTACTTTTCCTAATTGTTTTTGCACGAAAAGGACATACTATAACGGAAGCAGCCATGAAGGACTGTTTCAAATCTGCTCGTAGATGGAGGGGAAAACGATGGGTAAAAGCAATAAATCCAAGCGTTTTGTACAGCAAGGGGTAGATACTGTCTCCAAGCATTCTCAAAGAATCCCTTACCACACCACGTATGCCGAGGCTGAGGCTCAAAAGATGGCGAATGTGAGAGAGTCCTCTTTAGGGGGGATTTAGATGGGAAACAGGCTTTTTCAGGAAGCTAGAAAGGCTGTCGAATTAGCTGAAACTGCAAAGCCTGCAGAACAATCTGCAGCCATCAGCACAGCGGAAAATGCTCTTTCTTCTGCATATGCTAATACAACGAATGCCGAAAGAGAGCAGCTAAGGTCATTTCAGGACGAGCTGAATACACTTCGAAAATAAGTAATAGACAAAGCTCGGCGGATTCCTGCCGAGCTTTGTCTATCATTTATTGGGAAATCTTTCGAGCAAGACAGGATAGGTGTGAATGATTTTGCCCTCCTTACTGCGCTCATAAAGAGTTAGGATCAGGGATCCATTTTGCGGCAACTTGTTTTCTGGTATCGTAACTTTAAGCGAAAAAGGATGCCAATTCGGGTATTTAGATTTTTGAATAACCTTAGTTTCAGCAATCAGCTGATTGTGGCCATCCTCGATTGTATAAAAGAATTTTCCGCTGGTTGGTCTCGCTTCTCCTGAAATTTTGTAGGAGCCACTTTCTCCGGCGGTTTTTATTCCTTTAAAAACTGGATTTTCGCCTGGAATG
Organism: Mesobacillus subterraneus; assembly: GCF_000934845.1. Classification (GTDB taxonomy): domain Bacteria; phylum Bacillota; class Bacilli; order Bacillales; family Cytobacillaceae; genus Mesobacillus; species Mesobacillus stamsii. The sequence continues at coordinate 2,357 of NZ_JXIQ01000021.1, forward strand.
TACATTTGCTTCTGATCGGTCAACTGCTGTTTATTTTCAACAGGTTTTCCGTTTACACTAATCGCTTCCAACTGTCCATTAACCGAGTATTCCCCTTCTTTGATCCTTATTCCTGCTTGGTTATAATCCCAGCTTTCCCGCCATTTAATTGTCTCGCGCGGCTTTACCTCCAGTTTTTCAAACGCCTGAGCAAAAGCTTTATCCTCCGAGAATTGGTAGACTTTCTTCTTTTCTCCATCCATTACGATGATTTCATATTTCTTCGAGGTAGGAAATTCAAATAGCAAATCCCCATTCCCATGGTTTTTCAGAGTCAGTTCAAACTCGACAAACTCAGGACCAGCTATTTGGTCTATGGAAAAACTAAACTCCGATTTTTCTGGTGTCTGCTTCTCCTGCCCAATGGCCAATGCCGGAGCAACAGCAAGCAAAAGCAACATGATCCCCAAACTGCTTTTCTTCATTTCCATCCTCCGTTCCTACATTTATTCACGCCTAAAAAACCCAAAAATTCCGGCTGTCTCCACTATATTAGTGAATGCCTGTGGATCGACTTCCTTGATGATGCGTTCAAGATCATACAATTCATACCTTGTAATTACAATGATCAGCATCTCTTTCGGTTCGCCGGAGAATGCTCCTTTTGCTGGTAGCAAGGTAATCCCGCGGACGAGTTTGTCATGGATGGCTTTCTTTAATTCATCTGATTTTTTGGTCACGATCATTGCCGTTAATTTTTCATGTCGGGTATGGATCGCATCAATCACCCGAGTCGAAACATAGAGAGCAACAAGAGTATAGAGCGCATTTTCCCAGCCGAAGATGTAACCCGCAGTCATTATTATGATGCTGTTCAATGTAAAGAAATATGTACCGACAGGGCGATCCTTCATCCGGGACAGCACCATAGCAATAATGTCCATTCCGCCAGTCGACGCCCCCCATTTCAAAGTCAAGCCAACGCCAAGTGCAGCAATGACTCCTCCAAAAACAGCATTCAGAAGGATATCAGTCGATACTTCTTTTACCGGCAGGATTTCAAGAAAGAAGGATGAAAGCAATACAGAAATGAAACTATAGATGGTAAATGATTTCCCGACTTTCTTCCAGCTAAGGATGGTGACTGGAATATTTAAAATCAAAAGAAGAATCCCGGTGGAAATGGTAAAAGGCGCAAATTCACCGAGAATGCTTGAAACGAGCTGTGCTATTCCGGTAAAACCACTTGCATAAACATTTGCCGGGATTAAAAAGAAATTCAATGACAAAGCATTTAAGAGTGCTCCGATCACTACGATGATGATTTTTTTTGTTTCCAACCAGACCATGTAAATCCCCCTTATTCTTTTCTATTCATCCTGTACCCCTATTTTGCCGAAAATCACTATATTTAATTGTCTTTTTCCGATATTCCCGATAAACTATTAACATATAAGGTCGAAAGCAGGTGTAAGAAATGTCAGTAAAAATAATGACTGACAGTGCATGTGATTTGCCATTGGATTTTTATGAAGAAAATGGCACTATTTTATTCCCGTTAAAAGTCCATATTGATGGGATGGAATACGAAGATGTAAAAACAATTGAGCCAAAGCAGGTGTATGATGCCATTCGTGCTGGCAATCTCCCTAAAACCTCTCAGGCTTCTCCTGCTGGTTTTAAAAAGGTTTTTACCGAATTAGCCGAGAATAAAGAGGAAGGTATTTATATTGCCTTTTCTTCTGAATTGTCCGGAATCTATCAGACCGCTTTCATGACTGCCGAGCAGGTCAAAGAGGACTATCCCGATTTGAATGTAGCTGTGATTGATACAAAATGCGCTTCTCTTGGACAAGGACTTGTCGTCATGGAAGCTGTCCGCATGGCAAAAGAGAATCGTTCTAAGGAGGAAATTGTTCAGACTGTGCAATTCCTAAGCAAACATATGGAACATTTATTTTCCGTCGACGATCTTGACCACCTGGCTAAAGGTGGACGTGTTTCCAAGGCTTCCGCATTCGTTGGCGGGCTACTGAACATTAAGCCTCTCCTGAATGTGGAAGATGGCAAACTAATCCCTATTGAAAAAATTCGCGGTAAGAAGAAGCTCCTACGCAGAATAATCGAAGTAATGAGGGAGCGCGGCGAGAAACTAGAAGAGCAGATAGTTGGCATCAGCCATGCGGACGATCTCGAAACTGCAACAGAAATGAAGGATATGATTCTAAGGGAACTTCATGCAAAGGATGTCTATATCACTTCGATTGGTGCCGCTATAGGGTCCCATACTGGTCCAGGCACCATTGCAATTTTCTTTTTAAATAAACAGCCATCTTAACTTACATACTCCTCCTAAGGTTATGGGAAAATAAAATGCACCTAACCGGAAAGGAGTTTTTTGAATGCCGCATACATCTGATAACGATAAAAAAGCAAAGGACAACAATGCCCTTCGCCATGAAAAAAATATGATGCGTGAAAAAAATCGTAAAGCAGGCAAAAATCAATATTCAAAGAAAACAGATCATCTGTAAAAAAATAGAGCCAGTTGGCTCTATTTTTCTTTTTTATATGTCCAATTGTCTTCTTGATAAACCTTGTCTTCTTTCATCAGTCTGCCCAATGCGCGTTTGAATGAGCCTTTGCTCATGCCGAAGCGTTCCTGGATATCCTCAGCCATGCTTTTGTCATGGTATGGCATTGCTCCATTCCGCTGATCGAGGTATGCCATGATTTTCTCTGCATCCTCATCCAGTGCCTCTTGCTTTCGAGGGAGTATCGAGATATTGACAGAACCATCCGGCTTCACATCAATGATCCGTCCTTCCACTTTTTCGCCTATTCGCGGCTCGGTGCGACGTTGTGATTCATGAATAAACCCTTTGAACCCTTCTGCAGTGATCATCCAACTGCCAACTCTTGCTGTACGGTAAACGTAGCCATGAACATTTTTGTTGAATGCACTCCTATCTGCTGCAACAGAAATTTCCTGAATGACAGGATCTGTCGCCATCCGAGCGTAAATCATATTATTGCGATTCACCCTGAGAGTAATATACAGCAAGTCTCCTTTTTGTGGCCAAACCGCCTTGACAACAGGCAAGTCTTCTTCACCGAGCAGAATATCCTTAGTGATGCCTATATCCAGAAATACTCCGAGTCCATCCTTTACATCGACAACCGAAACCCACTCATATTGCCCCACTTGCACTTTAGGAATCGTGGTTGTTGCTGCCAGCCTGCCCCTTGATTCCACAAACAGGAACACTTCAACCTTGTCTCCTTCTTCAAAGTTCCGGTCCGTATCATTAGAGTGGAGCAGGACATCTTCTTCGCCATCTGATAAAAAGTAGCCGAAATCGACGATTCTTACTACGGTCAATTCTATTGTCTGACCTGTATATTCATTCAAGGACATATAAACATTCCCTCCTGCCTTGTTAGTACAGCTTTTCCGAATTACGGGAAATTGTTTGAACTGCTATATTTTACTATAATGTACCCAAAAGCGAAAGCGCCTAAAAAGTATTATAAGAATGATCAAATTGAACACGGCAATACTAACTATGCATGGTTTTCTTGAAAGTATTCTAAAATGGCATTATTTCCTATGGTTCATGAATGGTTCATAAACCGCCTACGATATTCCCCTATTTACACGGTAAAATGAATGTATATTATGTTGGTATATTTATTTATCTGTCTGGAATGGATGTTTGTAGAAACTTTCACAAATCATTCACAAAGTTATATTGGTTTTCCCCTATTCCAGAGGTAATATACCAGTATGGGTATAAAACATATTTTTTCGACTGAAAGGATGATCACTACAATGAGTAAAAAAGTCGTAATCGTAGGCGGCGTTGCTGGTGGAGCAACTACAGCAACCAAATTAAGAAGACTTGATGAAAAAGCTGAAATCGTACTTTTTGAAAGAGGAGAATTTATTTCTTTCGCTAACTGCGGGTTGCCATATCATATCAGCGGGGTAATCGAAGACCGCCAAAAACTGCTTCTTCAAACTGTTGAGGGCATGAACGCACGCTACAATCTTGATATCCGTAACTTCTCAGAAGTAACTGCCATCAACCGGGAAGAAAAAACCGTTTCAATCAAACATGTCCAGACAGGGGAAGAATATACTGAAAGCTATGACGTTCTTGTTTTATCACCAGGAGCAAAGCCGATCGTCCCTCCAATCGAAGGGCTGAAGAGCACAAATGTATTTACACTTAGAAATATTCCGGATATGGATAAGATCAAGGAATATATCGAAGGGAACCAACCGAAAAATGCTGTTGTGATCGGCGGCGGCTTCATCGGTCTTGAAATGGCTGAAAATCTTGTCCACACTGGAATAAATGTCACTCTTGTAGAGAAATTGCCACAGGTAATGGGGCCAGTTGATCCTGAAATGGCGGCAATTGTGGAAGACGAGCTAAGAAGAAATGGAATTGAGCTAATTCTTGGAGATGGAATCACAGATGTCCAGGACAATGGCACAAAGGTCGTCCTTGAAAGCGGAAAGGTTCTGGAAGCTGAATTGATCATCTTGTCAATTGGGGTACGTCCGGAAAACAAACTAGCAGCTGATTCAGGCCTTGAGCTTGGCGAACGCGGCGGGATCAAGGTAAATGAATACTTGCAGACATCTGATGAAGCTATCTATGCAATGGGAGACGCAATCGAAGTGACCGACTACATCAATGGTCAGCCAACTATGATTCCGCTCGCTTGGCCTGCAAACCGCCAGGCACATATTGTTGGACATCATATTAATGGACGGAAAATTGCCTACCCAGGAACGCTTGGTACTTCGATCGTGAAGGTATTCGAATTGACAGCTGCAACGACTGGCAACAGTGAAAAACTATTGCGCAGACTCGGTATTCCTTATGAAGTGGTCCATATTCACCCGCTGTCACATGCCGGCTATTACCCTGGTGCAGAGCAGATCTCACTAAAATTAATTTTCGACAAGAAAACAGGCAAAATTTTCGGTGCTCAGGCTGTCGGGAAAGATGGTGTCGATAAACGAATTGATGTCATCGCAACTGCAATCAAAGGCGGCTTGAATGTCTATGACCTTCAAGAGCTAGAGCTTGCTTATGCACCGCCATTCTCTTCCGCAAAAGATCCAGTAAACATGGCAGGCTATGTTGCTTCCAATATTGTGGATGGAACAATTGAAACAGTTCAGCACTATGAGGTTGATGAATTGCTCGCTGATGGTGCGTTCATGATTGACGTTCGTACAGAGGATGAGTTTGCTGATGGCAAAATCGAAGGGTCAAAAAACATACCGCTCGATGACCTGCGCAGTCGTCTTAACGAGCTTCCGAAAGACGAAACAATTCTCATTACTTGTCAGGTTGGGCTTCGTGGCTATCTTGCATCCCGAATCCTTCAACAAAACGGATTCGAAGTCAAGAATCTGACAGGCGGTTACAAAACGTACTCCATCTTTAAAAATAAATAAACTTCAGTAAAAAGAACCGGGCAAACTGTGCCCGGTTCTTTTTTGGTTTTGGCTGATAATCGGGGCTGTTGATTGGAACGGAAGACACTCGCATTCCGCGGGGCGTCAGGTGTCTTCCGTTCCAATCAACAGAGCGCAAAATTATTATTTGTCTTTAAATAAATCCAAAAGTTCGTGTTTTTTTACTAAAATAACCATAAGGGCATCTTTCATGCGGAAAGATACCCTTATGCAGGCAGTTCGAACTCTATAAGGGCATCTCTCATGTGGAAAGATACCCTTATGCAAGCATTTCCCCTCTATAAGGACATCTTCATGCGGAAAGACCCTAGTTAATTCCCTTATTAATATAATTTTGGTCATTGGATCACCCTAAATAGGTAAACCTGTTTCCGTTTTTTCCAAACGGCCATAAAAAGGGGCCATTTTTATTGAGAAGATTTTTCCATGTTTTTTTTCTGGTTTTTAATGGAATTTAATAAGGGGTGAATCAAATTTATAAGGAGTGATTTGTTCTATGACGAATGAGAAGAATAAACAGGGTTTTCCGCCTCAGCATCAGGATCATCAGCCTGGAACGGAGCCGGAGATGAATCCTGAACCGAAATCGGTAGATGAACAGTATAAAGGCTCCGGGAAATTATCTGGCAAGGTGGCATTGATCACTGGAGGAGATAGTGGGATTGGCAAATCAGTAGCGATTTATTATGCAAAAGAAGGTGCAGATGTAGCCATTATCTATCTTGAGGAAAGCATTGATGCTAAAACGACGAAGGAGCTCATTGAGGCTGAAGGCAGAAAATGTCTGTTGCTGTCCGGAGATGTTGGCAGTGAACGGTTCTGCGAGGAAGCTGTCAGAAAAACAATTGATGCGTTCGGCAAGATTGACATCCTAGTCAATAACGCGGCAGAACAGCATCCGCAAAAGAGTTTGCTTGACATCTCTGCCCAGCAGCTAGAAAAAACGTTCCGCACGAATGTCTACTCGATTTTCCATTTGACAAAGGCCGTTCTACCTCATCTTAAAAAAGGAAGCTCGATCATGAACACTTCTTCGATAACAGCCTATCAGGGCAATGAGAAGCTGATAGATTACTCGTCAACAAAAGGGGCAATCGTTTCGTTTACGCGTTCCCTTGCTATGTCTCTTGCATCGCAAGGCATCCGAGTTAATAGCGTGGCACCAGGTCCGATCTGGACACCGCTGATCCCATCAACATTCACTGCAGAAGAAGTAGCGAAATTTGGAACAAATTCCCCAATGGGCCGAGCTGGACAACCGTTTGAACTAGCACCGGCATACGTCTATCTTGCAAGCGATGATTCCAGTTATGTAAGCGGACAGACGATCCATGTGAACGGGGGAACGATTGTAAATGGGTAAAAGGAAGAGGCGAAGCAGCGCTTTGCCTCTTTCCCTTTTAAACAAGGGACTCTTTTGGACGATCGCATGAATACCTTGTCACGATGTTAAATGGAACGATAATTCGCTTGATTGGCTCTTCTGGGTTCTCAATTTTTTGAATCAAGTTCTTGGCTGCCTGGAATCCAAGGTCGAAAATATTAATATTAACAGAAGTCAGCGGCGGCCTTGCCATCTCGGCAATCAAGACGTTATTGAAACTCACAATCGAGATATCTTTTGGTACCTCAATCCCCATTTCATCAAGCTTATTTAAAACACCCAATGCCATCAAGTCATCGGCGACGACTAAAGCGGAAGGTGGTTGATCTAGTGACAGCAGCACTTCAACAGCATCCTGCCCGCTTTCCTGCAGGAATTCATCATTGATGATGTATTCGTCTACTAACTTGATTCCTGAGTTCCTCAGTGCTTTCTCGTATCCTTCTATACGCTCTACCGTCACAACAAGATCGAGGTTCCCTCCGATGAAGGCAATTCGATCATGGCCAAGCTGAATTAAATGTTCTGTCACTTCTTTTCCAGCCTTGAAATTATCATTATCAACATAATTTATATTTTCATCATCTTTAAACGGCTTACCGATGACAAAAAACGGAAAATCTCGTTTTTTCAAATAGGAGATGACCCGGTCTTCTACCTTTGAGTACAAAAGAACTACCCCATCCACTCTGCCGCCTTGGACCATCGCGACAACACCGTCATAGATTTCATCGTCTGTCTTCCCAGTTGTCATGTGGAGGGCGTATTGTTTAGCATGTGCCCCCTCGCTCAATCCTGTCAAAACAGTTGGGAAAAACGGGTTCTGAAAGACAGCGTCACTGGAGCTCGGCATGACAAGCCCGATTGCCCTCGTTGAATGGCTAGCAAGGCTTCGGGCGATAAAATTCGGGTGATACCCAAGCTCGTCCATAACCTCCCTGACTCTTTTCTTCGTTTTTTCGCTGATCCTGGAACTATTGGCGATAACACGAGAGACAGTGGAAGGCGCGACATTTGCAATCTTCGCGACATCTTTTATAGTAACAGCCATTTAATTCCCACCCTTCTACCTGAACAATCCATTGTAATCATTATAAATGATTTGTCCAGTTTTTTTGCTGAATTTTCTAGTAGCGATGAATTTTTGCTATTCGTTCCTCTTTTTCCTTCTTTTTAAAAGCAGGAAAATAAAGCCGAAGAAGGCAGCATACACAGCACCCATTGCCACTAAATAAGGAATATTCAACCCGGTTTTTTCTGCGAGAACATAAATTTCCGCACTCTCCCGTGCGAGTGCCAGATTGTATTTCCCATCGTTGCTCCTGACTAGGTCATCTGCGAGCAAACCGCGCAATTCCTTTTTATCCTCAATCTGCTCGGAAGTCAAAGTGACTTGCTGAGTATTGGAAGTATTATTGATCGCAATCACCGCAGTCTCCTCTTGATAGCTGCGCTTGAAAACGGCCATTCCCTGCTTTTCGTAAAGAACTTCCAGATCTCCTCTTCTTAAAGATGGAAGGTCACTTCGCAGTTCCCCAAGTTTTGTGACATATTCGATCAATTCTTTATCCGCTCTGAAGCTCATCTGCCTTCGGTTATCCGGGTCTTCCCCTCCATCGAGCGCAATTTCACTACCATAATATACAATTGGAATGCCGGGAGCCGTATACATATAGGTCAGCGCCATTTTCCATCTCGTTCCTGGATGCTGTCCGTTCTGGACTGCTTTTCTCGTAAATCTGACCATATCGTGATTGTCGATAAAATTCCCCATTAATTCTGGGTTCTCGTAAGTTGCTTTATTTCTCTCCGCCGTTGTGAAAAGCCAGTCCAAAGTCTGATCTGGTTTTTCGAATGCAGTGCGCAGCTGCTCATTCAATGGAAAATCAACAAAACCATCGATTCCCGCCTTATCATAATCAGCAATATAATTAGGATCCTCCGACCATACCTCGCCAATCAAATAAAAGTCGTCTTTGACACTTTTCACTTTTTTTGAAAAATCGGACCAAAACTCAACCGGTACATGGCGGACCGTATCAAGCCTGTAACCGTCAATATTTGTTTCTTCTATCCACCATTTTGCAGCATCCAGCAAGTACTTCCGTGTTTCTGGATTTTCTTGTGCTAAATCAGGCAGGCCATAAATCCAGTTATTTTCAAGCTGAGCCTGATCATTCCAGTCCAGGATCTCCTGCTTTTCATGGAACCAGTCCTGCCTAGCTGGATCGTTCACCCACTCATGATCAGGAGCAACATGATTAACGACAAAATCAAGAATGATTTTTAGATCCCTTTTATGCGCTTCCTTTACAAGCTGTTTGAATTCGTCTAAGCTCCCAAAATGTTCCTCTGTTTGATAAAAATCTTTAATCCAATAGCCATGGTAGCCTTTGTCGGCATTATCGAACACCGGTGTCATCCAGATTGCGCTAAACCCCATGCCCTTTATATAATCCAGCTGATCGATGATACCTTGGAAATCGCCGCCATGATAGGCCTTTGGATCATTTGCATTTATCTCGAAGTCATTGCTATTGTCACCGTTGTTAAAACGGTCCACCATTAAAAAGTAAATTGTTTCATCCTGCCATTTGCGTCCTTCTTTTTCCGCTGCACCTACTGGGAGAGCGCTAAACAGAAGGAACGGAATCAAGATGAAGATGATGTTTTTTTTCATCCTCGGTCCCCCTCATAATTTAAGCAAAGGCCAAAAAATGGCCTTTGCTTAACATGTTCTGCCCTAATAGATTATCCTTTTGTTCCTCCTGCCGTCAAACCAGAAACAAAGTATTTTTGGAAAGACAGGAACAGGATGGCAATCGGTACCGCAATTAATACTGCACCAGCAGCAAACGTCGTGAATTCTGCACCAAACTGCTTGGCGACCAAATCATATAAACCTACCGCAAGCGTGTATTTTTCTTCTGACCTTAAAAGGACTCTCGCAAGGATGAAATCACCGAATGGAGCAATGAACGCGAACAATGCTACAACCGCGATGATCGGTGTTGCAAGCGGCATAACAATCTGGAAAAAGATTCTTAAGTGGCCAGCACCATCCATTTTAGCTGATTCATCAAGTTCTTTCGGTATTGTATCGAGATAGCCCTTCATCAACCATGTATTCATTGGGATTGCGCCTCCCACATATACAAGGATCAAACCTAGATGAGTATCAAGCAAGCCAGTCAATAATGCAAGGATGAAAATCGCGATCAAGGCTGCGAAGTTTGGAATCATTTGCAGGATCAGGAATGTCATTAAGCTATTTTTACGTCCAATGAAACGATAGCGTGAAAAAGAATACGCTGTAAAGCTGACAAGGATGACAGTAAACACCATGGTCAGAACACTTATCTTCAATGAATTCCAGTACCACAATAAGTAAGCGCTCTGGTTTGTGTCGAACAGTTCCTTATAGTGATCAAGTGTAGCATTCTTGGGGATGATGCTTGAACCGGACAAGCTCTGACCTGGATTGAAAGATGAACCGACTATCCATAGCAGCGGGTAAAAAATAATTGCAAACATAACGATAATAATCAGATACGTTCCTGTCAGTCTGAGGTATTTCTGTCCTTTGATACTCATATTACATCATATCCTCTTCTTGGAATGATTTCGTTCTCTTGAACTGCCATAAAGCTACTCCGATAACGATCAAGGAAAGAAGCATGGTAATGGCGGCAGCTTTAGAGTACTGTGCGGACGTCATCGTTAAGCTGTAAATCCACGAAATCAGGATATCTGTACCGCCGGCATTTGCGCCTGGCATTGCTGGCCCACCGCCGTTAAAGAGATAAATGATATTAAAATTATTAAAATTAAACGTGTATTGTGTAATCAAAATGGGCGCAGTTGCGAAAAGCACAAGCGGCAAAGTGATGTTCTTTAATTTCTGAAAAGTTGTTGCACCATCGACAGTTGCTGCTTCGTACAACTCTTCCGGGATGGATTGAAGGACCCCTGTTACCATCGCGAAAATGAACGGGAATCCAAGCCATGTCTGAATCATAATCAATGCGATTTTCGTATACACTGCTTCAGTCATCCATGGAATATTAGCGATTCCAAAAAAGCCGAGGATGTCCCGGTTAATCGCACCGAATGATTCGTTGAACATACCAGCAAATACAAGAATTGATACGAAAGCAGGTACAGCCCAAGGAAGAATGAATACGGTACGGATGATTGCCTTTCCTTTAACGTCCTTCTGGTTGACAAGAATCGCCAGAAACATTCCTAGGGCAACCTGGAAAGTTGTTGCGACGAATGTCCAAATGATCGTCCATGAAAGAACGGAGAAGAATGTCTGACGCCAGGATTCCAATTGGAACAAATCAAAAAAGTTTTTCAGTCCGACCCAGTCAACCAGTTTCGCAGGCGGCGAATGATACAGATCATAGTTTGTAAATGCGAGCAAGACTACGAAAATGATCGGGAACACAACAACGAAAATTAATAGCAGGAATCCAGGTGACATGATCAAATATGGGAACCCATTATCAATTAAATTATTGTATTGCTCCTTAACCGTGCTAAGACGCTCCCCCGTGTCTCTTTTTAAGCCATTCTTATAGGCATCATTTAAGCTGAAAAGATAAAAACCAATTCCAAAAATCAGGACAATCAATGCCAGGATTCCTTCCACCAACAAGAAGATGGAGTGGTCACGAGGCGTTTGCTCTCCGAGGGTAAACAGGCCCCATAACCCCATGTTTAGCAAGTCTTTGAACACTCCGAAGAATGCACCGGTTAAAACTAAAAATGCGGTCCCTTTTAAATATTGTTTGTTGTATAGCTGACCTAGCCCAGGAATCATTGAAAGGGCTGTTGCTATTTTGCGGTGGTTGGTTTGATAGGACTTCGCTTTCATCCCTATTCCCCTTTCTCTTTCTATATAATTGATAAGGCGATTTTCGAAAACAATGCTGATGCTTGATCATCGAGGACAAGCCCTCGCTGTGACAACCAATCTAGCAAAATCAGCCTTGTTTAAAAGCATCAGATGCTTTATGAGAACGAATACATTATCTTTCATACTGTTTCTGTATTATACCGAAAGCTTTTGTTTTCCCTCTCAGGAAGCACCTGATTGGCTTACTCTTATTTTAGCGCAACCGTTTGCTCCATAAAAGACTTTTTTTCTGTTTCAAGAAGGCGACAACTTTATGGCTTTATCTTAATAGAACAGTACCTCCTCAATGGATGTACTGTTCTATGATAGATTGCTTTATTTCGAGTGGTTTTGCTGGATGTTCTGTTCTATTTGCTTAACTGCTGAATCTAGAGCTGCTTGCGGCTCCGCTTTGCCTGTTACAACAGTTTGCAAGGCGCTGGCCATTGGTGCCCAAACTTCACCCATTTCAGGAATGTTCGGCATTGGAACTGCGTCTTGTGTTTGAAGTGCAACAGCTTTAGCACCTTCATTTTCAGCGATTGCTGGATCGTCAACTAAAGCTACGTTAGTTGGAACTTCAGCAGTTTGCTCGAAACGGTACTTAGCGTTTTCGTCGTTTGTAATGAACTCGAGGAATTTTGTAGCCCATTCCTGGTTCTTTGAGTAAGAAGAAACATGCCATCCTTTCACACCCATAAAAGTCTTCATTGGTGTGCCATCTGCAAATTTAGGGAATGGAGCTGCACCGAATTCGATGCCAGCATCTTTCATGCCACCAAATGCCCATGGTCCGTTCATAACAGACGCTACTTTCCCTTCGTTGAAAAGTCCATCCATAGCAGATCCGCCATTTTCACCGATAATTCCATTAGGGAATAGCTTTTCAGCATACCACTTCTGAATGTACTCTGTACCTTTTACAGCACCTTCGTTGTTCAAACCCAGATCTTGAGGGTTAAGAGTGCCGTCTTTTTCCCCAAATACATATCCGCCGTTGCCAGCGATTGGAGCGTGTGCAAAGTAGAAGTTATCCCAAAGTGCAAGGAAACCGTATTTGCCGTCTTTCGTGTTTGCTTTTGCGAATGCATATAGATCTTCCATAGTTGCAGGAACTTCAGTCATAAGAGCTTTGTTATAGATAAAAACTGGAGTTTCCGCAGACTTTGGAAGTCCGTATAATTTACCGTCGAAAGATTGGGCAGCGATAGAAGATTCAGAGAAAGTTGCCTTTACGTCATCGCTTACATTTAGTTCAGCAATATGTCCTTGAACTGCAAGCTCACCGATTTGGTCATGCGGAAGTGTGATAATGTCTGGACCGGTGCCAGCTGGGCCGTCAAGACGTAATTGCTCTTTCATTTTTGTAGCCATTTCTACTTCTTTAACCTCGATTTTGATACCGTTTTCTTTTTCGAAATCAGCAGCTACTTTTTCTAACCAGCCTGATTTATCTTTGTCTTCCCAAACTACCAGCTTCTCTGGTTTAGAAGCATCTTCTGTTTTCTTGCCCGTGTCGTTTGAAACCGGGTTTTCTTCTTTAGGTCCACAAGCCGCAAGTGCCCCGATCATTAAGACCAGCATCATGAAAATTGACCATCCTTTTTTCATTGTATTTCCCTCCTAAAATTGTTTCCTTACTTTTTTAATTGTGCATGATGTTTTCTAATCTGTGCAAACGTTTGTAATCCCGTCCGCAATTCTATGAAAACGATTGCACAACCTACTTATTATTATAAAGACTAAAATCCTTTTGACAACTATTTTTTTTACTTATAGCCAATAAATTTTTATTTTTTTGTAAATCGGCTATTTTTATTTGACATTTCTAAATAGGTGGTCTACCCTTGTTTTAATCTGACATTGATCGTATTTGATAATGAAAGGAATGGTTTCCTCCTTGTTAAAAGAAGCGATTTCCCACCGTCCTGGAGACAATGATGCATACGCTTGCACGAATGAAGAGCTACATATTCGCATTAGAACAAAAAAGCATGACATAAAAGAAGTTTCTCTTTTGAATGGTGATCCTTATGACTGGCACGATGGAAAATGGACAACAAATACCGTTCCAATGAGGAAAAGCGGTGCGGACCAGTTATTCGATTATTGGTTTGTCTCGATTAAACCGCCTCATAAAAGATTGCGTTATGGATTCCTATTGAATGATGGTATTGAAACAGCCTGTCTGACGGAAAAAGGTTTTTACGACCAACCGCCGTTAGACGATACAGGATACTATTTTGCTATCCCTTACATCAATAATATTGACGTATTTCGTGCTCCTGGCTGGGTGAAGGATACAGTCTGGTATCAGATCTTCCCAGAGCGCTTTGGAAATGGCGATTCTGCTAATGATCCTGAAGGTACTTTGCCATGGGGAAGCGCACCACCTGAGAGAGATAACTTTTTTGGCGGGGACCTCCAAGGTGTAATCCAGAATATCGATTACCTGGTTAACCTTGGGATTACCGGTATTTATTTTACACCGATTTTCAAGGCTTATTCCAACCATAAATACGATACAATCGATTATATGGAAATCGACCCGCAATTTGGGAATAAGGAAACACTTAAACGGCTGATCCAGGTTTGCCATGAGCATGGAATCAAAGTCATGCTTGATGCAGTGTTCAACCATAGCGGCTTCTATTTTCCGCAGTTCCAGGATGTTCTGGAACAAGGGGAAGCGTCTCCTTATAAAAATTGGTTCCACACGAAAGAATTTCCGCTCGTAATGGAGCCAAAGCCAAACTATGAGACATTTGCTTTTGAAAAATCGATGCCAAAGCTGAACACGGAAAATCCGGAGGTGATGGAATACCTTTTGGAAGTGGGACGCTACTGGGTACGTGAATTCGATATTGATGGCTGGAGACTTGATGTAGCGAATGAAGTCGACCATGCCTTCTGGAGAAAATTCCGTTCTGAAGTGAAAGCAATCAAACCTGATCTCTATATTCTTGGGGAGATCTGGCATGACTCGATGCCGTGGCTGCGCGGCGACCAATTCGACGCTGTCATGAACTATCCGTTCACTACGAATATCTTAAACTTGTTTGCCCGCGGAGCTATTTCGGTACAAGAGTTCATGGAAAACATGACAACGGTCAACCATATGTATCCGAAAAACGTAAATGAAGTCGCCTTCAACCTGATTGGTAGCCATGATACACCAAGAATCCTGACGGAATGTAGCGGAGACGAAGATAAGCTTAAACAGATTTTCACGATCCTGCTTTCTTATATTGGTACACCTTGTATCTATTATGGCGATGAAATTGGGATGAGCGGCCCGCAGGATCCAGGCTGCCGAGAATGCATGAAGTGGAAGGAAGAAGATCAGAACAAGAATATGTTTGAGCATGTTCAGAAGATGATCCGCCTTCGCAAGGAATATCCGCTGCTGGCGAATGAGGGGGAACTTCATTTCCTTTCATCGGATTCCCATGAAAGCTGCATTGCTTATACGAAATCAAACGGCGAAACAACCATTTTGGTTGTCGTGAATATTAGCGATGAAGAAGCAAGTTACCACCTGCCGTTTCATTTAAAAGGCAAGAAAATCACGAACATATACACTGGAGAAGAATATGCTGCTGATAGCGATGATTTGACAGCGAAAATTGCCGCAAATGGATATGCGTTGTTCCAGTTTTAAAGTTAGTAGCCCCTTCCTATTTAGGGAAGGGGCTTACCTTTTTTATTTTCCCCAACAAAAAATGAAGGTTTTTACGCTAAATCCCTTCCTGAGTCTGTATAAAAACAGAATTACAACTTGGAGATGGAAAACATGAAGAAAAAAACAGCTAAATTATCGTTATTTGCCATTACTTGGCCATTATTTATTGAAATTATGCTTTATATGCTGATGGGGAATGCGGATACCTTAATGCTTTCCCTGTACTCGGACAACTCAGTCGCAGCAGTTGGGGTAACCAATCAAATTCTCTCCATGGTTATCGTCATGTTTGGCTTTATCGCCACAGGTACCGCCATCCTGGTTGCGCAGAATCTAGGGGCAAACCAGCACAAGGAGGCACATGAAATTTCCGCTGTCTCGATCGGGGCGAATCTTGTTTTTGGTTTGATTTTGAGTGCAGCCGTCTTCGTTTTCAGCGAGCAGCTGCTCAACTTGATGGACCTGCCTCCTGAACTGTTTGACGAGGCTAACTCCTATTTAAAAATTGTCGGGGGCTTTTCTTTTATTCAGTCGCTGATCATGACGATTAGCAGTATCGTCCGCAGCTATGGTTTTACTAGTGATATCATGTATATCACGATCGGCATGAATGTGCTGAATGTGATTGGCAACTATTTCTTCATCTTCGGTACTTTCGGCTTTCCTGTGCTTGGGGTTGAAGGTGTAGCGATTTCAACAACTGTCAGTCGGATTGTTGGATTGCTTGCAGCGATTTACGTCATGAAAAAGCGGATCCCTGGGTCGATGCCATTGTCGCTGCTGTTCCGTTTCCCGAAAAAGCATTTACAGAACCTGCTCCATATCGGGATTCCTTCTGCCGGCGAGAATTTAAGCTATAATGGGTCGCAAATGATGATCACTTATTTTATCGCCACACTTGGAACACAGGCCCTGACGGCTAAGGTATATACACAAAATATCATGATGTTCATATTTCTTTTTAGTATCGCGATCAGTCAAGGAACACAGATATTAATTGGCCATATGGTCGGCGCAAATGAAGTCGAGCTTGCCTATAAACGAGCTATGAATAGTTTAAAACTTGCAATAATGATTTCGATCGCTTCAGCAGTGACCGCTTCCTTCTTTTCAAAAAAATTGCTGGGGATCTTTACTGATAACCCCAGCATTATTGAACTCGGCACTATCTTATTTTTGCTTACGATCATTCTTGAACCCGGCAGATCTTTCAATCTGGTGCTGATTAGTTCATTAAGAGCAGCTGGCGATGTGAAATTTCCGGTTTATATAGGCATTCTGATCATGTGGGGAGTCAGTGTACCCCTTTCTTATTTTCTAGGAATCTATTTAGAAATGGGTCTTGTCGGCATCTGGATCGCCTTCATTGCCGACGAATGGCTGCGCGGACTGCTCATGCTCTGGCGCTGGAAATCAAGGTTATGGATGAGAAAGTCCTTTGTAGCTGCAAAATAGATTTTCTTAATCTGCAATATTAATATGATAGTCCCGGAACCAGATATGAATCTGAGCAAGCTGAGCAAGCAGCTGCGGTCCGGTCATAAGTTGGCCGAACCATGGAACCTTGAAGGATGCGCCCTCGGTTTCAATCATTTTTTGCAGCGTAGTTTTGTCGAAGAATTCATGCAGCGCACTGTTCGAATCGGACATGAAATCTGATAGCATTCCTTTCACTGCCTGAGTGTAGCCGGGATGGTGGGTCTTCGGATATGGACTTTTTTTCCGGTATAATACTTCCTCAGGCAGTATTCCTTGCAATGCCTTACGGAGGATTCCCTTTTCCCTGTTTCCGTGCATTTTCATTTCCCACGGGATGTTCCAAACATATTCGACAAGTCGATGGTCCGCAAACGGCACCCTCACCTCAAGACTGGCGCCCATGCTCATCCGGTCCTTCCTGTCGAGCAGGGTCGTCATGAACCAGGTGATATTTAAATAGAATAATTGTCGCCGCTTTGCATCGATTTGATTCTCTCCATCAAGTACCGGCACCTCAGCTATTGTCTCATTGAATTTCGCCATCATATAATCTTCCAAATTCAATTTTTTTCGCCAATCATCTCTCAGCATATTCTGCCGCTCATTAATGGAACGCATCCAAGGAAATCCCTGTCGGTTGAGATCATCCTCCCGGTGAAACCATGGATACCCTCCAAAGATTTCGTCTGCGCATTCACCCGAAAGGCTGACGGTGAAATCCTGTTTGATTTCCCGGCAGAACCAAAGAAGGGAAGAGTCAATGTCTGCCATTCCTGGCAAGTCCCGAACATGCACAGCTTCTGTCAAATAAGCTGCCAGTTCTTGTTGGGAGATAACGCTGTTATGATGAACGGTCCCAAATGTTTCTGTCATCTTATTGATCCAGAAGGCATCCGCATTAGGCTGAAACTCGCTTACCTTAAAGTACTGATCATTTCCTTCATAATCGATGGAGTACGTATGCAGGCTTCCTTTGCCCTCTTTTTTATAATGGTTTGCGGCAATCGCCGTAATGGCACTTGAATCCAATCCGCCAGAAAGGAACGTGCACAGTGGAACATCGGAAACGAGTTGCCTCGTTACGGCGTCTGTGAACAGCTCACGTACCTTCTCAGAAGTTTCTTCAAGACTGTCTGTGTGTTCTTCGCTTTTGACGTTCCAATACCTCCAAATTTTCAGCCCATTTTTTGAAAAAATGAGTCCATGCCCTGGACGAAGTTCCTTCATATTTTTAAAAATACCAGCCCCAGGTGACCGGGATGGCCCGAGCCCAAAAACCTCGCATAATCCTTCTCTGTCTACCTCTGTTTTCACTTCAGGATGTGCCAACAGCGCCTTTTGTTCAGAGGCAAACATAAATCCTCCCGCTGTTTCCATGAAAAACAGCGGCTTCACGCCAAGACGGTCGCGACCGATGAACAGCTTTTCCTCCAGATGGTCCCAAACAGCGAAGGCAAAAATTCCATTTAAATATTCAAGGCAATTTTCCTTCCATTCCATGAAAGAAGTAAGCAATACTTCTGTGTCAGAATGGCCATGAAAAGAATATCCTTTTACTAGCAGTTCTTTCCTCAGGTCCTCGGTATTGTAGAGTTCTCCGTTATAGCAAATGGTATAGCGGCTATCTCCCTGTGCTCTGGTCATCGGCTGCTTGCCTCCCTCGGGATCGACAACCACCAGCCTTTTATGTCCCAGCGCTGCATGCTGCGAAGTCCATACATTCGTATCATCAGGACCTCTTTTGCTTAAAGTTTCCGCCATCTTGGCAATTAATTGATGCTCATGATCTAAATTTCTACGATAGTCTACCCAGCCTGTAATTCCACACATTAATGATCATCCCTTCTCAGCGGAACTTTTTCCTGAATCGCTTATGCATTACTCATCTTATGCAGAAAGATTCCATCTGGTTAATCGCCTAACTTATCCATCTGTTATAAATTCATCAAAATCTGTCTAAAAAGAAGGTGAGCGACAATAAATGGAGGATCCAAATGAATCGACAACAACGAAGCAATCTTATCGAATACCAACCCCGGTCATTCAATGCCGGAACTGTAGAGCATATTAATGCACAATGGATATTCTTTGATGAAGAGACGGAGGAAGCAGCCCTTATTGAGGAGTTTGCCCACCAAGAGGTAGAAGTGCAGCGAAACAGCAAATGGTGTAAAGGGATTTTACTGGATGACGGCAACATCCAGACTGGCAAGGAAATCCTATCCCTTACAGATCAGGAAATGATCAGAATCAGAAAGCAGCTGATCTATTCTTTCGAACGTCTGCTGGATGAATTGAATGATGAGGCATTTGTCCAATTCATTCAAACCTTGAATTCGTTGAAGTTCTCGCTCTATGATTGCATCTATTGTTATAATCATCTAACATTTCTTGATCATAAAGCCGGAAGATCCGGAGTGAATTTTTTGATTTTCGACAACGAAGAACATATTTGCAGCGTACAGCATCATTTTGATTATTATGAAATCCAAATGGACCGGTTTGAATTGACCTTGAACAACGGAAAGCGGACGGTGGTCGAACGAATATCGTAAACAGCAATAAAACCTGCATTCGAGGGAAGGCAGGTTTTCGCTTCTAATCGCTTATTTTACCGTGTATGCAATGTTTTCTACAGTCCTAAATCCTTGTTCAAAGGCAGCCGTATCAAGCGGTTTCTGGATATAGTAACCTTGAGCATAGTGGCAATCCAGATCTCTCAAGATGTTCATCTGTTCATGTGTCTCTACGCCTTCCGCAACGATGCTCACAGCTAGTCCCTGGCCCATGGTGATGATTGCCTTAACAATGGCAATATTGGATGGATCGTCATGCAGGTGCTTGATGAATGACTGGTCGATTTTCAGGGTATCAATCGGTAAATTTCGTAAATAACTTAATGACGAATACCCTGTGCCGAAATCATCCATTGATACTTTCACTCCTAGTTCCTGTAATGACTTCATGATGGAAATGCTGTAACCGATATCCTTCAGCATCGCGCTTTCTGTCAATTCGAGCGATAGGGATGCCGGAGCAAGCCTTGAAACGTGAAGAGCCTCCATCACCTTGCTTAGAAAGGTATGTTGCTGGAATTGATAGGCTGAGACATTAACGGAAATTCCTAGATTAGGAAATCCGTTTTGCTGCCAGTACTTTGTTTGAACACAGGCTGTTGTCAGGACCCATGCGCCAATCTCTTCAATCAACCCAGTTTCTTCGGCTAACGGAATAAACTGCGCCGGTGAAACAAGGCCAAGAAGAGGATGCTGCCAGCGAATAAGCGCTTCGATACAAGTAATTTCTCCTGATTTCAAGTCCATCAGCGGCTGATAGTAGAGATGGAATTCGTTTTTCTGGAGTGCTTTTCTTAAGTAGCTTTCCAGTTCCATGCGAACCATTGCTTGATCATTCATCCCGGTTGAATAATACGTGATCTTATTCCCGCCCTGACTTTTTGAACGGTTCATCGCTATATCAGCATTTTTCAGCAGCGTATGTTCATCAAAGCCATCCTCTGGAAAAGAGCTGACTCCAATACTGGCCGTTACCATAAATTCTTGATTCTGGTAAGACAAAGGCAATGAGATAAGCCTTTGGAATTCTCTTGCCCACTTGGTCGTCAGGTCGATGCTGACATCCTCTGTCAACAGCAACGTAAAGGTATCGCCGCTGAATCTTGCCAGATAGGCGCCTGTTGGCATCTGATTGTGCAGTCTTTCCGCCAGTTGTTTTAAAACAAAGTCACCGGCAGAATGTCCTAGACTGTCGTTGATGATCATAAAGCGGTCAAGATCAATAACAAGGACGGCAAGCAGTTCTTTCTTCTGCTTTGCACGATGGACCATTTTCTCCAGCTTTTCCGTGAATCTCATTCTGTTGGGCAAACCTGTATCCTGGTCATAATAGGCTAGCTGAATGATTTTTTCTTCTGTCTTTTTTTGGCAGGTGATATTCCTGCCGATTCCATGTATTCCCACACAGGAACCATTGACTGTAATCGGAATGTTTTTGATTTCAAAAATTTGAGGTTCAGCGCTTTTGATGCGAATTTCGATTGTATAGGATTGTTCTTTTCCTTCCAATGCCTGAAGAAAATACCATTTTGCACGTTGAATGTCTTCTGGATCGATAAAATGGTGCGCAGGCCTGCCAATCAGTTCGCTTTCATCATAGCCGAAGGTTTTCATGAACGACCGATTAGCACTTGTAAAAGCCCCGTTCCGATCGGTGGAATAAACAAAATCTTCATTATATTCAAACAAGGACTGATAATATTGTTGAGAAATCTTAAGGCTCTCATTTAACTGAAGAATGTCTTGTTGCGAGGCTGTTAGCAGGTGGGACAATCTGTTGATGGTGTGTTTGTCGTTCCCCTCAGGAAGGAGCTCTTGCTTGTTGAGAATAGTAAAATAGATAAGATAAGGATGTTCAGCGCAATACTTGCCTCTGTCATCACACACCACCAGCACAGACAATGGAAGCTGCTTCATCAGAAATTGCTGCAGATGCGGTAGTTTTTCTGCTTTTGTATAAAAAATTTGCACTAAAAGATTTGCATGTTCTTTGAATGAATTGCTCTCTATAAAGCTAGTAACTTGTCTATCACTTTCATAAACGCAGCTTTTTGTTGTAGCCATAGCATTCTCCCTATCTTTATTTCTCCAATAACCCTCCCTCTTAAATTATCATAATTGTTCCCATAACGATAGGGGGGAAAAACAAAAGCTGCCCATTTATGGACAGCAATTTTTCGACAACTTCGATTTAGAACAAATCAGTGCCAAGTGGAAGGGAAAAGCCTAAATATAGTACAAGCAGAAGAGCCACGGTGAATTGGATCCACAAAACAGATGCCTTTTCGTTCTTTTTTGTACGGATCACGATCATTTCAAACATAGAGATGACCCACAGGCCAACCGCCGCTTTCAGCACGTACATAATGTCGATTGTAATGCTGAAAAGAAGCCAAAAGCCAGTCAATAGAATCAGCACGTAAAATAATCTTAGGACCATATGGGCAATTTTCGCACCCTTTTCGTTACCGCCTTTATGTAGTCCCAATGCCACGAAGAATAAAACCAAAGCCAAAACCCAGGCTGTTATATGGGCATGTATCATGTACCGTCCTCCTAATTGTAAAGTCTAAAATATCATACCATAACAGTATGGATAATCCTATCAATTAGCGGCGGTGTATTCATTCGACTTTATTTCTTAACGTCCCAATTCCTTTGATCGAAATTTCAATGAGATCTCCAGATTTTAAGAACCTTGGCGGCTTAAACCCTTTTCCCACTCCAGCCGGTGTTCCAGTCGCAATGATGTCACCTGGCTCCAGTGTCATTCCTTGTGAAAGGACGGCAATCACTTCTTCAATCGGAAAAATAAATTTTTCCGTATTGGAATCTTGCCTTAATTCGCCGTTTACAGTTGTTTTTATATCCAGTGCATTCGGATTCGCGATTGCTGACTTATGGACAATCCATGGTCCCATCGGGCACGCAGTATCAAGGCTTTTGCCGATGAAAAATTGCTTGTGCTTTTCCTGGAGGTCCCGGGCGGTAACATCATTGATAATCGTGTAGCCAAACACGTAATCCAAGGCTTCTTCCTTCGTGATCGCTTTCCCTTCTTTGCCAATGACAACAGCTAGTTCCCCTTCATAGTCCAATTGCTCTGTCAGTTCCCTTTGGGCTAAGATATTTTGTTCATGAGCGGTTACAGTCGTAGGGGCTTTCGTAAACACCATCACATGCTCGGGAATATCTTCCTTGCTGCCCAATTCAATCGCATGCTCGGCGTAATTTTTCCCGACACAAAAAATATTTTTAGCCGGTCGCGGGATTGGCGCCAGTAATTCAACAGTTGAAAGCGGAAGGAAAAAGTCGCTTTCCAGTTTGTTATCCTTCACCCACTGGACCGTCTTTTCCGCTTCCTGATAAAATTGGTCACCTAACGAAATGGCTTGAACCATGTCAGCTGGAATGTAAGCATTGCCACTCATCTTTTCATGAACTTCCCGCAGTGGCAGAACATGGCTTCCTTTATCATTTACGATTCCGATCCATTGGCCATTTTCGTTTTTTATCGTAGCGAATTTCATTTAAATTTCCCCCTCTGTGTAATTTCTCGTCTCCTTGCCTAATCATATTCCTGGCGGTTTTTTGAATTTCTGAATATGTAAATAACTACCGCTTCGCCACAGCCATTCGACCGGGCCAAAATAAAATCTTTTGAGCCACCAGCTGCTGAAAGCTAATTGACTTGCATAAATCGAAAGAGCGAGCATAGTTCCAGCGAATATGGAAACATCTCCATAGTAACCGAGTCCGTAACTGTAAAAAACCATCGTCGAAAAGATGGACTGGAATAAGTAGTTGCTGATGGATAGCCTGCCTGCAGCTTCGAGCGGATATAAGACTCTGTCCATTTTCCTGGATTCGGAAAGAAGGGCAATTATCAATGCATAAGCCATTGCCAGCATCGCTCCGCCAAAAATATCCTGAGCATAATCGGTCCAATACGTTCTGCCATAAAGGTAGGGAACGAACTTGATCAGCAGACCGATGGCGGCAAGTCCTGCTGCAAATGCGCCAATCTTTTTCTTATTCCTGTGCACTTGTTCGAAAAGCCTCATCTTGGCCGCGCCGGCTCCAATCAGGAACAAAGGCAAAATGGTGATCAAATAAAAGAACAAACCGGTGAGATTATTATTTTTATACCACTCTGTCATTCTTTGCTCTGTCACTTCGGCAAAGCTGCCAGTTTGATAGACAGTCATTGCCTGTTTTGCAGCCTGTGCATCATACATCGAAAACGCGGCGCCTCCTTCCACTGCCGAGGCTGCACCAAGCATCCACACGAGAAAGACATTTGGAACAATATAGATAACCAAACCTGCAATCATCAATCTTTTTGCGCTCCATCCCAAAAAGAAAAGAAAGACAAACCCGCAGACTGCATAGGTTATCAGGATATCCCCTTCCCAGATCAAAAAAGCATGAAGGCATCCAATCAGCAGTAGCAGCGAAAGCCTTCTCACGACAAATGGAGTGAACTTCAGACCTTTATCAAGGATCCGCTCTCTTAAGATTACCAGCCCATACCCGAACAACATGGCAAACAACGGATAAAAGCTGGCCTGGATCCACACATCGATGAATCTGTAAGTAAATACATTGATATTTCCATTCCACCAGGTTTCAGGATCGATAGAAAAATACGGTGAGTGGAATGAAATCATGTTGACGAGCAAAATCCCCAACAATGAAAATCCCCGCATTCTGTCGATCGAAACAATCCTGCCCGATGCCTCTCCGTTGCTCTCCATTTTCCTCCTCATTTCATCCAATGTTTAACATATAATCTATGTATAACACACTATCGGCAAATATGGCAAAAGGAACGAAAGGATCCAACGCAGAAACTACTGATGCTGGTATTCTTTCGTTCACACTGCTATGCTTTGATAAGGAATCCTTGTAGATGATAACGAAGTTTTTGTGGCATTTTTACTCTTTTAAGCTTGTTTCCAAGTACTCCTTTCTCAATTGGACCTTTTGGATTTTACCGGATGCAGTTTTCGGCAGTTCTTCCACAAAAGTTACCCCAGTTATGGCTTTGAAATGGGCCAGTTTGTCCCTGGAAAATGCAATAAGATCCTTTTCCGTAATCTGTTCGTTTTCGCGTAAAACGATATATGCGTGCGGGGTCTCTCCCCATTTTTCATGTGGGACGGCAATAACGGCAGCTTCTAGGACAGCCGGATGGTCGTACAATGCTCCCTCCACTTCGATGGATGAAATATTTTCGCCTCCACTAATAATGACGTCTTTTTTACGGTCAACAATATCGATATTCCCGTATTCGTCTACTGTCGCCATATCGCCTGTGTGAAGCCAGCCATTGCGAATCGTTTCCATGGTAGCCTCTTCATTTTTCCAGTAGCCTTTCATTACGCCATTGCTTCGGGTTGTTATTTCGCCAATTTCCTTGCCGTTATGGGCAACCTCTTCGCCAAAATCGTTGACAACCATTACCTGGCAGCCAATCATCGAGATCCCTGCCTTCGCTTTCATTCGGTACTGTTCATTCAAAGGCAGCTCCTTCAAATGCGATCTGATTGTAGAAATTGTACTTAAAGGGGAAGTTTCTGTCATACCGTATACCTGGATGAATTCCCAGCCAAGTTCTTTTTCGACACGGGTAACGAATGCCGGCGGCGGAGCGGAACCAGCGATGACTACACGCACCTGCTGTTCAATGGTTGGAACATTTTTTTCATAATACTGGAGCAAGGCATTCAAAACTGTCGGTGCCATATGCATCACGCTGACTCTATGCTTTTCTAATGCGCTGAAGATCGCCTCGGGAGTCGTCTTTCGGAAGCATACCTGCGATGATCCATTTGCTGTGTAATAAAATGGTGAACCCCATCCATTTACATGAAACATTGGCAGGACATGCATCAGCACGTCTTCATCGCTGACCCGCAAATGATGCATGGAGCTCATAGCATGTAGATAATTATTCCTGTGCGTCAGCATGACACCCTTTGGATTACCCGTTGTCCCGCTTGTATAAAGGAGACTGCAAACATCATTTTCGTCAAGCTCTTCGCGTTTAAACGGTTCAGAAGAATGCTGTAAAAGCCAATCATCGTACCCGGTTTCCACCGTGCTCTCTTCCTTGTAATGGACAATGATTTCCTTCACTGTTTCCAGCTGATTCTTGATCGGCTGGATTAGATGGTATAAGTCTTGATCAACAAATAACACTTTGGATTCACTGTGATTAAGGATGAATAGATAATCTTCCGGTTTAAGGCGGATGTTCAGAGGAACCATCACACCTCCGACCTGGAAAACACCATAGAAACCTTCAAGCATTTCAAGCGAATTTGGAGCAAGGTAGGCAATGCGGTCCCCTTTGACAGCTCCAAGCTTCCTCAGTCCATCAGAAAGCCGATTTACTCGTTCATTAAGATCAGAATAGGTAAGCGCCCTGTCCTCGGAAAAAATAGCCTTTTTGTCTCCATAAAGGGAAACCGCGCGATCTAGAAATTGGTTCAACAGCAATGGAACGTTCATATTTGCCTCCTCAAGGTATGATTAAAAATTCTAAATATATAGATATTTTACCATATTATCCTTCTGTTATATAGCATTCGTACTGTTGCATAACAAAATTTTTAATTGAAAAATGCCACCCTTTTTGAAACTGATAGGCATTTTAATCACATTCTTCCTCTGGGCACATATGATAATAAAGAAATCTAACTAAAGGGTGTTGCTTAATGCCAGCAATTGTAGGAATCGCACAGGTCGTCTCACTCGGAAACAGCGCCGTCTTCCACATTGGCGATGTTTACAGCATTAACCCGATCTCCAATGCAAAAACCTTTTCTGGAGCTGGCTCATTCAATACCGGTGACGGCTTGACTATATACAATAATCAAAGTGCAACGAATACCTATGATCAAGATGGTATCGATCAAGGCAACTATTTTAACGCATAATGCGGGTGATTCGGATGAATTTTTATATACAACAGTCAATCAATATTAACTTTTTAAAAGTAGAAGGCATCACCAACTCTTCTGTTTTGCAAATTGGAAGCACCGGGATGATTAAGTCTATTTCCAATCTTTATAATACCGGCGGTTTTGTAGAGCCTGCTCCAGAAGCGCTGCATCCTTCGCAAATCTACACAGGGATGGAAGAACCAGATGATGATTCACACAACGTACTTGAGACGCCTGCTGTCCCTTTAACTTCAGGTGTATCCCGTTCATGGTAGGAAAATACTGGTCGAATTGAGGTGATTCATTTGAATGCTGAATTTTATGAATATGTTAAAAAGATGCATTTATATGTAGAGCACCAAAACAAAAAAATAGCGAGACTGGAAAAGATGATTTTGGAGCTGAAGCAAGACATTGCCGTATTGAAGGAGCGTCCACCAGTCCAAATTGGAAATATCGAGTACAAATTCGACCAGTTGAAAGTAGAAACGCTAGAAGGAACTTTAAATATTGGCCTCAATCCGACTGATTTAGAAGGAATCGATGATTTTTCGGTTGATCAAAAGGCGGTAAATGTTCCAAATCCCGGAAAACAGCTGTTTAAAAGAACGATCGAAATGGAAACTGCCCTACATCAATATCTCGAAACAGATTTAGAACGTATTTATCGTGAGGCACAAGAGAAACTGGGGATTAGGGTCGACGATTCCTATTTTACTTTTATTAAAGACGATATCAAAAAACAACTATCCGGCAGAGTTTCAGCACATTTAAAAGAGAGATCATCCAATCAAAATTCTCCTGAAATCAGCTCCGAATTATCGGAACAGGTAGTTGAACTTCTTAAGCAGGAAATCCAAAATGGGGTATTCCTGTTTCTGAAAAATCTGCCGGATCATGTAAAGGAAGGGAATTCAGAATGAACTTTCAAGTCTATAACCGGGATATTTGTGTTGGTGACATCAAGATTATCGGTGTTTCAAGCTCCTCTCTGTTACTGGTCGGGGATGCAGACACCATCAATTTGGCTGCGACATTTGATACACCGGCTGAATCCCTCATAGTCGGGCCGTTTGTGCCACTTTCCCCGAAAATTTGATGATGCCGATGAAAAGAATGGCCACCGTCGATCGGATAAAGATTGATTCTGTTATCCTATCATCGGTGTTTCAAATTGGCGATTCCCAGCACATCGAAGGTCGTTCCAATGCTCTTGCAGTTCAGCGAGAGGCAGAAATTTTTTTTGGTACAGAAGGGGAATATTCTTCCTATCCAATTTTTTCAGAACCAATAGCATTTCAACCGGAAATGGAAACAATCATAGGTCACACTCATACGATTCACCCTTTTTTAAAGGTTCGAAATATTGACATCACCGGGGTATCTTCTTCATCGATTGTTCATCTTGGGAATACTTGCAATGTTTTGCTGGAATCAAGAGTAAAGCACATTCGACATCTGTTGCCACGTACGAAAATTCAGCAATGATTGATGTCCAATAAAAATCTGGCCACTTCATATTTACTTTTGGGCGACTATGAAGTTGGTTTATACTCTTGACTGGTTGTCCATATTGCCCATAACAATAGCAGAAAAGGATGTTTTTCATGCCAGCAATCATAGGGCCTGTTCAAATCTTTAGTGTCGGCGGGGGAACGGTGCAGTTTGGCGACACTCTGTTCATCTCTCCTAAAAGCAATACAAAGACAGTCGCTGGGCAGGGTGGATTTAACACTGGCGGTCTCATTGTTACTAATAATGGGCTAAGCGCCAGCAATGTTCTCGATGCCAACCTGATCGATCAGCCGACTGTAGGGAATAATTAACATTGATTGCAGATTCGCGTAAAGTTCTAATAAAAAAGGGTCAACATAAGAAAAACCGGGCAAACTGCGCCCGGTCCTTTTTTGGTTTTGCTGATGAACGGGCTGTTGATTGGAACGGATGACACTATTCTTTATACAAAAGAAAAAAACTGGAACTAGTATCTAAATTGCATCCAAATGCGGAAAGATACCCTTAGGCGAGCATTTTCACCTCTATAAGGGCATTTCCATCTCTATAAGGGCATCTTTCAGGTGGAAAGATCCCCTTCAACCGAGTTGATCCATTTCCAAAAGATGGCCGCCATCGAAAAAATATAAATATTTCTCTTCAACTGGCTTTTTCCATAATTGTTGGATCGCTTTTGCATACAGGCTGATCTGGACCTGATAACGTTCTTTTAAAATCGGTTTTGCCTGTTCGAAACCGCCTTTATAGCGGTCGTTGATGCCATCTGTCTTAAAGTCGAGCAGGACGATTCCCTTTTCGTCCTCGAAAATGCAGTCGATGACCCCCTGAATGAAAATTGGCTCATTTTCACTCTGCCAATCAGGGTAAACCTCTTTTGCCGGCAAGGAGAGATAAAAGGGAACCTCACGGCGGACATTGTTTGCTTCGAGAAGCCGCTGGCCGATTTCGGTATCGAAAAAGGCAAGAATCCATTTTTGATCAACTGCTTCCTTCTGCTCAGGGAACAGCAGCTCCTTCTCAACCATTTGTGCAAGCTGTAAAACAAGGCTTGCATCTGTAACCGGCCTGGAAAGATCAAGATGCTGCATGACCATATGCATCGCGGTTCCCCGCTCTGCTGGGGTAACCATTTTTTCCCGCATGAACCTTGGCCTGTTAAGGTTTTGCTTCGTAAACTGGTGGACGATTTGTGTTCCGCTCTCCTCATCTCTTGTGTCAAGATTACGCTTCAGTTCGGTTACAGATTGTTTCGAACGGAAATTGGCAGCTTCCTTATAAGGGTATTTCCATGAAAGCTGTGCATGGACCTTATCAGCCAATTTCGATCCCGTATTTACAGCTTGGCCAGCTGCTACAAGGTCCATCAGGCCATCGCGCTCTTTGTCTTTCTCATCCGCATATGAAACGATTTCCTCTGCGTTAACCGTTGCTATTTTCCAGCGGGATGGATGGCAGCGAATCTCTTCGTCTAGTTGAGGATGAAGGATTGCCTGGCTGCCCTTGATTGACTCACAATCTTTATGCCGGATGATAGCTGGCCCTATCCAGTCGATATAGCCTGATGCAGATGCCCTCACATAGTCGTCAAGGAGCCAGTCCGATTGGCTTGCCTCGTCCTGCCACTTGCCGATCGTCTTGACTGCATCGTTCACAGAACCGATCAGGTAAAGCTTTTCTTTTGCACGAGTCAAGGCTACATAGAGGACGCGCATCTCTTCGGCAAGCATTTCCATCTTATGCTTTCGCTTAAATGCCAGCTGCGGGAGAGATGGAAAGGAGATTCGCTTCTCTGGATTGATGTACTTTGCTGCGAAGCCAAATTCCTTATCGAGCATGTAGAATTTTTTCAAGTCCATCGTATTGAACTTACGGGCAAGCCCTGCGACGAAAACGACTGGAAATTCCAGCCCCTTGCTGCTATGGATTGTCATGATTCTAACAACGTCCTCTTGTTCTCCCAGTGCCCTTGCAGCACCAAGATCATCGCCGCGCTCTCTCATCCGTTCAATAAAGCGCAAGAATCGGAACAAGCCGCGGAAGCTGGTTGCTTCATATTGTCTGGCGCGATCATAAAGTGCTCTAAGATTAGCCTGCCGTTGTTTTCCGCCTGGCATTCCGCCAGCAAAATCAAAGAACCTTGTCTCCCTGTAGAGCTGCCAGATCAAATCCGACACGGAACCTTGTCTTGCGGCCGTTCTCCATTTTTTCAAAGCTTCAAAGAAACGACTGGTTTTTTCATGGAGGGCTTCCTTTTCCAATGTTGGCCTGTTTAGGCAAAATGCCGTCAATGCCTCATAGAACGAGCCTCTTTTCTGGCTGATTCGAATGATGGCCAGTTCCTCTTCGTCCAAGCCGACAATCGGAGACCTCAGTACCGCAGCAAGCGGGATATCCTGATAAGGATTGTCGATTACTTTCAGCAAAGAAAGCATGACTGCTACCTCTGTCGCCTGAAAATAACCGGTAGACAGATTCGCGTAAATCGGGATCCCCTGCCGCTTGAACTCTTCCATGATTTGAGGGGCCCAAGTCATGGAGCGAAGAAGGATGACAATATCGCGATAATGAATAGGCTTGGATGTTTTCATTTTTGGATTGTACACGCCTCTTCGTTCTTCTACCATATCCTTAATATGCTTCGCCATCAGCCTTGCTTCAAGCTGCGACTGTTCCAAATCTTCAGCGTCGAATTCAGCCTCAGCAGCCTCATTCTCTGCTGAGGAATCAGAGTCTGACGAGGTACCTTCTCCCCTATCAATCAACAGCAGTTCGACCGGGAAGGAATCATCGTCTGGATAAAGAGCCCCTTTCTTCAACTCAGCATTATCATCGTAATGAATTTCGCCGACTGTTGCGCCCATGATTTGTTTGAATAAATAATTCGTTCCATCCAGTACTTCGCTTCGGCTCCTGAAATTCTTGGCAAGATCAATTTTCAAGCCAGTTCCTTCACCATGAGCCGTGAACCTATTGTACTTTCCGAGGAAAAGGGTTGGTTCGGCAAGCCGAAATTTGTAGATAGATTGCTTCATGTCCCCGACCATGAACAGATTCCCGGCTGCTTCGCTTTCCATTGAGACGAGCTGAAGAATCGCTTCCTGGACCATGTTTACATCCTGGTATTCATCCACCAGCACTTCCTTGAATTTATTGCGGTAGGCCAGTGCAGCTTCGGAAGGCACTCCAGGCGATACATTTTCCTCCTCAGTTTTTGCAGTTAGTATCTCAAGTGTGTAATGCTCCAGATCTGAAAAATCTACGATGCCACGCTCCTGCTTTACTTCTGCAAACCGGCGGGAAAATTCTTTCACTAAGCCGATTAGCACAGCGATCAGCGGTCTCATTTCCTGCATATCCTTCAGGAAGCTTTCTGGCTTCCTGGAAAACAGTTCGTTTCGCAAATCTTGGACTATCTTCTTTGCCCGGTCCCGAAGCTTGGCCGCTTTATCGACGAGATCTTTGTTGTATTCATCGCCGCGACATATCTTTGCCCTGCCAAAATCAGCAAGCTGAATCGCTTCATGCAGTTCTCCCCACGATTGTTCACTAGCAGCAAGCAAGGTATCCATCACATGAAGATCTTCAGTGAAATTCACAGCCCTTGGTGCAGGTCCGCCCGGCATTTTAGAGAGCTCGAGCGCTTTTTCAAGCAGCTGTTTCGCTCCATAGAGCTGAAGTTCAATATCCGCGGTGAGCACGTTCATGAATGGCAAGTCCTCGATCGCCGAGCACCCTGCTGCATCGTACATAGTGACAATGGAATCGAGGTAGGCATCAGGGGAAGGATTTGATCTCGCAAAATCAAACAAGTCAGCGATGATCTCCTTCAACCCTTCATCGCTGCGGTCATTCGTGAATGCATCCACGAGATGGAAAAATGGCTGATTATCTGCTTTTCCGTATTCTTCTTCAAAAAGTTCTTCGATCACTTCATCGCGCAAGAGCTGGCCCTCAGTTGCATCCGCGATCCTGAATCCAGGGTCGATATCGATCAAATAATAATATTTTCTGATGACTTCTAGGCAAAAGGAATGGAGCGTTGAAATCGACGCTCGATTTAATAGACTCAGCTGCTTTATCAAGTGTGCTGAATCAGCATGATTGCCGATTGCTTTTTCGAGTGCTTCCCCAATTCTGTGGCGCATTTCAGCGGCAGAAGCATTGGTGAACGTAACGACCAACAGTTCATCGACGTTGATCAGATTGTTCTCCGAAGTGATTTTTTTGATAATCCGCTCGACAAGGACAGCCGTTTTACCGGATCCGGCAGCAGCGGCGACAAGAATATCCTTTCCCTCGGACATGATTGCCTTCCATTGATCTTCCGTCCAAGTCTCGCCAGCGGGTATTGGCGGTATAATCGTTTTAGCCAAGGTCCTCTTCCTCCTCTCCAATTGATGACCTTTCTTCTAGTCTAGCAGAACCGAATGTCAGTAAATCTTCCCCCTTCAGGCTTTCATCCTGCTTCAACGACTGCAGCAGGTCTTCCTTTTTAATGACTGGAAGCTTCCTGAAGTCATTTGATTCAATTGCCTGGTCAAACTGACATACCGGCTTGAACGAGCAAAATGTACATGGCGCCCGATTCTTGAGTTTGTATGGAGCAACATCAACGACTCCACTGACAATGCTATTTCCGGTCTCCACATACTTATGGCGCACAAATTTACGTAAGTAGTCAAAATCCTCACGACTTGCAACTTTGGAGCTTTTCAGCAGACTTCCATCCTTTTTGAAACCTGCCGAGATAATCTGTGAATTTCCCGTATCGAGCCCCTTGTCCATCATTCGGATGACATGTTCCTCGTTTAGCAACAATCCATTCATTTTAAAGCGTTTGAGAATTTCCTCTTCGATTTCCTCGAGCGTCAGCATTTTGGAAGTAGTAACAATTGGGTTGTGCACATGAAAATACAGTACCCCTGCTGGATCTGCCTGCCTACCGACAAGTAACGGTGAATGGGTGATGATGATATCGAGATAGGTGAGCATCTGAAGAGCTACACCATAATAAACTTCTGTCAAATTAACATCCTTCACGCTCGATTTGTAATCGATCACCCTCAAGTACACTCCCTGATCATCCTCTGCTTTATCAACCCGGTCGATCCGTCCCATCAGCTCCATCCTTACGCCATTTTTAAGCGAGAATCCCAATGGCGGCAGTTTCCCCTGGCGTCCAAAGCCGAGCTCCAGACCGACTGGCGAGAACCCGCTGACTTTTGCATGTTCACTCAACACTAGCGAGGCGCGGCTGATAATGTGCTGAAGCTTTTGCCTGATATAATGATGCCTGTTCGAGCTCAGCAGGATTTCATTCTGAAGTTTCGGAGCAAGTTTTTGCACAGCATCTCTTGCCAATTCTTCAGCCTGCGCCCTTGTCAGCTGGGCCCAGCTCAAGTTCTGCTCCATCACTGTTTCTGCAATTTCCTTCAGTGCTGCGTGGAAAAGATCACCGATATCAGGAGCTTCCAGCCTGAATATTTGGCGGTCCCGCAGCTTCAGCCCATGCTGGACATAATGTGAGAATGGGCAGCTATTGAATAGTTCCATCCTCGAGACACTCGCCTGAATTTCATCGCCATATAAATCCTTCGTGACAGATTCCGGCAGCCTTTTTGTCCTATTTTCATAAAACAGGCTGGAAAGAACATTCCTGGCCGTATCTGCCCATCGGTGATTCTTCAAATAATAATCGTACACATCCCACCAGAAATCATAGACAGGATAATTGCGCTTCTTCAATTGAAGCTGGGAAGTCAAATAGGACAATGCAATATTTTCACTAGCTGCATATTCAAGCTGCTCTGGTTCCGGTAATTCTGACGGATCTGACAGGAAGTAATGAGCCTGGTGACCTGGAAACAAATCCGAAATCCGCTTAATAAAGGACGAAGGCATCAGAGCTTTTCCCTCTTCATTGGCAATCGGATAACTGATGTAAAGCTGCTCAGAAGGCGTCACGAAAGCTTTATAGGCCGTAAAATTCTCATCCAGCAGCTTTGTACGACTGCTCGGAGCAAGCTTTAGGCCTCTTGATTGCAAAAGCTCACGGTCATCATCTGCAAAGATCCCTTCCTCGGTTATCTTCGCAGGAAGAATCCCTTCGTTCACGCCAATGACAAAAGCAATCTTCACATCAGCAAGCCTTGTTTTTTCTATGTCGGCAACTAGTACCTGGTCGATAGCCGGAGGAATCAAGGAAAATTTGAGTGACTCAAAACCAGCATCAAGGATCGACACGAATTGCTTCGATGCCACCTTGCTGTCACCAAGTATTTCGACGAACTGATCAAGGAGATTGACCATGGCATTCCAAGCTTGCTCATGTTCCCTTGCCGCTATCAGCCTTCCTTCTTGCTCGGCTGCTATTCTCCATGACTCGAGTTTCGCAGGAATATCTAGTTCTTCGAGGAACAGATAGATCGCTTCAGCAAGCTTTCTACCCGTGTCTGCCCGCTTCAAGCGGCGTGCCATCCGCATAAGCGGAGCAGTAATTACCTGCTTCAGCTGATTCAGTTCCTGTTCAGACTTCTTCTCAGCATCCGTCTGAACAACACCGTCATACTCGAGTCCGCGAATTCGCCGATAACTCCAGCGATCTTTTTTCAACCATTTATCCCCTTGGATTCCATATGCAAGCACATAATTCTCCAGAACATCCATCTGTTCCCGCATTCTATTCAGATCTACCCCCACCGGGAACAGCAAATCTGTCTTTACCGCGCGGAAAATTGGCTCGTAGCGCCAGTTCCCTAGAACCGTCTCCAGGCTTGAACGGACAAGCTCGATCAACGGATGGTGAAGCATATTCCGTTTCTGATCTATAAAAAATGGCAGTCGATAATCTTTAAAAATAGTTTCCAGTACTTCGCGGTATTCGCTTCCCCTCATCAGAACAGCAATATCGCGGTAGCGGTATCCATGATCTCTTACCAGGCCGATGATCTTTCTGGCAACTCCTTCAAGCTCGGCACGTCTGTTTGCCGCCTGTGCGATATGAATCGACGCCTCACCTGAATACGGAATAGCAGGCCTTGAGTCAAATTCCCTTTCCAGATACTTCAAAGACTCATCATGCCAGCGTCGCTGTTCAGTCAGCACGATGCTTTCTTCCAGTTCATATCCTTTAGATCGGATCATGTCAAAGAGCGTTTTGCAAGTCTCTCCCGTTAATCTGAATAAATGAAGTTCATCAGGCCATTCATGCTTGTAGTCCCCGTCGACCGGCAGTACGATCGTTACTCTTTTGGAGGAGGCTATCAGCTGGTCGATGATCTTCAATTCCAGGGGTGTGAAGCTGTAAAAACCGTCAATATATACTTCCGCATTTTTCAGGTAGCCAGATGCCGGGATTTTTTCGGCAAGCAGCTTGAAATAATCCTCAGAATCTATATATTTGCCAAATAATTCATCCTCAAACTGACGATAAATGAGCTCCAAGTCGTGGATCTTATCATGCAGTGCCTTATTTCCTTCTGTGCCTTCAGCCATTTTTCCGACCAACTCTTGTGGATTGACTGCATAACGTTTGAACTCGATCAGCATTTGCTCCATCTGCTGGACAAAACCATTTTTCTCTGCAGCCTTCTGAAAAATCTTTAGATCTTCTTTTTTATCTTCAATGATTTTACGGATTACCATACTGATCCCCACGCTGTCCAAATGCTGGCGGGTGTATCCACCTGTTTCCTGAAGCACCCTCCACGCCAGACGAGGAAAGCTAAACACCTGCGCTCTGATCATTCCACCAAGATCAGGATCTGTGGACAATCTGTATTCTGACAGGAAAGACATTTGTTCCGGGACAAGATAGACAACCGGATCCCCCTGCGGGTCCGAAACAAGCCTATCCTTGATTTCCTGCAAGACCCGCTCGGTTTTCCCGCTGCCCGAACGCCCTAGTACTAAACGTACTGACATTTTATCTCCCCTTTCTTCTAGTAAAATACAAGAAAAAGACGCTTCTCACCCATGCGCCTTTTACTGGCCAAACAATTGTTCTGTATGGTTATCATTATACCTGTTTTACAGTCTGATTTGGAAGCAAAGAGCCCGTTAATTTTTCCCATCGTTCATGTGGAACAACCATCAATCGACTGGGTGTCTGCATATATTGCAGATGGCAGGTGATAAAGATGAAATCGTTAAGCTTTTTTCAAAAAACTTCCCTCCTCCTGACGCTGTGCGCTATCATGGTTGCCAGCAATATCTATACATTGATTCCTATTTATTCTGTACTATCGGAGAACTTGGGGATTGCTGAGTCACATGTTGTCCTTGCCGGTGGATTATTTACCTTTTTTTATGCCTGCGGTTTGCTCTCTTTTGGTCCAGTATCGGATTACATCGGTCGTCGCAAGATTCTCGTTTTCGGCTTGCTGGCATCTGCTGTTGCAACTTGTGCTGTCGGGTTTTCGGCTGGTTCCTTCAGTTTGTGGATTACTCGTGCTTTTCAGGGATTGACACTTGCTACTTTTGCTTCGGTTGCATTTGCCTATTCCTATGACCTGTTTCCGGCACGGCAACGAACCCTCCTTGTTGTCTTGATCAACACTGGCTTTTTGGTTGCCGGCATCTTCGGCCAGGTCACAAGCAACTTCCTGACCGAACGTTTTTCCTGGAATGCCGTCTTCTATTTCTTTGCTGTTATTTATTTCATTCTGTTTTCTTTCGCCTTTTTCCTGCTGAAAGAATATACGGTACAGCCATTCGAGCGAAAACCGTTGGGTACCGTATTTTCCCAACTAATAAAAGAGCCTCGATTGATGAAGTGTTACTTGACTACGTTTTCACTCCTGTTTGCAATTATCGCCTTTTATGACGCCATCGGCCGTTTTTTTGCCGGACCTGCATCTGACTTGCTGCTGATCCGCCTGGTAGGATTGATCGGTGCCGTCCTGTCCCTTTTCACCGGCACTTTGATGGACAGATGGGGCGCACTGAGAACGATGAGTTTCGGCCTGGTAATCGGTGCAACTAGTGCGTTCGCCTTGATCTTCCTGCACACAACCACTGCCTTAATAATATTCTCCATCTTTTTTGTTTCATCCATCTCACTAGTCATCCCTACCGTCATTACTCAGATCGGGTTCTACGGCAACAGCCAGCGGTCGAAAGCACTGTCGCTCTATTCATTTATTCTTCTAATCGGTGCAAGTCTCGCTCCCCCAGTCGCCGCTGTTTTATCGTTTCAGGCCATCATGTTTTTATTGGCGGTCTTATTCTTCTTTAATATCTTTTTGTGCATTTCCATAGGGGAAAATTGGAATTAACTCTCCAAGAAATAAGGTCGTAACTGCGGGGTCTCACCTTGATCGCTAATCCCGCAGGAGTCGAGTGCAAAAATAAATCACCATTCCCGAATTTTATATGTCTCGTGATTTTTTTACTAAAATAACTGCCGTAAGGGCATCTTTCGTGCGGAAAGATACCCTTATGCGGGCACTTCCACCTCTAAAAGGGCATCTCTCGTGCGGAAT
>NZ_JXIQ01000175.1 GCF_000934845.1 Mesobacillus subterraneus
TGGTAGTAAAATATCGCAGACAA
Source organism: Mesobacillus subterraneus (assembly GCF_000934845.1). Classification (GTDB taxonomy): domain Bacteria; phylum Bacillota; class Bacilli; order Bacillales; family Cytobacillaceae; genus Mesobacillus; species Mesobacillus stamsii. The sequence continues at coordinate 24 of NZ_JXIQ01000175.1, forward strand.
GTGTTCGACAGTGAAATATCTGATTTCGCAAAAGATAAGTTCACTGAAATCGGAAGTAAGTACAATATTTCTTTAGTGGAGTGGAATCATGATAAAGACCATATCCACGTCTTATTCAAAGCACATCCTAACTCTGAATGATCAAAGTTCATCAATGTTTATAAGAGTGCAAGTTCTCGATTGATAAAGAGAGATTTGCCGCATATCAGAAAAAAGCTATGGAAAGAAATGTTCTGGTCAAGAAGTTTCTGCCTGCTTACAACAGGCGGTGCTCCAATTGATGCCATCAAAAAATAGATCGAAAATCAAGGTCAAAAGTGAGGCGAATGGATATGACCAAACAAAACAAAGCGTAACTAAAACTTGTAAAAATCAAACAGCACAGGGAAATCCCTGCTGACTATAAATGGAAATCTTGCGATAAAGAAAATTGGTTGTAGTGAAGCATGGGGAGGTTCCTTTTCGAAATGTTTTTGGAAACAAAAGGTTCGTCCTCCTACTGCTCATGACAAGAATTTGAGAAATTTTTTTAACGGATTTCCGAAAGAAGTCTCCCATCCTCAAGGAATGGGAAGGGCTAAAGCCCAATGAGTAGGTGGGAGA
>NZ_JXIQ01000176.1 GCF_000934845.1 Mesobacillus subterraneus
AGGGTCTTGGATTTTTGTCTGTTGGCTCTAACAAAAAAAATATTTGGGATAGCTGCAGGGAATCTGGTGGGACACGGTTCCTGTCTCTGCGTCCCTTCTCATCATATTCTGTGATTTCACATGAATGCTCATTTAGAAAGCAAGGTGTTGGCGGCATCGGCCTCTTAAAACTGGCTTTTTGAATATCGTATTGTGACAACAAGAACTACTCTCTTTTTAGGTTCAGCAACACGGTATACAACAGTAAAATTACCTATGAATAGCTGGCGGTATCCCTTATTGGCATAAGCGCCTATTTTTCTTAACGCTCCACGATGAGGAATACTTTCTAAGCTGAAAATAGCTTCTTCAAGCGTGTCAACCAATTTTGCAGCGATGCCAGGCTCTATCATCGTTTCAGCAATGTAAGTATATATACCATCCAAATCACGGTGTGCGCGAGGTAGTAATTTTACAGAATATTTATTTTCCAAAGTGCTTCCTCTTTAAGCTTGACAAAGCTTCCCTTGCATCTATAAGTTGATCATCGGAAGTATATTCTGCTTCGGCTTCTGCTATAGCTGCGTCAAGTTCACGATCCGCCAACATGGAATCAAAGGTTTCAATGCTCATAACAACTAAATCACCGTAACCGTTTTTTGTTATGAATATAGGTTCTTTCTTAGCATGAGCCAAATCAGAGATTTCGTTGGTATTTCTCAAATCAGTTATCGGTCTTATTTGGGGCATGATCGTTGCCTCCCTTCATGTACATTATTATAGCATTATTATATACATTTTACAAGAATCTGTTCCATGCCACCACTCTTCAAGTCCTTTCATACATCAAACAAATAGGCTCTCGGAATTTCTAGGGTAAGGGACATGGGGAAAGGTTTATTGTCCCATTTCTGTTTGTATATCCGATATCCTATTAGGCTCTTTCCTGTCCCTTTTTCATTAAGAGCCACAGGACAAAA
>NZ_JXIQ01000177.1 GCF_000934845.1 Mesobacillus subterraneus
ATAATGAACTCCTTTTAAAAAGTATTTAAGTAAGTTAGTTGATTATGATTTAAGGTCACCAATGAGTCGTATTGGTTACCAAAAAAACGAGAAACCGGGGGAAAATCGGTTGCTATCGGAAAGGTTTGAGCGAAGCGAGGAGGAGGCTCACCTGACGCCCCGCGGAAAGCGAGTGTCTGGAGTGGAAATCGATTATTACCCAAAACCAAAAAAGGATCGGGCGGTTATTGCCCGGTTTTTTTAAAAGAATAAGAAAGATTTCTTTGAAAATTGTCCAACTTCGGCTCCAGCGTCTTGCCCCTCGAGACGCTTCGATCCTGCCAAATGAAGTCAAAGATGTATTGAGATAAAAAATGGAAACA
>NZ_JXIQ01000178.1 GCF_000934845.1 Mesobacillus subterraneus
AATTGAGCTACACCGGCGTTATTAAAGAAACTATTTTCAATAGTGCGAAAAACATTAAGGAAGATATTTTCACATCGCGAAAAGTTAAGGAAGATTATTTTCGCTAACGCGAAAAAATCTTGATGGAGGATGACGGGATCGAACCGCCGACCCTCTGCTTGTAAGGCAGATGCTCTCCCAGCTGAGCTAATCCTCCACATATATATATGCCTGGCGGCGTCCTACTCTCACAGGGGGAAACCCCCAACTACCATCGGCGCTGAGAAACTTAACTTCCGTG
>NZ_JXIQ01000179.1 GCF_000934845.1 Mesobacillus subterraneus
CACGACAATTGCCCCAATGATCCATTAGAATAGTTCTTACCACAAAACATCCCCTCTATTATAATAAGCTTAATACTATGACTTATTTGAAAAGATTCGGTAGTATCGATCAGATGCTTGCGCTTCACTAGTAAAACAGAAGATTCATTTGATACCAATTTTGTCAGCTGTATCCATTTAGGTTCTACATCGACACCTTCCATAATTTTTAAACAATTTTTAAACTCGTATTTGGTTTTATAGTTAACAAGAAGGATACAAGTTTGGACAAAGTGGTTACCTCCACTGCCTTTTGACGGC
>NZ_JXIQ01000180.1 GCF_000934845.1 Mesobacillus subterraneus
AGAATATTTGGCTCTATGCCTCAATTTTCCCGCAATTGCAAAAAAAGGGTCAACATATAAATTCTGATATTATAAAAAAGACAGAACAATTTCTGTCTTTTTTAAAAGAAAAGTATAAAATTCACTTCGAGAATTGTCTAGCTCCAGTGCCTATGAGTCTGTCCGATAAAAATTTTTTAGCTTATAATTATGTGAGACTGCTTCCTATTCATCCGTTTTATTGTATAAAAACATTCATTTTGAATAAAAATACGTGGATTTCATTCCGTCGGACAG
>NZ_JXIQ01000181.1 GCF_000934845.1 Mesobacillus subterraneus
CCCGACAAGCGCTGCCCGCCAAAACGCCACGTCCTGTGGCTGGCGGGTCTAGCACGTCCTGTGCCTCGGAGGCCGACCATTGTAGTCGTTCTTTGACTTCATTGGGCGGACCGAAACCGAAAAGTATAGCCGACTGCCCAGAAACGCAGAAACTGGAGACTCCACCAGAAGAAGCGCTTTTTGCTTCTGCCGGTGGAGTTGAAGTTTCGGAGTTTCTAGGAGGCGACACTAGACAATTCGAAATGCGAAGGCGACTGTTCAACTCCGACAAGCGCT
>NZ_JXIQ01000182.1 GCF_000934845.1 Mesobacillus subterraneus
GGCTAGCCTAGGTACTATTTATCCCCTTGGCAGCTCTTTTAACTTACCTTATAACAAACTGAACAAGAAACCGATCACGACAATTGCCCCAATGATCCATTAGAATAGTTCTTACCACAAAACATCCCCTCTATTATAATATGCTTAATACTATGACTATATTTGAAAAGATTCGGTAGTATCGATCAGATGCTTGCGCTTCACTAGCAAAACAGAAGATTAATTTTATACCAATTTTGTCAGCTGTATCCATTTAGGTTCTACATCGACAGCTTCCATAATTTTTAAAGTCGTATTTGGTT
>NZ_JXIQ01000183.1 GCF_000934845.1 Mesobacillus subterraneus
TACATTTCAGTGGCCGTAATCAAACCATCAAATCTTCCAAGTCACCCTTAAACATAAGCTTTCTTAATTTACTATAAATACTATAAAACTGAATATAGTTATCCGGGATTTCACTAGTGTTGCGTAAATAATGTCACAATTTTCAGTTTAATAATTTTCATCTATAAGAGCCAAAAAAGTAATTACCTAATTAAAGGTGGCTCCATCCATTTGG
>NZ_JXIQ01000184.1 GCF_000934845.1 Mesobacillus subterraneus
ACATTATAAAACGTCATTAACATCTCCCGAAGGTTAAAAAAATACAAATTAAAATTTTAATGAAAAATTTTTCATTATTGACCATAAAAAAACTCCACCATTTAGGCGGAGTAGAAATATAAGAATTTATTTATCCTAAAATAATGACTGCAATTCCAACGACAAAACAATAAATTGAAAAGTAACCGAGTTTTCCCTTTTGCATAACATTAATGAACCACTTTAATGAAAAATAGGAAGCAACTAAAGATGCAATAAAGGCTAGTGTATAGGGAAGAAAGAGCTCTCCCATTCTTGGATCGTGAATTAAATCGGAAAGCGACAATATCATCCCTCTACACTAACAGGTATATAGAGAAAAAAGGAAAACTTAAGTGCTGTCTCACGTTTAGTTCCGAGGCCCATAGAAGATACGATGGTTGCACCTGATTAATAAAGTTAGCAGAAATACAATAAAATCAACATAAGACGTTTGATAATGAGCGTTAATTCATAAATAAGCGTTAATCCTTCCTGGATCAACGCAATCACCATTTAGCTATTTAGTTTGGCATTAATACTTACCTTCGTTAAGTTCACTAAGTACCTTATTTAGAAATTCCCTGGCTACTTTTTTTGTTTTAAAACCTCCTCGTACTAAGTAATTGAGTATGTTTATAAAAAATTATCCCCCCCTTCTCATAAAGCTTTTTATCTATGTTTTTTTGAAGCCGCCATAGTATGGTGGCTTCATAGATAAACAATTATCATTTCACATAGTATACAAGCGTTTCGAAGGCCCTTAAAGTGATAGAGGATTCAGCTTTAACCTCTTTATAATTGTGAACAATTAATTTACCGGTAGTGATTACTGACAATATTTCGTTATTATCAATTACAATTTCGTCTCTACTAAAGTTACACAACACAACAACCTTTTCATTCTCACTTCTTCGCTCATATGCAAAAATCTTTGGATGATCCTCAAATAATAGATTGAAGTCACCGGTTGTGATGACATCTAATTTCTTTCTAAGAGCGATTAAATGTTTATAATGATAAAAAATAGATTCTTTATCTTCTAAGGCTGCTTCTGCATTAATTTCTTTATAGCGTGGATTTACTTCAATCCATGGGGTTCCTTTCGTGAACCCGCTATGAACTTGTTCGCTCCACTGCATAGGAGTCCTGGCGTTGTCCCTTCCTTTTACATAAATTGATTTCATGATATCTTCCGTCGGAACTCCAAGAGAATGTTTTTCTCTGAACATATTTAATGTCTCGACGTCTTGATATTGTTCGATCGATTCAAACTCCACATTTGTCATCCCGATCTCTTCACCCTGATAAATATAAGGTGTCCCCTGCATCATGTGAAGGCAAGTCGCAAACATTTTGGCAGATTCCACTCGGTACTCTTGGTCATCACCAAACCGGGAAACAACCCTTGGCTGATCGTGGTTATTCCAATACAAGCTATTCCAACCTGTGCCATGTAATTCAGTCTGCCATTTTGTCAGATTCTTCTTTAAATGAACCAGATTCAAAGGTTTGAGATCCCATTTTTCAGTAGGACCACTATCTAAACCCATGTGTTCAAAGGTGAAAATCATGTTAATTTCCTTATTTTGAGGCTTTGTGTACATGACCGCATCTGCGGTACTCGCTCCCGGCATCTCCCCAACAGTCAAAATATCGTATTGAGATAGAACTTTTTCATTCATCTCTCTCAAGTATTTATGAATCTTTGGTCCATTTACGAAGTATGGACCTCCATCCCCATATATAGCACCTTCTTTAACCTCCCCATCTGGAAGACTAGGGACCTTAGAAATAAAGTTAATGACGTCCATACGAAAACCGTCTATGCCTTTATCAAGCCAAAATTTCATCATGGTGTAAATTTCATTCCTTAGAGCTGGATTTTCCCAGTTCAAATCAGGCTGTTTTTTTGAAAAAAGATGCAGATAATATTCATTTGTGTTTTCGTCATAATTCCAGGCCGGCCCACTAAAAATCGATCCCCAATTGTTCGGCTCTTTTCCGTTTCTTCCTGGCTTCCAAACATAATAGTCTCGATACGGATTATCCAGGCCTTTCTTCGATTCTACAAACCAGGAGTGTTCGTCAGAAGTATGATTCACTACTAAATCCATGATGATTTTCAATCCTCGCTGATGAGCAGCATCAAGAAGATGATCCAAATCCTCCATCGTTCCAAATTCCTTCATGATTTGGTAATAATCCCTTATGTCATAACCGTTATCGTCATTTGGAGAGTCATAGATAGGACTTAGCCAGATCACATCCACGCCAAGCTCCTTTAAGTAATCTAACTTTTGGATAATCCCCTGCAAATCCCCAATACCATCCCCATTGGAATCATAAAAACTTCTAGGATAGATTTGATATACAATACTTTTTTTCCACCATTGTTGGTCATTCTTTACCTTTTCCACTACAGTATCTCGACTTTCCATTTCTCCGGCTCCCTTACTTCAGATAAATTCTCAATCCTAACGTCTCCCGAGTAGCCATAAACCTTCATCCCTTTTACTTGGCTTTTCCATTGCTTATCTCCGCTTATATTTACATTAACACCCAAATAACCGTCATTCATTTCAGTTTGGAAATCTGTGATGGAATAATGACCATCTTTATAGCCAAGGGAACTTCCATCATCTTCATACAAACTGAACTTCCCTTTATCACCAGCATAAACTTCCATCTCAAGGATTTGATTTTCAGTTGTATTTTGAACATCTGATCCAATAGGAAGAATGGTTCCCTCTTTTATAAAGATTGGGAGCTTATCTAACGCTGCTTCTATTAGGACATACTTTCCACCTTGATAGGATTCTTTCGTCCAGTAATCATACCAAACTCCCCCAGGAAGATAGATGGACCGATGGGTCATGCCTGGTCGTAAAATAGGCGCGATCATGACATTGCTTCCCAAGAGGAACTGATCACTGATATTAAATGTAGTTTCATCCTCTGGATATTCCATCACAAGAGGACGAACGATTGGGACTCCCGTTTGGGATGACTCATGGAAAAGGGAATAGAGATAAGGGAGCCACTTATATCTCAGCTTGATGTATTTTTTTACTATTTCAGTTGTTTCTTCACCAAAAACCCATGGCTCCTGTCGAATACTGTCCTGTACACTATGATTTCTGAAATAAGGCATGAAAGTTCCGACCTGTGTCCACCTAATCAACAATTCGGGTGTACAGTCAGAAGAGAAACCGCCAACATCTGCTCCAGTAAAAGCAACCCCTGACATGCCAAGATTCATGATCATCGGCAGTGACATTTCAAGATGCTCCCAGTGGCTTCGGTTATCTCCCGTCCAGACGGTGGCATATCTTTGAATACCAGCATAACCAGCACGGGTCAAAACGAAAGGACGTTTATCGGGAAGTATCTCCGAAAGTCCTTCGACAGTTGCTTTGCTCATGTAGAGTCCGTAGGTGTTGTGCATCTCCAAATGCGGTTTCAGTTCTCCATCCACATCATGCATCACATCGAGATCCATGGTCTTACTTTCATTGAAGACAGACGGTTCGTTCATATCATTCCAAATTCCTTCAATGCCGAGATCGGTATAAAATTTATGCAAACTTCCCCACCATTTCCTAGCATCAGAATTCATGAAGTCAGGAAAAGCACTCGTTCCAGGCCAGACATCCCCATGATAAATCTGCCCATCAAGATACTTACAAAATAAGCCCTTCTTTACCCCTTCTGCGTACACAGGATACTGAACATCCTTTTTCACTCCTGGATCTACAATTGGCACAACCTTGATCCCGTTATTTAATAATGTAGAGATCAGGTTATCAGGTTGCGGAAAATGATCCTTATCAAAGGTAAATACTCGATAATCCCTCATATAATGGATGTCGAAAAATATACAATCCAATGGGATTCCTTCTTCTTTGAAACGATTAGCGACTGCCAGGACCTCTTCTTCTGATCGATAGCTATAGCGGGACTGGTGATATCCAATCGCCCATTTGGGAGGCAGACTCATCTTTCCTGTCAACTCGGTGTAAAGGGTGGTGATTTCCTTTAAATCCCCACCAATAAAAAGGTAGAAGTCGCTTTGGCCACCATTGGCACTCATCCTGAATTTATTTGAGTAGGTCTGGGTATCAAATTCTGTTTTAAATGTATTATCAAAGAAAAGTCCATAAGATCTCTGCTTGTTATGAACAGCAAAATATGGGATGGATTGATACAACTCAACCGTGTCCTTATTGTGCGGTGCATAAACGTCCGTATTCCACATTGACAGTTTCGAACCTCTCTTATTGAGGAAGCCAGTTTTTTCCCCAAATCCATAAAAGACATCATCAGTCTCCATCAGTGCATCAAAAAAGACTTCTCCACTGTTTTTATAAAAAGCTGACGGATTACCCGATTGGAAGATTGTTCTTTGGTTATTTGATATCTTTATTGTGAAAGGATCTTTGGTTACCTCAACTTTTACCGAATCACAGGTGATCATTAATTGGTCATTCGTTTCCTCAAACAATGCCTCATGAGGCACTTGCTTAAGTGACACAGCAATACTCGATGCCGACTCTACTTTTCCAAATGGATTTATTAAGATCCTAGGAATCTTTTTTTCTACAAAATAAATCAAAAACTCACCATGCTCATTAGTGCCTGTTAGCATATAATCTTTCCACGAGAAGGACTTGACTGAACCAACATGTAATTTAGGTTCGCTTTCGATTTTTTCCTGGGTTGGAAGGATAGCAAAACTAGTTGTATCTAACACATTCATACCTCCATGTACTCAAGCTTTTTTCTTTCCGTTTATAAAAACAGTTTTCCCTTCTGAGTTAGCTTCATCAGGAAGATAAACATCAAATTCTTCTGTTGGTCCACTTACTGAAATCTTCCACCTATCCGATTCTTCTATGACGTCAACACCCCATTGATTATTCAGGTGGTCATTGATTCTTTCGGATAATCCATCCTTTAAATAAATCCTTAATAAAGGTCTGACATAACTAGTAATATCATTGGAAACCCAAGAACCTAACTGAAGCGTTTGATCCACATTTGTTAAAATTACAGCCCCTTCTTTAACGTAAACAGGAATATGGTCAAGTGGTGAATCAATCAATTCATAGGCAGGACCGATAATTCTTTTTCCGCTCCAGAAATCAAACCAAGTTCCTTCAGGGAAATAAACTTTTCTTGAAGTTGCACCTTCTTCTGTTACAGGAGCAACCAATAAAGAAGATCCAAAGTAATATTGGTCGAATACTCCTTCACCTCGTTGATCTTCGGGGTTCTCCATAAATAAGGAGCGCATTAATGGAATACCTGTTTCACTAGTTTTTCTTGCTTCGTTCCAAATGTAAGGGAGCAAGTTCATTCGGACATTGGCATAAAATCTATATCCCTCAATTGCAATTTTTTGATTGGTCCTCTCCGCAATATTCCATGGAGTGCGATCCTGATTAAACTCGCCTTTGCTTTCAGCGTGATACTGCATAATTGGACAAAAGGCCGCCATAGCCGCAGATCGGACATACAATTCGGCAGTTGGAATATCACCATTGAATCCCGCTAAGTCCCAGCCCCAAAATGGAATTCCTGACATTCCGGAAGTGATACCTGCGGCCAAAGACCGCTTAAAAGCGTCAAAAGTCGATCTTTCATCCCCTGCCCAATGTGCTGGGAAGTTTTGAGCTCCCATATATCCGGCTCGACTAAAGGTCATTGCATTTCCACATTTAAAGTCATTAGCGAATTGGTAGTACGCCTCTATATAATCATTTGGATACAAATTACGCATTTCGTCGCCGGTTTTCCCATCAGCAAACAGTAATTCGTCTCCGAACACGAACTCCCCACCATCTGTTTTGAAGCCATCCACTCCAATTTCAAGTAAATACTTCCGTTTTTTAAACCACCATTCTTTGGCTTCTTGATTGGAAAAGTCCATCAACAGACTTTCCTTAAACCAGCCTTCAGGCATCCTATATGGAGATTCGTCTTCCTTTTTGACAACATATCCATTTTCCAGCATATATTTTTCATCCGCATCTTTTTGCGGATGTGTTTGCCTGTTCAAGTATTTTTTTATCGGAATTTGCCATAGCAACACTTTCAACCCATTATCATGCAGGTATTCAAATAATCCCTTCGGATCCGGCCATCGTCCCCATTCAGGAAACTCCATTTCGTTGTAAGTATGACTTTCTCCATTACCCTTCACCTCATATTGGGCATCATTGAACATGTAATAAGTGGCTTCATCACTCCACTGTTCGAGGACTAGAACAGTCGCTGGTATCTGATATGCGTTTGTTTTCTCAACTTCTGAACGGGTTAAACTGTCCCTGTCCCAGTTATTGCTCGACATCCAGGGTCCAAACGCCCAAACAGGTGGTAATACTGGTTTGCCAGTTTTCAAAGTGTAGGATTCAATCACTTCTTTTGGTTTTCCTAAGAATGCGGCAATCGAGGTGCTTTGTTCTTGTTCTGACATCCTTATTTTTATAGACATGGCATCCTTCAATGAGTGAGCGATGTCAAAATGGGTGTACCTGTTGGTATTAACCACCAAGCCATATCCCAGTGAACTGATGTAAAAAGGAACAGGCATATAAGTCCTTGTACCTTGGTCTCGATACTGATTATAAACATAGCAATCTAGGACATTCCCGCGCTGTTCAACAGCGTTATATCTCTCACCGAATCCATAAAAGCTTTCGTTCAACGGTGTATGCAAATTTAGCTTTAAGTCTCTGATAAACTTTTTTTCATCAGTCGTACATTCAATAAAAGAAAGGAAATCATGTGACTTTAAAAGTGTTTTGTTGGCATCTTTTATGCAAATAAAAAATGGATCTAACTGCAGGTCAACAGTAAATTCTTGGTTCATGGATCTAAGGATAAGAGCTTCACATTCTTCCTGAAGGGATTCTTGATTAATATTAGAACCAATATTGATATAAAAATGGTCTTCATTGAAGCCCAAATTGATCTGTAACGAAAAACCATCCTCCTCTTTCGCTAACAAGACTACTTCACTCTCAGCCTTTTCAAATAAGCGGAATTCATTTAGTACCCGACGTTTTAGAGGTGTGATTGGAAATCGCTCTGATTGCACCTTAAGGCCCTCGCCTTTATAAGCAGAGAAATGATAACTGAATTCCTCCTGCTTGGTCAGAGCCTCTATAGTTCCAGTCCATATGTACACTTTTTTATCATCAACATATTTCCTGGTTAACTCATTTGTCTTTACGATATCACCGCTTGCTGACTCTAGAGTTAATAAAACCGTATCTACTTCTCCTTCAGGCCATACTTGGCATGCTACTGTTATTGGCTCTTCGGTGGTCGGATAATGTGGACTTCGTTCTGTAAGTTGCGGTTCGTAAATGTTATGATTGCCAAAGGGCGTATGTACTATTTTGTACTCTTCTATTGAATCAACCTTATAGTGTTCTATCATTTCAATAATCACTTTTCCAAGCTCGGATTCCTCTGTCGACTCTTTTCCAATCAAGCTTTGTGCCAAATTTAAATAGGTATTCGCTTTTTCATAGTTGCCTTTTTCTAGAAAATATAATGACAAAAGCGCAGTTGCTGAAGAAGATTCTTTCTTACCTTCAATCGTTTTTAGTGCCCCTGTATTATTCACTAACTTCCTTTCGATTTGGCCAACTGCTTCTACCACAATTAAGTCCTCAGGAGAAAATAATCCATATGGCATAACTGCAGTAAGCATATCCAATGAAATTTGCCGTTCATTCACGGCATTGAGCAACATACCCCCAGAAAGTAGAGAGTCAAAGACAAAATCCCTGATTTCTGTGATTGTTTTTTGGAGTTCATATTGCTGGAGATTATTTTTAGATTGAATCAATGCCGCATATACCATTGCTATGTTCGAAATATGAATATCTTTTTTGCCGTCTCCCCAGATACGTTCAAAAGGTTTTTTCCAGTTATCCTGGAGAAACGTTAAGTAAGGTTGAACATTAACTTCTTTCAAGTTCTCACTATTTGTCTCTTTTAAATAGTTTTGCACATTCCATAGCCAGGTAGCAATAAGGTGTAAACTGTCCTTATCAAGTTGAGGTTTATGATTAAGAAGAATTCTTTCCGAGGATGGATAATCATTATTTAACTGGTATACATGAGCTTTAAGCAGCTTGCTGTACATTTCTTTTGAATCCATGTGTCTCTCCCCTTATGTTAGAAGAGAAGGATAGGAGGATGCCCCAATATCCTTCTCCAGATTTGATTACTTCAACTTCTCTAATTCTCCCTGCATTACTTTCAATGCTTCTTCAGGGCTTTTTTTACCATTCACCACATTTTCTAGTTCCTTTGTGATCAGGTCACTCATTTTACTCCAATCTTCAATTACTGGAGGTAAAACAAGCGTATCCAGTGCTTCAAAAATAACTTCCCTGCTTTCTGGAGGAGTTTGTTCCAGATAAGGCTTTAAGATTTCTTCATTCGTGATTGCTGGAAGTTCCCATGAACTTGCAATTCGAATTTCTGCGGCTTCGTCACTAGCGCTCATGAAGCGTGCAAATTTATAAGCAGCATTTTGAGCATCTGAGTCCTTTGAAACTGCTAATCCATTTGCGAAGAAGTGGTGTGCCTTTTGAGTATTACCTGCTTCAAGTGCAATATCCCATTTGAATGGTGCATCTTTAAAAGCGGATAGCATCCAGATTCCAGTGTGCAGGATCCCGATTTGACCGTTCTTAAACAAATCTTCTGGTGACTGGCCAGATAAATCTCCTACGGAAGGAGTAACTTTATATTTGTTTACCTTATCAACCATATATTGAAGAGCTTCTGCATTTTCAGGGCTATCGATGGTTACTTTTGATTTGTCTTCATTGAAGACAGATCCGCCATTTTGAGCAATCACCTTATAAAATTCATGGAACTGAATCGGTGCATAAGTTCCCCAAACCTTTTCATCCTTGTTCGTGATTTTCTGAGCTGCTGCCAATTCATCTTCCCATGTCCATTCAGCAGTTGGATAATCAACTTCCGCTTTATCAAACAAGTCTTTATTGTAGAAAGTAACAACGTTTGAGAAGCTTTCCACCATTCCATATTGTTTTCCTTCGTATTGATAAGCTTTATATGCTTCTTGATTTAATTTAGATGGATCAAAGTCTTTATCTTCTTCAATGTATTTAGACAAGTCCGCTAACGCTCCCTTTGAAGCATAACTAACGAAGTTTTCATAGTTAAGTTCGAATGCATCCGGTGCTTTTCCTCCTGCAATCATGGTTTGCAGCTTTGTGAAATAATCATCATAAGCAGCAATCTCATAATCTACTTTTACATTTGGATTTTGCTTTTCAAATGCACTGATCATATCCTGTAGGTCTTTTTCATGGTCAGTACCTGGTGAAAAGGTAAAGTAATTGATTGTTACCGTTTCATCTTGTTTGTTATCTCCAGAGCTTTTTTCCGAATCAGAACATCCTGCCAATACAGTAAAAGTAAGCATAAATAGTAGTACGATAGCCGAAACAAGCTTTTTCTGTGTCATCTCAATTCCCCCTTATTATTCTTTCATTCCACTCATTGTCATTCCTTGAATAAAGTACTTCTGCGCAAATAAATAGACTGCAAGTATTGGCAAAACACTAATGACTACGCCTGCCATCATCATGTTCCAATTCGTTTCCCACCTCCCTTGCAGAAGAGATAATCCTAGAGGCAAGGTAGCAAAACTTTTATCATTAATTACAATAAGTGGCCATAAGTAATTGTTCCAAGATTGCATGAATGAAAAAATGCCTAACGTCGCGAGTGTTGGTTTAGATAATGGCATGATTACTCGCCAGAATATTGAAAAATGGTTGGCACCATCCATGAATGCAGCCTCTTCAAGTTCTTTCGGAATCGACAAGAATGCCTGACGTAACAGAAAAGTTCCAAAAACACCAAACAATCCAGGAACGATCAATGCCTGATACGTATCAAGCCAGCCAAAGTTTTTCATTAAAATAAACTGTGGTATCATGGTGACCTGCGCTGGAACCATCATTGTTGCCAGGTAAAAAAGGAAGAGTTTATCCCTGCCCCAAAATTGCATCCTAGCAAACGCATATGCTGCCATAGAACTTAATAACAGCTGGCCAAAAGTTGTCAGAATCGCTACTAACAGTGAATTCCCCAAAAAGTGAAGCATAGGGAATGCTCCAGTCACATCCTTATAATTTTGGAAAGTTGCATGATCAGGGAAAAACTGTGGCGGAAAGACCATTGTGGCCCCCTGATTCTTTAATGAAGTAGAGATCATCCATAAAAAAGGCAGCAGCATCGCTATTGCACCTAAGATCAAAACGATGTACAGTAAACCTTTTTTAAATATCCTAAAGCTTGTAAGTTGATAATCTTTTTGAAGGACAGTTGAATGCTTTGTAACCGTATTCATTCCCATGTTCAATCCGCCCACCTTTTCTGTAGTTTCATCTGGATTAAAGTAATCACAAATATGACGATGAATAAAATCCATGACATTGCAGAAGCGTAGCCCATTTCGAAATACCGGAAAGCATGATTGTATATGTTTTGAACTAGAACATTTGTAGCTCCGCCAGGGCCTCCTTCAGTCATGATCATGACCTGGTCAAAAACCTGGAATGAGTTAATCAAAGAAATGATGGTTACAAAAAATGTCGTAGGTGTCAAAAGCGGAAGTGTGATATTCCAGAATTTCTTCCAGGAATTTGCCCCATCAATATCTGCTGCTTCGTAGTAGGAGGTTGAAATATTTTGCAAGCCGCCCAAGAAGAGTACCATAACAAATCCAATGTCTTTCCAGACACTTGTGATGATGATAGCTGGCATAGCTAAACTTTCATCTTGGAGCCAATTCAGCCCCTCAATACCAACAAATGATAAGAAATAATTTATTAATCCGTAACTCGGGTTAAACAGCCATTTCCAGACCAGAGATACGGCAACCCAGGAAGTCACTACTGGTAAAAAATATGCTGCTCTGAAGAATGTTCTTAATTTTACTTTTCGATTAAGCAGCAAAGCACATGCTAATCCGAAAATCATCACTAAGGGTAAATATCCAACAATAAAAGTTACCGTGTGGGTGAACGCTGCCCAAAATTCTTTGTCCACCATTAACTGTTTGTAATTATCAATACCCACAAATTCCATAGTGGATATTAGGTCCCAGTTCGTAAAGCTGATGGCTAATGATGACAAAAGTGGGAAAACGATAAAAGTAAAGAAACCGATTAAATTGGGCAAAAGGAACACAGCTACCCAAAAGGCTGTCTTTTTCTTTGTCATTCCAACCATGTTCTCACCTCAATTTAATATAGATTTAGATTCTTCATAGATTGGAGCCTGGAACAAATGAGTGATTGCAAGTAAGGCTGCCCCTTTTAGCCATGAATCATCTCCTAGTTCTGTTGGCCTGATTTCTGTTTGGATCTTTGCTGCAGAGAAAAAGTTCTTCCTTGCAATATCTACAGCGGTATCCAGGAATAAGTGTTTGTATTTCATCCCTTCTCCAATAAGCAAAATTGTATGGGGATTAAGTGCGTTAATTGCATTTAGTATTCCATACCCAAGATTCTCACCAAATGATTTCATCAGCTCGATTGCGAGAGCATCCCCATTTTCCGCCCCCTTGGAAACTTCTTCAAATGAAAAGTCTTCAATAATTGTTTCTGGATAGCTTTCTTTGATTTCACTGCCACGGTTTAATAGATAGAACTCAGACGCATACATTTCAAGACAACCCTTTTGTCCGCAATGACAAGGATATCCGCCAATCTTCATTACAGTATGGCCGAACTCACCAGCTCCCCCGGATTCTCCGTAATAAATTTTCTTATTGACCACGAGGGACATACCCAATCCGGCACCAACAGAGATACACAGGAAGTTTGACAGGTCTTTTCCTTCTCCGTACCATAATTCAGCCATTGTGTAAGCGTTGACATTTTTATCAATGAATACTGGAATATTGTTCAACTGCTCGCTTAACAATTGACATAAAGGTACGTTTTCCCAACCAAGCATTGATGATCTAACAATCGTCCCTTCTTGGCGGTTAATTAATCCAGAAGCAGCGATTCCTATACCCATTAGTTGCTCCATTGGCTTATCAGCATTTTGTAAAAGTTCCTTAATTTCACCAGCAATCATCGCTACAACATCCTGGATATTATCAAATCTGTTAAATTTCTTTTCTACTAAATTCAAAATGTCGGCATTTAAATTCGTTAAAGCAAATAATACTCTTTTTTCCTCGATCTTTACTCCAACTGTATACCCGTAATCCGCATTAAACTCCAGGAGTACTGGCCTTCTACCTCCAGTTGATGTAGCAACACCAACTTCCCTTACCAAATCAACAGACATTAGCCCATCAACAATATAAGTAATTGTCGATAAACTCATCTTCGTGATTTTAGAAACATCAGACCTACTGATTCTGCCTGATTTCCTTATTAAGTTAATTACTATGAAACGGTTCATTTCCTTGATTAGATCCTTACTTCCTTTTCTAAGTCCATTCATTTACTCCAACTCCAAAATTTATTAACTAAAGATTAACTTACTTTCTTCAATAAAGCAAGTAAGTTTTTTCGATATTTTTCGACAATTTAACTCATCTTTTAAAGTCATTAAAATAATTATTTCCGTCCATGGATATAAGTCCACCCAATTTTTCTCCAATGGAATATACTACATAAATTAAAGAACCAGGAAGGGGAATGACTAGTTGGAACAACTTATTGCACCATGGGATTTAGATGGCAGCTTAGGCGATTTATATGTTCCGCCATATATAGAAGAAATGGCTCAACAAGTCATCAATAAATACGATTTTAAAGTAAATAATATGGAAGTTATTACGACAAAGGCGGATAAGGGCGGGCTAATATGGAAAATCAATACCACCAAGGGGCCTAAAAGTTTAAAAATACTCCACCGAAGGCCTACTAGGAGTTTATTCAGCATAGGAGCTCAAGAGTATTTAGTAAATGTAAAAAAGGCAAGAATTCCGGTAATTGTAAAGACAAAGACAGGTGCAAACACGGTGGAAATGGGAGGGAAAATCTGGTTTGTCGCCGATTGGATTGAACCGCTTACTCCAGTATCTGCCGACCTGGAAGGAGCGAAGTTACTGAGTCATGCGATTGGAGAGTTCAACGAGCTTTCCAAAGGCTATGTTCCTCCTAGAGGGGCAGAAACTTCTTCCCGGTTATATCGTTGGCCTAAAGCTTATAAAAAAATTAGTAAAAAAATCAACTGGTTTAAACATGTTGCCAATTTATATTCCGAGCTGCCAGCCAGCAAAACCATTTTAAATTCGGCGGATATGTTTGATGAGCAAGCTAGAAAAGCATGGACCATGCTCGAGAAATCAAATTATCAATCCCTAGTTGCCAAAGGAAATAAAGAATGGGGATTAGTTCACCAGGATTACGGATGGTCAAATGGACAAATGGGCCCAGGTGGGATGTGGATTATCGACTTGGATGGGGTGGCATATGACTTGTCCATTCGGGATTTACGCAAACTCATTGGCGGCAGCATGGATGATTTAGGAAGATGGGATATTAATTGGGTTGTAGGAATGCTTGATGCATACAATGAAGCAAATCCGATTTCTGACGACTTACTTGAAATTTTATTAATCGATTTGTCGCTGCCTAATTTATATTATAAAAACGTAAAGGAGATATTGATTGATCCTGTCCTGTCTTTAAACAGCGAATTTGATTCTGTTGTTCAAAGGATTATTGAAATGGATCAAACAAAATGGCCGGTAATTGAACAAGTGCGTAAAGAATGGAGAGGGGGAAAACGGAAATGGAAGTCTTAATAGTTAGTACGGAAAAACTTCCAGTTCCGCCGGTAAAAGGAGGAGCAATTCAAACATATATCCATGGAACTTTGCCAGTTTTAAGAAAAAACCATTCGATCACCATAATTGGACGGGATGATGAAACATTACCTGATAAGGAAATAAAGGACGGGATTAAATATATAAGAGTTACAGGAGGATTACTAGAAACATACCAAGAAGGCGTAGTGAATTTTCTTAAAAACAATAAGTTTGACTTGATTCATATTTTCAATCGTCCTCGCCTTGTTTTACCAATACGGGAAGTGGCACCTCGTTCACGACTCGTTTTAAGTATGCACAATGATATGTTTAAGAGAGAAAAAATAGATCCTGAAGAAGCTCAGAAAGCAATCGATCAATTAGATAAGATCATAACCATCAGCAATTATATAGGAAAAGAAATAACAGACCTTTATCCTGATGCTAAACCTAAAATAAAAACAATTTATTCTGGTGTGGACTTGGATCGATTTGTTCCTGTTTATTCTGATAAAGGCAAGAAAATAAGGGCTTCCATGCGACGAGAACACAAGTTAGAATCAAAAAAGGTTATTTTATTTGCTGGGAGGCTTTCTGCAAACAAAGGGGCAGATATACTTCTGAGGGCTATGGAGCTCTTGGTTAAAAGGCACCCAAATGTGGCGTTGGTTCTTATGGGAGGCAAAGGTTTTAGTGATAACGGTATGAGTGATTACATTGCTTATATGAAAGCTATCGCGGACCGCCTAACCATTCCAGTCATAACAACTGGCTTTGTTCAGCCTGATCAAATTCAAAACTGGTTCATCGCTTCAGATATATTTGTTTGCCCTTCTCAATGGGAGGAACCGTTGGCACGAGTTCATTATGAGGCTATGGCAGCAGGATTGCCGATTGTTACTACTAACCGGGGAGGAAACTCTGAAGTCATAGAGGTTGGCAAAAACGGACTGATTGTCCAAAACCCAGAAGATCCTCAAGAATTTGCAAACCATTTATCAAAATTACTTTCAAATCCTGCTCTATGTAAAGAGATGGGACAATACGGAAGACGGATTGCAGAAAAAAATCATCACTGGGATCGAGTCATCAATGATATATCACAAGTTTGGAGTGAGATCGAGCATAAAATCAAGAATCACCTCGAAATAGGAAATCAATCGATAGTTAAAGTGGAAGATGAATATTCATCGCTGAGTGAGTTGGTAAGGTATTTATTAGGGGAAGAGTCCACTGAGAACGAGCCATCGATACCACGGATTGCTGATAAAGTTTCACAAGTTAAGAAAAAGCCAGTTCGAAAAAAACTACCATCAAAACCATGGTATAGCAGTGAAAAAGCAGCTATAAAGGCAAACAAAATTTCATTTTAACCTAAATGAAAACCACCCGTTGAGACGGGTGGTTTTCTCTGTATGGACACTCTGATTAGAAAAAACGGAATAGCTGCTGCCTAAATCCTTTTTCGTTATTAGGTAACAAGTCAGAGTAAACATGGATCAATCGGCTTGCCGTCTGCTTGAATTGAAAATTTGATTCGACTAATTTTCTTGCTTCCTTTGTAATTATTTCCACACTATCGGGATTCATCAAATAAAAATGGATTCCCTTTGCAAATTCGCTAACTTGATCGTACTTGTCAATTAAATAGCCTGTTTTTTTATGGGAAACCACCTCTGCATTTCCTCCCCTATTTGTAGTGATGACAGGTATTCCTGCTGCAAATGCTTCATAGTGAACTCTCGCTAATGGTTCTTGCCACTGTGAGGAGCAGACGAAAATATCACTCATCAAAAAAATGTTTGGGATTTCACTTGCTGCGATAAACTTTGTGAAAATAATTTTGTTGCCTAATGGTTCTGCTAATTTCTTTAAGTAGCGAATATAATGATTGATCCCATCATCGCTAAACCATTTCCCCCCAGCAATTACAAGAACCGCATCAGGATATTTTTTGGCGATAGCTTTAAATGCCGCTATGAGAAGATGAGGGCCTTTATTTTTGGTTAGCCTCCCAACAAATAAAATGACCTTCTTATCCTCGATATTATATTTTTTTCGATATTCCGTTCTGATCTCCTTGCCTTTCGAAGACCAAACAGGAGGATATTCCATTAAATTCACTCCAGAGTAGACTACTTTCACTTTGGATTCCGCTTCAGGAAAACGCTCCAAAACTGTTCGTTTTACATACTCGCTTACGGTAACAATCCTATCTACCAAGCTTATAATTTCTTTTCCTTGTTCCAAGGTTACTTTTTTTTCGGAAAGCATTTCGTTATGAAGTCCTAAAACGAATCGGCTTGTTGGAGTGGCTTTTTTATAAAGAGGGATGGTTAATGGCCGATTAAAAACATGAATAATGGGAAACTTCTTTTCAGCAAGTATTTTAGCAATATTCCTTTCGTAGTGCTGGGGAGGTACACGGATGTATTGCACACCGTTACGTGTTTCATTATCAGGGAGGGATGGATCAGAGACTGAAATAATCGTTAATTCATAGTTATCCTTGAGATACGGGGTGACACCATCGATCATCATTTGGATAGCTCCACCCTTTACAGCAGGTGAAGGAAGCTTTTCTGTGCAAATAAAAGCGAGCCTCATTCCCCCACCTCCTTATAGAGTGCTTGTATATCCTTTACTTCATTAATTAATCCTTCTTTTAAAGATACTTTTGGCTGGTAATGCAGAAGCTTCTCTGCTTTTGTGATATCAGCCCAAGTATGTCGCGGTTCCCCTCGAGTTTTCCCAATAAAGTCCATGGCCACTTTTTTGCCAGTCAGCTCTTCTAATACCTTGATCACTTCTAAAATGGATTTTCGTTCTTTTCCTCCTATATTAATTGTTTCACCGATGACATGGTCCCCATAAATAGCAGCAACCGTTCCTTCCACACAATCCCCAATATACGTAAAATCACGCGTTTGTTTGCCATCACCGTATATAGGGATGGGCTTACTCTTTAACATGTATTCAATGAACCGATGAAAAGCCATATCTGGCCGCTGTCTAGGTCCATAAACAGTAAAATACCGAAGGATCGTGATTGGAATGCCGTCGTTTTCACTGTAGACATTACATAAGTATTCTCCCGTTAGCTTTGTTACTCCATAAGGCGAAAGAGGAGAAAGAAAACTATTTTCCGAAACCATCCCACTCTTTTCTCCATAGACGGAAGAAGTAGAAGCATAGACTAGCTTCTTTATAGAAACATCCTTACAAGCTTCCAACAGCCGTTGGGTGACGAGAATATTAGATTCTGCATACAATGGAAAATTATTACCCCAGCTAGAGCGCACTCCTGGCATTCCGGCCAAATGACAAATCACATCATCTTTCGACATTACTTTTCCCCAGTCAATTTCCAATAAATTTTTATCAAGAAACGTAAAACGAGGATGATGCAGCAAATTTTTAAGATTTCTTCGTTTTACTTGTTTTAGAGCAGGGTCGATAAAACCGTCGATGCCGATCACCATATTCTGCTCATCCTTTAATAGCCTCTCACATAAATGGGATCCAATGAATCCAGCTGCTCCTGTAACGATAATCCTCATTATCTGGCCACCCCAATATAATGAAATTGATAACCGGCTACGTGATTTCGGTCAATAATATTCCGTCCATCCACTAAAATATTTCCCTTCATGAAGTCCTTTACCTTCTTCCAATCTACGCTTTTAAACTGGCTCCACTCGGTAGCGATGATTAAGGCGTCTGACTCTTTGACCGCTTCATACATATCTTCGTATACAGTAATCGCAGGATCGGATAACTGGACAATAGGATCAAATGCGTGAATCTCAGCCCCTTTTTCGAGTAATTTTTTGATCAATAGCAATGATCTTGATTCCCGAGTATCATCTGTTTCAGGCTTAAAAGCTAACCCCCAAACAGAAATCTTCTTCCCGTTGAGGTTCGTCAATTTATTCGTTAATTTTTCAAGGTACAAATTAATTTGAGAATCGTTTACATTTTGAACCGCCATTACTATTTCGGGAATAATGTCCTTTTGTTTCGCGGCATATTCTAAAGCACGGACATCTTTTGGAAAACAAGATCCACCGTATCCTAACCCTGCATGGAGGAAATAAGGACCAATTCTTTTATCTCTTCCTAATGCACTTGCAATATGGGAAATTTCCACATCATAGGCATCACAAATACGGGCCATTTCGTTCATAAATGATATCTTTGTTGCTAAAAAAGCGTTCGAGGCATATTTAATCATTTCAGCTCCCGTTAAAGAAGTAATAATATAAGGCGCATGTATTTTCGCATACAATTTTTTTATTGTTTCAATCGGCTTTTGCCTCTTTACCCCGACGACGATTTTGTCAGGATTCAACATATCAGCCAAAGCATTTCCTTCTCTTAGAAACTCTGGATTCGATACAATATCAAACATATTGGAGTCGATTCCTTTTTCCATTAAGGTTTGATGGATCCATTCATTTGTTCCTGGTATTACAGTACTTTTCGTGATAATTGTTTTATGAGAGTGAATCGACTGTCCGATTGAATCAATGACATCGTTAATCGCAGTCAGGTTTTGGCTTCCGTCTTCATTAGTAGGAGTGCCTACAGTGATATAAATGATTGGACATTCTTTAATCCCATAATGAATATCAGATAGGAAATGCAACCTACCTCTCTTTTTATTTCGATCGATTAGTGCCGATAAACCTGGTTCGTAAATGGGAACTTTCCCCTCGTTTAACTTCTCTATTTTTGTTCTGTCGTTATCAACACAGTAAACATCGTGACCCAAGTCCGATAAAACGGTACCTGTAGTTAATCCCACATATCCTGTACCAATGACACAAATTTTCATCCTTATCATCCTCTTGCCCTACATTCATTTCTTACTATCTTATTTACATTAGTACGAAACGTGAAGGTTGAATAAGGATGAAAGCAGAAAAAGTGTGGGGAACCTCCATCTTCACCCTTCATATTAGTTCATCAAGATGGTCCCTAAGATAATGATTGCGGTTTAAGATAAACTGCAAAATGAATTCTGGTTCTCTCTCAAATAATTCAATATCAGTCATTTTGTATGGATCGAATGCTATATGAGGTCGTAACTTGTTATAAAGATTTGTAATCATTGGTTCTATTTTTTTGACTGTGAAATACTCCTCTACTATTTCTTCGAGCAGAAGTCGGTATTGAATACGGAATTCCTTCACATCAAGAATCCTTGCAGTTAGCGTATTAAATCCTTCTATAGGAACTTGATTGTATTTCATTGCTTTCCCATTCCAATTTCTACCGAATGTTGCATCGTAATCCCAAGGGATGTTTTCGTACAATCCAGTTTGACCATGTCGATAAAGTGCATAATTTTGAATGAATCCATCATAGTTCTGTGTACAAACTGCCCCACAAAGCCAAGTCAAATATTTTTTTACATCCAGGTATTCCCCAATTTCTTCGCCAAAATCATTTCTCGGGATGGAGTTGATTTTTATTATCAGCCTTTCTAAATCTAAGTCATCCTCTTCCTTTCCTAATTTTCGAACATACCCTGAGGTTAGTGATTCTTTTGGCTCTCCTTTTGTGGTTAATAATGAAAAATTACTTTGTCGATTTGATGCATAATAAATAGGGCCATATGGCAGATGTCTCTTTTGCAGAAATACATCATCAACAGATTCAAGCTGTAAGTAGATTCCAGCAGGCTCTCCATTCATCTCGATTAAAACATGGTTGCAGTCAGGGGAAATGCTCCCAATCATCTTGAAAAAATCAAAAGATAACTTATTGCGTATGAAAGATGGATCACAAAATTCTGCGTTAAGATGCATTTCACGAGCTTCAAATTCTTCATTATATATCCCAAAATCAATTTTATAAGATTTTTTCTGGAACTTCCGTGTGTGATTTCCACGATAAGTAATACCTGCATCATGAGAAAGGTTATCGGCAACTAATTGGCAAGAAATAGGCTCTTCATGCCAAATATTCCTTTCTAAAAATGTCAGGTGCTCACGATCCATAATAATATTCAGTTTAGGTATCTCATCATGCATCTGAAATCATAGCCTCCCTTGCTTTTATCCTATGAAAAAAAGGGCGTACATGATAATGAATTCCATGTAAGTTTAGTACCAATAAATAAAGAACCACATAAAATACACTACCTTAACTATTAAGGACATTTATTGAAAAGGTGGTATTTACTTTTATGGGAAAAGAAGAAATGTCATGGCTTCTTAGAGGAGCAAGAGATTCAGGTCTTGATCGGTTCCTGATGAGAAACCCAGGATCGACTAAAAATCCTGAAGTTGAAGCTGAAGCTGGTTCTGGCTCAGGTTCTGGTTCTTGTTCTAGCTCCGGATCTGGTTCTGGTTCTGGATCCGGTTCAGGTTCCGGATCTGGTTCTGGTTCTGCTTTATAAAGCAATTTTTAGGGGTAGATAATCTTCAATAGAACAAAAACAGGAAACCTTTAACGGGTTTCCTGTTTCACTTAAGTTAATCGCTATTTTACATTTAATAGACCACTTTAAAAGTACGTTTCAAGAATTCTCTCGTTCTATCTTGCTGCGGATTATTGAAGATTTGTTCGGGACTTCCTTCCTCTGCAATAATCCCTTTGTCCATAAAAACGACACGATCTGATACTTCCTTCGCGAATTCCATCTCATGCGTTACAATCAGCATCGTAAGGCCGGACATCGCAAGTTCCTTCATTACTTTAAGGACTTCGCCAACCATTTCTGGGTCCAGTGCCGAAGTTGGTTCGTCAAACAGCAGGACGTCCGGTTCCATAGATAGGGCCCTGGCAATTGCTACCCGTTGTTTTTGGCCGCCGGATAGCTGCTTTGGCTTGGCATTAATATACTGATCCATGCCAACAATCTTCAAGTATTTCATTGCTACCTTTTCGGCTTCTTCCTTTGAACGGCCTAATACTTTGATTTGGCCAACTGTACAATTTTTCAAGACATTGTGATTCGTAAATAAATTAAATTGCTGGAATACCATTCCTAAATGTCTGCGATAGGTTGGAATATCATGCTTATCATCCAGAATATTCTCTCCGTTATAGATAATTTCTCCACCGCTTGGTTTTTCCAATAGATTAATGCAGCGAAGAAGAGTTGATTTTCCAGATCCCGAGGAGCCAATGATCGTCATGACTTCTCCTTTATTGACTGAGAAGCTGATGTCTTTGAGAACTTCATGAGTGCCAAAGGACTTGTTAAGATGCTGAATATCAATTACTGTTTCCACACTCTCTCCTCCTTCATTACTTCGCTGGTTGCATTTCTTCGCCACGAACCATTGTATAGTTATCTGGTCCTTCTAGTCTTCTTTCAAAGTAAAGTAAAATTCGCGTAACAGCGAAGGTCATGACAAAATAGATCACACATGCAACAAAAAATGATTCGAAATATCTGAAGTTGTTACCTGCGACTGATTTTGTTAAGAAATACAATTCTGAAACGGAGATTACATTTAGAACGGAAGTGTCTTTAATATTAATTACGAACTGGTTGCCAGTTGCCGGCAGGATATTGCGAACCACCTGCGGAAGGACAACATTCATCATCGTTTGAAGATGATTCATACCAATTGCCTGCGCAGCTTCAAACTGTCCTTTATCAACAGATACTATTCCACCGCGGACAATTTCTGCCATGTAAGCCCCTGTATTAATGGAAACAACAATAAGAGCGGCAGCCATTACCTCTATATTCACACCGAATGCTAACGCAGACCCATAATATATGACCATAGCCTGAACAATCATCGGAGTACCCCGAAAAAACTCAATATATACCGACAGTAAAAAGTTCACGAAAAGGAGAAACCATTTTTTCACTCCGTGCTCCGGAGCGGGGATTGTACGGATTACTCCAGCGATTAAACCAATAATAGCCCCCACAACTGTACCGATCAGGGAAATATAAAGGGTAAC
This sequence comes from Mesobacillus subterraneus, assembly GCF_000934845.1. Taxonomy (GTDB): domain Bacteria; phylum Bacillota; class Bacilli; order Bacillales; family Cytobacillaceae; genus Mesobacillus; species Mesobacillus stamsii. The sequence goes on from NZ_JXIQ01000184.1 coordinate 21,791, forward strand.
TCCGGCTCCGCGAAGGAACATTTGCCAGTTTTCTGAAACGATCTTAACGATCCACTCTAAACTCATTTTCCTTCTCCTTTCACCATAAAACCGACTGTATAGTAGTACAGCCGGTTTTATGGAATGTTATTCTGCTGCAGGTTGATTCTTAATAGCAGCATCCATTATTTCTGTACGCTCATCCTCTGAGATACCTTTTAAAATTTCGTTGATTTTGTCCGTTAACTCACTGCCTTTTTGAAGTCCAACAGCAATAGCAGTATCATCTTCTGAAGTTTTGAATCCATCTTCAAATTCCACCATCGCAAAGTTTTCGTTTGCAGCGGCAGCGCTGACAGCCTCCGGACGCTCCGAAACGTACCCATCGATGATTCCAGATTCAAGCGCAACCCTCATTGCCGGGAAGTTGTCCATCGCTGTCTCTTTGGACACTCCTTCCATTTGGTCGATTACGGAATAATGGAAGGTATTTAATTGAGCAGTAACTTTAGCACCTTTAAAATCCTGGATGGAAGCCGCATTTTCGTATTTTCCACCTTTTTTAACAACCATTACTAGATTCGATTTATAGTAGTTGTCCGAAAAATCAATTGTCTCTTTACGCTCTGCTGTTGGGGACATCCCTGCGATAATTGCGTCAATCTTGCCTGAAGTCAATGATGGAACTAGTCCGTCCCATTCCGTTTTAACGACAACTAATTCTTTTCCTAAACCATCAGCGATTTTCTTTGCGATTTCGACATCATACCCGCCTGCATACTCAGATGTTCCTGATATCTTCACTCCGCCATTTGAATTATCCTTCTGAGTCCAGTTGAATGGAGCATAACCAGCTTCAAGGCCTATCTTAAATGTATTGTCGTCAGATGAGCCTGATGCTGAATCGTTACCAGCACCACACCCTGCAAGTAAAATCATTGCTGAAAGCAGCAATGCCAAAAATAATGACCCCTTTTTTCTCATGTTCGTTCCTCCTTGGTTTAGTTAGAGCGTTTTACACACAACAAAAAGCGACCTGAGATAAACTCAGGTCGCATTATTGACAGATGCCCTAAAGTCCTCTCTTTTCCCAAAACGAGATAGCACAACTCAATAAACTGGGGAGTTCATTGAGACAGTCCTGCAGTTCTTAACTGCAGACCCAGCAAACAACAATGAGAATATTGCCCGCTTCGGCGACATTTCCTTCTCCATGGCATCAAAGCTTCTCAAACTCCGCCAAAGACTGTTAAATATCGCGCCTCTACCTCACTAGCAAAAGTGAGGTTAAATATTTAATTATAGTAACTAGGCTACAACAACCTTTCCGTTCTGTCAATCTAGTTCTTTTTGGAAAATCAAATAATCTATGTAACTTTCATTCAAAAAATGGGTAAAGCAGGTAGCTAAGAGGCTGCCTGCTTGGATAAATGTTCAAGGTTTATGCCGATACCTTGGAATGTACTGCCTCTGTTACGGGTGTGAACTCTCCTTCAGACTTAGAGATCACAACGGTTGCGACACCGTTGCCAATTAAGTTTGTAATAGCTCTGGCCTCTGACATGAAGCGGTCTACTCCGAGGATAAGCGCCATTCCTTCGACTGGTATGGATGGAAATACCGCAAGTGTCGCTGCAAGTGTCACGAAGCCGGAGCCTGTTACGCCTGCCGCCCCTTTTGAGGTAAGCATCAACACTCCTAGGAGGGTTATCTGCTGCCAGATGCTCAAGTCTACCCCATAGGCCTGAGCAATAAATAGTGCCGCCATCGAAAGGTAGATGGATGTTCCATCAAGGTTGAAGGAATAACCAGTTGGAAGCACAAGTCCTACAACGGGCTTGGAACAGCCATATTTCTCGAGTTTTTCCATCATTTTCGGCAAAGCTGCTTCCGATGATGATGTCCCAATGACGAGTAGAATTTCTTCTTTAATATACACAATGAATTTAAAGATATTAAACCCATGAAACTTTGCAATCGCTCCAAGGACAAGAAAAATAAAGATAGCCATTGTCAGGTAGACAGAACCCATCAATTTGCCTAGGAAAAAGAGGGAACCAATGCCAAATTCGCCGATTGTATAGGCCATGGCTCCAAAAGCTGCAAGTGGAGAGATCTTCATAATGATATTAACAATTCCGAAGAAGACATCGGCGATTCTTTCAAAAAACTCCAAAATTGGCTTCCCCTTTTTACCAATATGTGCCAGGGAAGTGCCGAATAGGATAGCAAGTAACAGCACTGGCAGAAGTTGGCCTCCGGTAAATGCACCTATGAAGCTATCTGGTACGATTGTTAGAATGAAATCCATGAATCCATGGCTAGTTTCCTCTGCTGCCTTTGTATATTGCGATACATCCCCTTCCCCTGCTTTCGCATCAATGCCATTTCCTGCTTTGATGACATTCGCAACGATTATTCCGATTGTGAGGGCAATAGTCGAAACAATTTCAAAATAAATTAGCGCCTTTCCCCCAATCTTGCCGACCTTTTTTAAGTCTCCCATTCCTGCAATTCCAATGACAATCGTCAGGAAAATAATTGGAGCAATAACCATTTTAACAAGTTTAATAAAAATGTCTGCAAGCACCTTCAACTGTGAACCGATATCAGGAAAAATAAAACCGATCATAATACCGAGAAAAATACCAATAATCACCTGTGCAGTAAGACTCTTAAAGTTAATCCTCAAGCCAATTCCCTCCCCTTTGAGAAATTTTGAAAACGATTACATTTTCTTGGAATATTAATATATTACAATTTTGTGAACACGGAATCTAGTTTAATAAACTTTAAAAACTGTTTTGTAATTAAAAAAAGAGAAAAAATAAAATAATCAGTTAGGTTCGCTTTCGCCAATTCCATCCTTTCTATACAATGAAAATTAGCAGCTAATAAAAGCAATGTGGGGGATTTCGCGTGCAAAGACAGCGGTTTCGGTTTAAATTAAGCATCATCATCATTTTCTTCGTTTGTTTAGTCGTTTTGATATCCCTGATGATTACCGACCTATTGATCAGCAATTCTGTTAGTAAAAACATAAGAAAAACCCAGGAAGAAAAGGCGTTAATTGTTGCGAGGACTGTCTCCAAGTCTAATATTGTCATTCATGCCTTAGAAGACAAGCAAGCCGCTCGTGCCGTCCAAGATTACACAAATGAAATCCAGTCAGCAACAGATGTTCTGTTCATCGTTATTATGGATATGAATGGAATTCGCCTGACTCATCCGAATGAGGAGATGATTGGCAAGTCATTTGTAGGCGGAGATGAAAAAGCCGCTCTAAAAGGAAAGGAATATGTCTCCGTTTCACGCGGAACTCTTGGACAATCAGTACGGGCTTTTACCCCCATATACAATGATAAAAATAAACAAATTGGCGCAGCGGCAGTTGGCATCTCGCTAAGCAGTCTGGAAACAGCCCTTGAAACCAGCCATAAGAACATTCTCATTGTCACCATTTTTGGTCTGTTAATTGGGATCATCGGGGCAATCATCTTGGCCAAATATATAAAGAAAATTCTCCTTGGTCTTGAACCTTTTGCTATTTCGAGGATTCTTGAGGAAAGAAGTACCATGCTGCAATCTGTACACGAAGGAATTATTGCTGTTGCATACATCTACCATTACATTGGTAAATAAATCAGCTTTGCAAATTTTAAAAAGAGCCGGTCTATCACAAAAACCGATCGGAATGAAAATTTATGACTATATGCCATCAACAAGACTGGATCATGTTTTAAAAACGGGACAGCCAGAATTGGATGAAGAACAAACGATTAACGGCGTTTCCATTTTAGTCAACCGGGTTCCACTTTTTGTGAATGGCGCGGTTGTCGGAGCAATTTCCACTTTCCGTGATAAAACAGAAGTAAACCAGTTAGCAGAACAGCTGACCGGTGTCAGAACGTATGCCGAAGCACTTCGGGCACAATCGCATGAGTTCCTGAATCGTCTTCATGTTATATCAGGCATGGTACAATTAAAATCGTACAATCAACTGGCCGCGTTTATCCGGACACTGGTTGATTACCGCAACCAGGAGTTCGGCAGCATTACTCAGCATCTCAAAGATCCTGCCCTCGCAGGCTTTATCATGGGAAAAATAAGTTATTCCCGAGAAGCCAAAGTGGACCTTTCGATAGAATGTACCAGCATTATTCCTGAGCCGGCAGAAAATAAGACGACTCATGAGTTGATTACGATCTTAGGGAATCTTCTCGACAATGCCATCGAGGCAATGACAGACAGCGAAGACAAAACAGTCGAAGTTCATTTGTCATACGAAGATAATTGGTTACTAATCGAAGTCTCTGATTCTGGCCCAGGTATCGCAAATGAACTGCAAAAAGAAGTTTTTAAAAAGGGATACTCGACAAAAGGGGAAAACCGAGGGTTTGGTCTGTATCTAGTTGAAAAAAGCATCGAAGCTCTCGGGGGCGAGTTAATTATTGATTCAAAGTTACGATTAGGGACGAATTTTTATGTAAAAATTCCATATAAAGCAAAAGAGGTGGGGAAATGATCAGGGTACTAATTGTCGACGATGATCCGATGGTCGCAGAATTAAACAAGCGTTATCTGCAAAAAGTGCATGGGTTTACTCTTGCTGGAATCGTCCATACAGTAAAGGACGCTAGAGAATTTCTTGAAACGGAAAGGGTTCACCTCATCCTGCTTGACGTTTATATGCCAAGTGCTACGGGAATCGATTTGCTCCGTTTTATAAGAAAAAAGAACATCTCAGTCGATGTCATCCTGATCACAGCGGCCACAGATAAAGAGAATATTCAAACTGCACTAAGGTACGGAGCACTGGATTACTTAATCAAGCCATTTGAGTTCGATCGATTCAACCAGGCCTTATTACAATATAAAGAAAAACACCATTTTTTTGAGAATCATCCTATGCTTAGACAGGAAGATATTGATGGACAAATCTTAAGCACCGAGCAAAAATTCGCAGCTTCATCAATAGAAAACCTGCCAAAAGGGTTAACAACCAGCACTTTGGAATCTATCCTAAAAGTGATTCAAAAGAAAGCGAACCAGCCTTTTTCGACCGATGATATTTCAGAAATCACCGTTATTTCACGAGTATCCGTCCGTAAATACCTGAAATTTTTAACGAACCTAGGCATCCTTGAAGAATCTTTAACCTACGGCGTCGGCCGCCCAGGCCATTTGTATAGATTAAAAGAACATAAGCTAAAGCAATTGAATAGATTTTTTTAAGAAAAGCTTTTGGTGCCTTGGTCAGCCTTTTATCAGTAGGCATTTCCTTTTCCACTAAAGCTGTTCCTTAAACAATCCGATTCGCTTTATTTCTTCCAGATGAATTTCGGATAGTCCTTCTAGGATTTCCATTCCTTTTTCTGTTACATCCACGAAAATACTTTAGAACTTTTTATTAGAAGCCCCCTGCATCAGCTGCAAGGGGCTCTTGTATTTTTATTCGATTAATCCTGCTGTTTTTAAATACTCCCTGGCGGTTTCTTCAGAAGATTTTCCTTCGACGTTCACCTGGTAATTCATTTTCCGCATTTCGTCGTCCGTGATTTTACCTGCGAGTCTATTGAGTGCCTTGACGACTTCCGGATATTTTTCTGCAGTTTCTGCTCTTAGCAGCGGAGCTCCCTGATATGGAGGGAATAGGTTTTTATCATCTTCCAGTACCACTAATTTATATCGCTTTAGTTCACTGTCAGTCGAATAAGCGTCCACGAGGTTGATTTCTCCGTTTTTTATCGCCCCATACCTTAGTTTCGGCTCCATTGTGGTCAAGTCTGGCAGATTTAGACCATAAAGTTTTCGAATTCCTTTGTAGCCATCTTCCCGATCGGAAAATTCAAGGGTAAAGCCCGCTTTAAGGGATGATTCCATCGACTTCAAATCAGAAATGGTCTTTAAATCATTTTCTTTCGCCAGTTGTTCTGGAACTGCTAAAGCATAAGTGTTATTGTATTCCATTGGCTTTAGCATCTCCATGTTGAATTCTTTTTTCATTCCTTCTTTTGCCTGCTTATATACTTCGTCACGGCTTGTACTATTGGCGGTTTCTTTTAAAAATTCCGAGATCGCTGTGCCGGTAAATTCAGGATAAATATCAATATCTCCATTTTGTAAAGCTGTGAAAACAAAAGATGTTTTCCCCAAACCGGTTTTAAGCTTTACGGGGTGATCCGTTTCTTCTTCGATTAAGATCTTGTACATATTAATCAGGATTTCCGGTTCTGCTCCGAGCTTTCCAGCGATGACTAGTTCGTCTTCCTTTTTCCCGCCAAGGAAGGGCAACGCCATTATGAGGATGACGGATAATGATATTGCGCCAATCATGATAAGCGCTTTTTTAAAAGAAGCTCTTTCGAACCTTCTAAGGACAAGGTCGAACAGGATGGCAAGCATGGCTGCAGGGATGGCACCAAAAAAAAGTAGCGCTGTATTATTCCGGTCGATTCCGAGCAGAATCAAGTCCCCTAACCCTCCGGCTCCAATCAGAGCTGCAATCGTTGCTGTTCCTACAATCAACACCATTGCGGTCCGGATACCTGCCATAATGACCGGCATTGCCAAAGGAAGTTCTACCTTCATCAACCGCCGCTTGCTGTTCATTCCCATCGCTCGAGCTGCTTCGATTAAGGCGGGATCTACTTCATTTATTCCTGTATAGGTATTTCGCAAGATCGGCAGCAGTGCGTATGCCACGAGCGCAATAATCGCCGGAACTTTGCCGATTCCAAAAAGCGGGATCAGCAAACCAAGCAGCGCTAAGGAAGGAATCGTTTGCAGCACTGCTGTTAACCCGATGATTCCTTCTGATATTCGCTTTCTTCTCGTTAAAAAAATCCCAAGAGGAATGGCGATTAAGACAGCAAAGAACAAGGCGATAAATGATATTTGGATATGTTCAAGCAAGGAACTGAACAGCTCATCTTTGCGATCTATGAATGTGGAAGTCCAGCTATTCATCTCGTACCTCCATCTGCCTTGCCAAAATCAAGATGATTCCCTGTCTGTCAATGGTGCCAATTATTTCAGCCATTTCTTTTACCGCCAGCTGTTCGTGCTCACCAAGCAAAGTCAGGATTTCGTTTAAACGTACCCGGGATGCAATGACGGGCAAGTTGTCCACGGCTTCATGATTTACCGGCTTGACAACTCCCTTGAGATCGATCATCCTTTCCTCAGCCTGGTCAATCCCGACGAACTCTCGAACAAAATCATTTGCAGGCTGTTGGATCAACTCTTGCGGAGTCCCTATCTGAACAATCTCTCCATTCCTCATCAGGCAAATTCTGTCACCAAGCTTCAATGCCTCGCTCATATCATGGGTAACAAACACAATTGTTTTCTTTATATTGTTTTGCAGCTGAATCAGGTCATCCTGGAGTTTTTCCCTGCTCAATGGGTCCAATGCGCTGAATGGTTCATCCATTAAAATAATCGGCGGACTTGCAGCAAGTGCCCGGGCAACTCCAATTCTTTGCTGCTGTCCTCCCGAAAGTTCATGCGGCAGCCTTTTACGATAAGTTTTTGGGTCCAGTCCGACCATTTCCAGCAATTCATTGATCCGCTCACTGATTTTTTTCTGTCCCCATTTCTTCATTTCCGGAACAACCGAAATATTTTCTTCGATTGTCATATGCGGAAACAACGCGATTTGCTGAAGCACATAGCCAATATCCCAGCGCAGCTCATGAATATCATAGTCACTAATCATCTGATCTTTGATTCTTATGAAGCCTTCCGTAAGCGGAATCAACCGATTGATCATTTTTAAAGTCGTCGTCTTTCCCGAACCGCTAGGTCCAATCAGGACTAGCAGTTCCCCTTCGTTGATTTGTAAAGTAAAATTCTTTACGGCATACGTTTCATCGTCATATTTCTTTGCGACATTAGCAAAGCTGATCACTTTTTCACCCCTAAATTATCTTGCCTCCAATTTTTATCCTAATGCTACGTCAAGGATCATCATAATCGCGAATCCAAACATCAGGCTTAATGATGCTAGATCGCTGTTGCCGTTTTCCTGGGATCCTGGGATTACTTCTTCTGCTACTACGAAAATCATCGCTCCGGCCGCAAAACTTAATGCATACGGGAGAAGAGGCTGGATAAATAGGACCGCGGCAGCTCCGGCCATTGCGGCAATTGGCTCGACCATACCAGAGAACTGGCCGTACATGAAGCTTCTCTTTCTAGACATACCTGTTTGCCGAAGTGGCATCGAAACTGCGACACCTTCCGGGAAGTTTTGGATACCGATCCCTATCGCTAGTGCGATCGCACCCATAAGTGACGCTGAAGGAAAGCTTGCAGCTGCTGCCCCGAAAGCCACACCAACAGCGAGTCCTTCAGGAATGTTGTGCAAAGTGATCGCCAACACCATCAAAGTGCTTCGTCTCTTCTTTTCAGGATGGATTCCTTCAGCTTTCTCCACTGATAAATTAGGATGCAAATGGGGCATCAATTTATCTACGACCATTAAGAACAATCCGCCTAAGAGAAATCCGGTTGCAGCTGGTACCCAGCTAGGCAGGCTCCCCCCCTCCCCCATCTCAATCGCTGGAGCAAGCAATGACCAGAAACTTGCAGCAATCATAACGCCTGCCGCAAGACCCATCATACTATCCAAAAACCTTTGATTAGGATTTTTCGTTGTAAACACAATAGCGGCTCCCAGCGCAGTCATTCCCCAGGTAAACAATGTCCCGATCAAAGCCTGGATTACTGGATGTAAGCCTATAAAATATTCAAGCATTCTTATAACCTCCTAAAGACTATCTAGCATCATTGTAACTTATAATAAAGTATTAGATCGAGGATAAAGTGATGTATGTTTTTATTCTGCTATGTTTGTTTTATCAAGACTACTACATTTTATCCATTATTCCAAACCAGCAGAGCCGGATCAATGGATTTTCATAAAAAAAAGGGATACGCTAATAAAATAGTTTATTTAATGGAAGGAAGTAAATCATGATTGCAAAAACTAGTGAAGATTTTAACGGATTAAAGGAAATTGGCAGGATTGTCGGCAAGATTCGGGATGAATTGGTGCAAAGGACCGTTCCCGGGATTACTACAAAGGAACTGGATGAGCTCGCGGCTGCGATGTTTGAGGAGAATGGAGCGATTTCTGCTCCGAAGGGCGAGTACGATTTCCCAGGTTATACTTGCATCAGTGTAAATGAAGAAGTTGCCCATGGGATTCCAGGGAACCGTGTCATTAAAGAAGGCGATCTTGTCAATATTGATGTTTCCGGATCAAAAAACAATTATTTTGCCGATACGGGAATTTCCATTGTCGTTGGAAAAGCGGACCCGATTTTAACAAAGATTTGTGAAACAGCTGTCGAAGCTTTTGAAGCTGGCTTAAAGAAGGCAAAACCAGGCTCAAAGAAAAGCGGACTTGGCAAGGCGGTTGTGGCGACTGCGCGGAAGAACGGACTTAAAGTGATAAAAAATCTTACCGGACATGGAATCGGCCGGACCATTCACGAGGCTCCCGACCATATTTACAATTACCATGAACCTTGGGATGACGAGCTCTTATTAGATGGAATGGTCATTGCTTTTGAACCGTTCATCTCCACTGCTGAGGAAGAAGTCTTCCAATACGAAGGTGATGAATGGACCTTTGTTACAGAAAACAGCTATGTCGCACAATGTGAACATACGATTATCCTTACTAAAAATGGACCACTTGTGATCACTAGATAAATATTTGATTGACTTGTGAAGTTTTAGAATATATAGTAATTTGTATTATTCTTCTTTTGGATTTATTCTTTGTGATCGTTCCTTTCTCTCTTTTTCTATTAAAGGATACACCTCCATCCTAACAGAAGAATGCACAGTTACCATCAAGAGGAGGCAATGGAATTGCAGCAAAAAATCTCGTTTTCAACCTATGCGCTTATTGGCACCATGCTATTTGGCATGTACTTTGGCGCTGGAAATTTAATTTTCCCGATTCAATTAGGCCAGCTTGCCGGCACCAATTTCTGGCCTGCGTTAATCGGGTTCCTCGTAACAGCGATTGGACTTCCCTTTTTAGGAATAGTAGCAATTGGAATTTCTGGGAGCAGCGGCTTGCGTGATTTTGCCAGCAGAGTTCACCCAGTTTTCGGCATTGCCTTTGCCACCGTTCTTTACTTAACCATTGGACCATTTTTTGCCATTCCACGGACTGCGACAGTTCCGTTTGTTGTCGGATTTGAGCCGTATATCGCTTCTGGCCAGGCTGATTTATGGCTAGGGATTTTTAGTTTCGTCTTTTTTGCCATTGTTTATTTCTTCTCGCTCCGTCCAGCAAAGGTGATGGATTACATCGGCAAATATTTGACCCCAGCGTTTCTCGTATTTCTATTTCTTTTAATCGGGTTTTCGATATTTAATCCAATGGGAGGGTATGGTCAACCTACCGGTGCGTACGAGAAGCTTGCCTTCATGACCGGTTTTAAAGAAGGGTATAATACGATGGACGCTCTGGCATCTTTGGCATTTGGGATTGTCGTCATACATGCGATTAAAAGACAAGGGATTACGGACAAAAAGGAAATTGCCAAAGCAACGATCAAATCAGGGATTTTCGCAATGTCGCTGATGATGTTGATCTACGGACTAATCACTTTTATGGGTGCATCAAGTGTGTCAGCTATTGGAACATTCGAAAATGGCGGCCAAATTTTTGCAGCAGTCGCCCAGCATTATTTTGGCTCTTTCGGTGCCGTCCTTCTTGCGATCATCATTGTGCTTGCCTGTTTAAAAACTAGCATTGGCCTTATCACAGCCTGCAGCGAATTCTTTCATGATGCGTTTCCGAAGATTTCTTACAAGATGTACGTGTTTTCACTTAGCTTCGTCTCTTTTGCAATAGCAAACTTTGGCTTAAACAATATTATCCAATTTGCTGTACCGGTTTTATTGTTCTTGTATCCTTTAGCAATCATTCTCATCCTATTGACGCTGTTATCCCCTCTATTCGGCAATAAGCAGAACGTTTACTCTGCCGCGATGGCGATGACCTTTCTTGTCAGCTTTTTTGATGGATACAGTGCATTAGCAGCAAATATTTCCGGTCTAAATATTCCGATCTTCCAATCCGTTAAAACGTTATTCATCGACTACCTCCCGTTATACGATATAGGTCTTGGCTGGATCCTTCCCGCCCTCATCGGAGCAGGGATCGGCTATCTTTCCCCGACACAATTGCCGGCGGGAACGTACCAAAAAGAACTGTAGGCTCCTCTGCAGTTCTTTTTTTCTTTTTTTAAAAATTGGCATTGCATCTTTTATCTGTTATGTAATATACTTTAATAAAATAAATTGTTATATAACAACATTCAGGAAGAGAGGAAGAATCATGAAAAAAACGGATGCAATTGCACGGAGGATTTTAGGTTGGAAGCTAAACAGATGGGATCGCTGGTTTGACTATGAGAAAGGTGTATTCATCAATGACTCTGAATTTAATCCAGAGCAGAGTCTGGTGCATGCAATGCTGATTGTTGAAAAGCTGGAAAAACTAGGGTACAGCTTTTCATCCAACGGAGTTTCTGATGCTGCATTCAATCAATATAAAGGCACAGGGAAAAACCTTCCAGAAGCGATTATAAACGCTGCCTATTCTATCATTGAAAATGACTCGGTCGTAGCGAGTGCCACACTATGGCGAAAACTATCATAATAATGGAAACTTACTTCTCGTCAGCTCGGATGAACGAAGGACAGATCACGCTTTTCTCACTCGAAACCTAATAAAAATTCCATCCATGGTTTCCCCCTATTTTTTCTGTGTCATTGGAAAATGACCAAAATCACAAGGGAGGAAACTTTTTTTCTGCTTTCCGGGAGAGTAAAATAGACTTGAAAGGAAGTGGACAAATGGCAATTTCAACAACAACCTCTAAACAATCTCCTTTGTCTCGTTACATCCCACCTAAAGGCATGTTTGAAACGTTTGAGGGAGAAGCTCCATATCTTGAGAAGGTAAAGGAATGGGGATTGAGCGCGAAGAAAGAGTTTTGGTACAAAGACAGATACCAGCATTGTCTTGTAAAGATAAAGGGGTATGAAGTTTTCGGTGAAACGGCTGAATACAATACGCTTGTCGTAGAATTTCCTGATGGGACTCTGACATGCATCCACCCGGCATATTTAAAGGAAATGCAATCCTCAAACTTTGGAAAGGAAATAATAGAACAGCCTGATAACGCGCCAAAAGCAGATACAGGAGGCATGGAACAGACAACCGTTTCTGAAACAGCAGAAATTGCCTCTGCACAAGCGTCGGCTAAACCGGAAAAAAACGTCAAGCCCGCAGCAAACAAGGAAATAAAAGCACAAAAAGAAACAGCCTCTAAATTGGTACTGCCAGAAGATAAAGTCCATTTTACAGCAAAGGTGAAGCAATTTGCCTTAAGCTGGAATCACTTTAATGAAGACAATGAGGAGGTTATTGTCTTCCAAGATGTTCGGATTGATCAGGAAGAACCAATTGAGATTGGACTTGCTTGGGGTTCACACAGCAAAACACTGAAAAAACTCGAACTCGTGCCCGGACAGGAACTTGAATTCCACGGCAAAATTGTGAAAAAGAGTCTCCCAAAAGGCAAGGACGTCGAAGATGAATCGATGCTGCTAGATGTTTCCGTTGGATACAAGATCAATAATCCATCAAAAATCGTTAAAAGATAACGGGAAACAATGAACATAGGACAACCAATACCAAAATTAATTTGCAATTATCGAAAATAACCGTCATGCTGAAAGAAAGTCATAATCCATAGGTGAGTAAAATGATTGAAATAAAAACTTCTGAAATAAGCGATGGCGAGTTTAATAGAGGCGTTTTTGCCACTCAAAATATTGCAAAGGGCGATCTGATCCACGAGGCTCCTGTTCTCTCGTATCCTAATGATCAGCATGTGCACATCGAGAAAACCGCGTTAGCCGATTATGCATTTGAGTACGGTATAAACCATTCAGCGATCTTGTTGGGTTACGGGATGCTGTTCAATCATTCCTATGAGCCAAATGCAATCTATGAAATCAATTTTGGCAAACATACTTTTGATTTTTATGCCTATCGGGATATTCGCGCAGGCGAAGAGATTGTCATTAACTATAATGGCGATGTCGATAATAACGATCCACTCTGGTTCAACGAATAGAAATAACAGATATGCTTCCTTTCAAAGATGCGGCTCCCATATGGAAGCCGCATCTTTTTTTATAAAAATTCTTATGCAGACTCCAGCTTAAAAACATTCCTTAAAGTATTCCATCACATTTCCCACAGCCGCTTCTGCCTGGTCGATGCATCCAGGTATCCCAACACCTTCATAAGAACCGCCAGCAAGAAAGATGCCTGGAAGCTCTTGTTTAAGCTCCGCTTTCACCTTTGCGATTCTTTCAAGATGGCCAACCGTATATTGCGGCATCGCTTTTCTCCACCTGGTCACAATAGTGAATTCTGGCTTTGCCTTAATATTCATCGTTTTATTCAAATCTCTTAATACCAATTCGGTTATTTGGTCATCTGTTAGATTGACCGCTTCCTGGTCATCCGGTTTGCCGACATAGCAGCGGAGAAGCGCCATATTGTCAGGTGATGTGCCCGGCCATTTTTTATGTGTCCACGTACAGGCAGTAATCCGAAAATCACTGTTTCTCGACACCAGGAATCCTGTTCCGTCGATATCCTTCTCGATCGCTGATTTTGGAAATGCCATCGCCACGTTTGCCACAGAATTGGCTGGCATATGTTTAAACGGTTCCATGAATGGATACGCCGACAACATGCGCTGGGCGTGGAAGTGATCTGTCGCAATCACTACACTATCTGCCGTTTCCACTTCCCCCTTCTCGAGATAGACTTGATAAGTCGATCCTGTCCTCTCAACCTTGTTCACCGCTTTTCCCTTCAAAACGGACCCTTTTTCGAGACGCCTTTCCACCTGGCGGACCAATTCCTCCAAACCAGTTGACAAGGAAATAAACATCCCTTTTTTCGATCCTGGCTTTTTGGCAGTTTTCGGAGGCTTCGGCATCGATTTGTTCAAACCAATCACTAGGCTGCGATACTTCTGTTCGATTTCATAGAAATTGGGGAACAAAGCCATCAGGCTCAGCTCGTCTATATCGCCTGCATAAATCCCGGACAACAAAGGATCTATCAGGTTTTCAACGACCTCATTTCCGAGCCGTCGCCGGAAAAATACGCCTAATGACTGATCGGCTGTCGGTTCCCCTTTTGGCAAAATAAAATCCCCTGCTGCTCGTAATTTGCCCAGAGGGGAAAATAACCCAGACAACGCAAACGGGGTGACTTTTGTGGGAATTCCCATGAACGATCCGTCAGGCATGGTGTGCAGCCTGCCCCTTGCGTAAATATAAGATCTCCCCGCCATATTCGAGATGATTTTATCCTGGAGACCTACTTCTTCAATCAACCTCAACGCACTTTTTTTTCGGGCAATGATTGAATCAGGACCTCTTTCAATGACAAAACCATCCCTCGTCTCAGTACGGATAACCCCGCCAAGACGGCCGCTAGCCTCGATCAATTTAACTTCGATCGGCAGCTCTTCTTCCCTTGCTTTCTTTTGGAGATAATACGCAGCAGTTAGCCCAGTAATTCCACCGCCTATGATGATAACCTTTTTTTGATCCATATTGCTCACCCGTCTTTTTGTACTAATTATCTAATATGTGAAAGTTTTAACATAAAAAAAGTATAGCACTAGAAACAGACAAGTTGATGGATGTTATTTTACTAAAATGTGAACGAGAGTACTGGAAAAAATCTCTGATAATTACCAGTTCGCGGAATTATCATTGTTTTTCGCGGAATCAAGTGCGAGTTTCGCGGAATTAATCGTCTTTATCACGGAATCAGGATGGCAGATCGCGGAATAAAGTCGCCAGTTCCGCGGTTATTCGATATTATGGATACTCTTCCTTGGTTTCTATATTGTTTCCAGGTAAAAATCGTTCGAACAATAATGTAGGTCAGTACTCCTAAAGTTACAAATATACTTGTAATCCGCCAAACCTGCAAATTTATTTCATTTTTCGAATCACCGCTCTAACCGGGCTCCCGTCTCCCTGTTCGAGCGGGAGCGGCAGGGCGGCGAGTTCGTAGTCACCCGGTTCAATCTGATCCAGTACAAGGCCTTCAAGAATATGGATTCCATGGTTGTTCAGTTCATGATGCGCATTGAGTTCTTTACTGTCCAGTGGATCGACCGATGGCAAATCGAGTCCGAGTAATTGTACTCCCTGCTCAGACAGATATGCAGCCAATTCCGGTTCGATATGAGGGATTGATTCCGGGAAAGCTGTTTTATCCTGCCATGCATCGGTTCTGATCAGCAGCCGCTTTACTCCGCTTAGATTAATGCCTTCAAGCTCTTTAAGCCCGATACTGGCTGGCTTATCCACATGGATTACAAGTGCAACTCCAATATAGAGTTGAAAGTCCAAATCAATGACCTTTTTCCCATCGCTTTCGAAATGAAAAGGGGCATCAATATGTGTGCCCGTATGAGTGCTCATCGTCACCTGCCCGACATTGACCGAACCGCTTTCTTCCATACCCCAGCTCACTTGGTATTCAAATGGCGTGTCGCCAGGCCAGACAGGAATTTTATCGTGTAAAACCTGCGAAATATCAATCCAGTTTTCCATACATTTTTCCTTCTTTCCTCTATAAAATAGTCTCCCGCTTAGGATTCACTTTCGTTCTCCATTCCTCAAGCGAAAGGGTAATCTCCTGTAGCAAAGTTAATACTTATAATTATAGTATTATTACAGTGTGATATAGACTTTTTTTATCACAGTTATGAACATTTTCTAAAACACTTCATAATTAGTTTGGGTAACACTATGCTTTTTATTATGGATAAATGGGTATATATTGGGGATAAGGAATAAAGGAAGGGGATCATCGGCTTTGAGACAATTTTTTTCGCTTCTGATTATCGGGGCGCTGGCCTACTTTTCATGGCCATACATTACTGAGAATAAAGATATTCAAACTAAAATAGAGAATTTAAAAGAAAACCAAGAACTTGCGTCTGTGCTTGAGAAGCTGAATAGCGGATTGAACCAACTGATCTGGCAGGTCAATGAGAAAAAAGAGGAATTAACGCAGGATGAAAAGATTTTGCCTAAAGTATCTAAACCAGAACTGGCAACACCTTCAGAGGTAACATTCACCATCCATAATATTAGAATTGGGGATAAAAAGGTCGAAGTTGAAAAACAGCTTGGCGCCCCGAAACGGATTTCCATGAATGAGTACGGTACAGAGTGGCATGCCTATCATGAAAATTTTCAGAACTTCACGATGGTTTCCTATAGCAAGGACGGAGTAGTGAATGCTCTGTATACTAATCAGGACCTGATTGCTGCTAAAAATGGCATCAAATATGGCGCTGCGAAAGAGACCGTTCGTCAGACACTTGGGGAACCACTCAAGGAAATCAGAAAAGGGCTTGTTTATTACCAGTTCCAGAATGATCAAGACTATGACGTTTACCATATTGATGACAGCTATGTGACTGTCTTTTATGATAAACACAGGAACAATACCGTAACAGCCATCCAGATGATCAGTGAAAAACTGGAGCAAAGTAAGGCAGGTTTTTATACGAAAGCGAGTGACGCGTTGAGAGCAGGTTTTGAATACCAGTTGTTTGATTTGACGAATGCTTCAAGGGTCGTTCATGGTTTAGGCATCCTTACTTGGGACGATCCAATTAAGGTTACGGCCCGCAAACACAGTGTCGATATGGCGGAGAACTCCTATTTCAGCCATACGAATCCTGCAGGCCAGTCGCCTTTTGACAGGATGGCTGAAGACGATATTGTCTTTTCCGTCGCCGGGGAAAACCTCGCATACGGCCAATTCAGCAGCATTTTCGCCCATGAAGGTTTGATGAACTCACTCGGGCACCGGGAGAATATCCTGAAGCCGGACTTCAAGTTGCTTGGTGTCGGCGTCGCCTTCGGACCAAAGCATGAACCTTATTTTACAGAGAACTTTTACAGTAAGAGGAAGTTTTAAGAAAGCTGACTGGGAAAAATTCGCTATATAAAGCTGCAATATCGGTTATTTCCGAGGATCAAGTCTAGTTTTCAATATAATTCTACCGCTTGTTCATGCTTGAATGATTTTATTGGCGGTTTTCACAATTATATTGGCGATTTCCGGATTTTATTGGCGATAATATTGTTTTATTGGCGAAAACCACTTACTTATTGGCGAAAAACTAATTTTTGGCGAATTGGAAATTCCGGGCTCTTTTTTCCATTTACCGAAAAACAAAAAACCACTGAATCGGCGCTCACTCCCGATTCGGCGGTTTTTTTCGCGATCGTTACTTCACTCGTGGGAAACCGAAACCTGACGCATAGTCATCGCCTGATGTTGCACCCGATCCACCTTGGATATCGTTCGCTTTTGCCCGATTCTGTAGCTCGGCGCGAAGCTGATTGTGACTCATGTTTGGATTTTCCGCCCAGATCTTCGCTGCCAATCCGGACACGTGCGGAGTTGCCATGGATGTTCCGCTAATGGTGTTATAGGAACCGTCGTACCAGGTTGATTCAATTGATCTTCCTGGTGCAGATACTTCCACATCCCGTTCCTGGATTAGATAATCCCCATCAGTAGCGGGATTTCCGCGGGAGGAGAAGTCAGCGACACGGTATGTACCGTTTTCCTGAACATCTTCAAGTGCTGCGACTGCAACTGCGTTTGTCAATGCGCCCGGGTATCCAATAGTATCCGCATTCGGACCGCTGTTTCCAGCTGCTGCAACAACCAGAACCCCTTTTCCATAGGCATAATCCACTGCATCCGCAATCATTGTACTCTTGCTGCTCGAACCAAGAGACATCGAGAGCACGACATGCGAGTTCGTACGGGCAGCTTCATCTGCAACATGCTGGATGGCGGCGGCGATATCATCAGAATAACCGGATCCTTGATCGTTTAGCACTTTATAGGCCCAAAGATCAGCTTCAGGAGCTACCCCATAAATTCCATTTCCTGATCCTCCATCTGCCAGTACCGTTCCGGCTACATGAGTACCATGGCCGTTTTTATCCGTACAAGTCCCATTTACCAACGGGGATCTTCGGTTCGTAAAATCCTTGCATTGCTCATCGCTGCCAGCCAAATCGGCATGGTTTACGTTGACTCCCGTATCGAGTACGGCTACTTTAACCCCGCTGCCACCGGACGTTGCCTGTAGATTGCTATCATTGTAGATTGCTTCCATTCCCCAAGGTGTGCGGTCGGAAGGTGCAGCCTGAGCACCTGATCCTGGCTTCGCTTCCAGCTGAACCTGAGAAACTGGTTCTACTTTTAGATTCTTATTTTTTAATAGTGCTAGATATTGCGGAGCATTTACCGTCGTGGTAAAACCGGTTTCTCCAAAATCCCATCTAATTCCATATTGGTCTTTCACCTTAGCCTTTTCCGCTGATGGACCATGAACCAAAATTCGATAGGAGTCCTGCGTCTCTGGTGTCTGTCCAAATACCCCAGCTGCGAACATAGATAGTCCCATTGTCATGCTTAATAGTGCGGCTCCGATTGCTTTTTTTCCTTTCATCCAACCACTCCTCGGCATTGATATGGTATTACAATTTTTATTATATTTTAAATTTTTAGATAACTACAATATGCTAAATGAATCATTTTGAATTTTTAAGAATAAGGTCCATTGCTGTGTGAAAAAAATGTCATATGCACAAAGAATCATTTTTAAAATTTCCCAATATCGTTTTGGATTTTAAAATGAAAAAAAACCTCTAAAAGAGGTTTTTTTGAAAATTAATATGTCTGAATTTGATAGTCTGCTTTTGTTTTATTAAGCCAGTTTGGATATTCTGCTTGGATTTTTTGGTCGTATAAGGATGCTTTGATTTCTTCCATATGGTCTTCAAATACCGCCGGTTTTGCTGCTTTTTTATCGGCAACTTTGATGATATGGTAGCCAAAGTCCGTTTTTACCGGGGCACTGACTTCTCCCACTTTCATCGCAAAGGCTGCATCCTCAAATTCCTTCGCCATCTCGCCCTTTCCGAAATAGCCCAGGTCTCCACCTTTATCCGCATTGCTTGCATCCGTTGAATATTCTTTGGCTAATGCAGCAAAGTCTTTACCGCTGTCCAGTTCTTTCTTGACTTTCTGGGCCGTTGCCTCATCCTCGACTAAAATATGGCTTGCTTTTACCTGTTCCTTTTGGTCAAAATTAGCTTTATTTTCCGCAAAATATGTTTTCATTTCTTCTTCCGTTACCTTGATGGAAGGTTTGATCATTTTTTCAGCGAGCAAATACGTTTGGATATCCGCCCTGATTTTGTCGATTGATACTTTATTCTGCTCAAGTGCCGCTGCAAACGCATCTTCCCCACCATAGGATTCCTGGAGCTTTGTCAGCTCTTCATCTATTTCATTTCCGGTTACTGTTACCTTTTGCTTGTCAGCTTCCATTTCAATCACTTTATTGGTGATCATCGAGTCCAATGTATCTGCGCCATACAACTCTGTTAATTTTGTGTTCAGTTCATCCTTGGTAATTTTTTCCCCATTGACGCTCGCTGCTGTTTCTGTTTTTGAAAAAGCTGTCGCAAAGATCAGGATAATTCCTAAGGTAATTACAGCAGAAATCAGCATTAATTTGTTTTTTTTCATAAAAGCAATCATTATTTCCCTCCATTATTAGATGCTTGAAGCAGTCAGCACAACCTTTAAAGTTTGCTGCTTGCCGTCACGGTAAATTTTCACTTGAGCACTGTCACCCTTTTTCAGCTTCGTATACATATATTTTCTTAGATCACTGGCACTTTTTACTGGTACATCATTAATGCCGACAATAAGATCCTGTTCCTGAAGGCCCGCTTTGGCTGCTGCAGAATTTGGGTCAACGCTTGTCACCATCGTGCCGGAGTTGACATTGGCGGGCAGATTTTCGAGATACATTTCAGGAATTTGCTCCAAATCAGCAAGGCTAACACCTAAATAAGGACGTTCAACTTTGCCTTTTTCGATAAGTTGGTTGACGATTGGCAAAGCTTCCTGGCTCGGAATGGCAAAGCCGAGGCCTTCCACCCCATTCTGCGAAATTTTTAAGCTATTGATTCCAATCACTTTTCCATCTGTATTGATCAATGCGCCGCCACTGTTCCCCGGATTGATGGCTGCGTCGGTCTGGATAACGGTCATTACCCATTCACCGGCTGAAGTCGGAACGGAGATCGACCGGTCAACCGCGCTTACGATTCCTTGAGTAACAGTCCGCGATAAGTCCAGTCCGAGTGGATTTCCAATAGCCAGAACCTGATCACCAGGCCTTAAGGCGGAAGAATCGCCAAATTCGAGGGCATTCACTGCCTTGTTGTCCTCGATTTTAATCACTGCCAAATCAGTTAACGCATCAGCTCCAACAACTTGCGCCTCAACCTTTTCGCCATTGTACAAGGAAACTTCTACTTTGGTTGCTCCTTCAATTACATGGTTATTGGTGACAATGAAGGCATCCTTGCCCGTCTTTTTAAAAATAACCCCAGAACCAGACCCAGTTTCGACATTTCCCTGAGTGCGGGAAAAAGGATTGTTTTGCTGCTGGATATTGCTGATGCCTACAATCGATTTAGAAGAATTTTCAATGATGTCCGCAATGGAACCTGTACTTTTTGCAGAGGTTGGGGTCGCTACAACATTCGAACTGCTTTCTGCCGCTGTCTGTGGCTGAACATTTTGCCCAGCATCCATTTCAGTAAAATTCACAGCCGCAAGTGTTATGGCCGAACCAACTACTCCAGCCATGACAGATGATAAAATGCTTTTCATTTTATTAGACTTTTTGGCCGGTTCCGATCCGTTGTACCGGGATTGCTGCTCGTTCGTTTGCTCCAAGTTCTGATTTCGGGTTTGCTGTTCTTTGTCCGGTTCCCACTCTTTGTTCCGGGATTCCTGCTCGTTTACCGGTTCTGTTTCATGGTTCCGGGATTCCTGCTCGAATTCATTCATGGTATTTCCTCCTCCATTTTTTATCTTGTTTTCATCTTAACCAGAAAATATGAACAAATTATTAACAAATTGAGGCAAGGATTTTAAATGTTTAAAAACATTTTCTCGTCGTTCCCGCAGAAAAAAGCTGCAGACAACGTTGTCTGCAGCTTTTTTTAAAGAGATTAGCGATCCATATCCCTCAGCAAATTTGCCATTTCGATTGCAGACATTGCTGCATCCCAGCCTTTATTGCCTGCTTTTGTGCCGGCTCGTTCGATAGCCTGTTCGATTGTGTCGGTTGTCAGGACACCAAAGATGACAGGAATCCCTGTGTTCATAGCGGCGGCTGACACGCCTTTTGCCGTTTCATTGGAAACATAGTCAAAATGCGGAGTGGAGCCACGAATGACGGTTCCTAACGTGATGACTGCATCATATTTATTGCTCTTTGCCATTTTTTGCGCCACCAATGGAATTTCAAAAGCACCAGGAACCCAGGCAACCTCGACATCCTTTTCATTGACGCCGTGTCTTTTTAAAGCATCCTGTGCCCCGCCCAAAAGCTTTGAGGTGATGAATTCATTGAAACGTCCGACAACGATGCCGATCTTAAGACCTGCTCCGACTAAATTGCCTTCAAATGTTTTGTTCATATTTGAATCCCCCTATTAAAATTTAAGTAAATGACCAAGTTTGCTGTGTTTTGTTTTTAAGTAGTTTTCGTTTTCTTTCCTTGTTGGCATCTGGATGGGCACTCGGTCGACTACTTCTAGTCCATAACCCTTTAACCCTCTGATTTTTCTTGGATTGTTCGTGAGTAGCTTCATTTGCTTGATGCCAAGGTCTTTTAATATCTGTGCTCCAATCCCATATTCGCGAAGATCAGCACCAAAGCCGAGTTTTTCATTGGCCTCTACCGTATCGTAGCCCTCTTCCTGCAGCTTATATGCCCTCAGCTTGTTCAGCAAGCCGATGCCCCTGCCTTCTTGGCGCAAATACAAAAGCACACCGCGTCCCTCTTCATTAATCTGAGTAAGTGCAGCATGCAGCTGGGGACCGCAGTCACAGCGATAGGAACCAAATACGTCTCCGGTAAGGCATTCTGAGTGAACCCTAACCAATACCGGCTCATCTGGATCAATATCACCTTTCACAAGGGCAATATGCTCCTTGTCATCCACAACGTTCGAATACCCGATAGCCTTGAATATCCCGAATTCCGTCGGAAGATTGATTTCCACCTCGCGCTGAATCAGCTTGTCTTTACGATTGCGGTATTGGATAAGATCCTTGATGGTGATCATTTTCAAATCGAATTGGTCGGCAATCTTGCGGAGCTGCGGCACTCGTGCCATCGTGCCGTCTTCATTCATGATTTCGCAAATTACGCCGGCCGGCTTGGCTCCGCACATTTTCGCCAGATCGACCGCCGCCTCCGTATGGCCAGCACGCCTTAAGATGCCACCCTTTTTGGCAACAAGCGGAAATACATGGCCTGGACGTTTGAAATCAGCTGCCTTTGACTCTGGATCAAGCATACTAAGCACAGTGGCTGAGCGCTCAAACGCAGAAATACCTGTCGTGGAAAACTTATGGTCAACACTAACCGTAAACGCGGTACCATGAGGATCCGTATTGTGCGACACCATCGGCATCAGGCCAAGCTTTTGTGCCAGTTCTGTTTCAATTGGAACACAGATCAGCCCCCGGCCATGCGTCGCCATAAAGTTAATGACATCAGGTGTTGCTTTTTCAGCAAGCGCAATAAAATCTCCTTCATTCTCCCGGTCCTCATCATCGCAAACGATGACGACATTGCCTTGCATTAGTTCATATATCGCCTCTTCAATTGGATCAAACATTTTCATCATCCTCACATAAACCCGTTATCCTCTAAAAATCGGGCTGTAATCTTGCTTTCTCTTTTTGGAGCTGCTGCGAGCTGATCACTCAAGAAGTGCCCCACATACTTGCCAATCATGTCACATTCAATATTGACGATATCGCCTTTATCCTTAAAGCCTAGTACCGTGTCAGCAAGGGTCAACGGGATCAGTGACAAGGTCAAACTGTCTTCTGATATTCCAAAAACGGTTAGGCTTGTTCCATCAACAGCGACGGAGCCTTTTAGGATGACATATTTCAGCAAATCCGGTTCCACCTGGATTTCATAATACACTGCATTTTCAACTTGGGTCTTTCCTTTGATGATCCCGACGCCATCCACGTGTCCGGCGACAAAGTGACCGCCGAAGCGGCCTCCCGCTGCCATCGCCCTTTCCAGATTTACCTTTGAACCCCGCCTGGCGGTTTTCAGGCTCGAGGCTTTTACTGTCTCAGGCATCACATCTACGGTAAACCTATTTTCTGTATAAGAGGTGACCGTCAGGCATACCCCGTTCACTGCAATACTGTCACCAACTTGTACATCTGTCAGTACTTTTTTTGCGTCGATTGTCAGCATAAACGATTCTCCGCTGTACTGGATATTGGCAATTGTCCCAATTTCCTCAATAATTCCTGTAAACATATGAAAACCTCCCTCTAGATCGGCTCAGCAATAATCCTGATATCCTCGCCGATTTGTTTTACATCGGTAATTTTCAAGGGAACTGTTTCTTCCAGACGAACGATGCCTTCGCCTCCGTAGGCTGTCGGAGCATTTCTGCCACCAATCAGCTTAGGGGCAATATAAGTAATCACCTGCTGAAAGGCCTTCTCTTTTAAAAAACTGCCATGGACTTCGGCACCGCCTTCCACAAACAGAGAAGTGATCCCGCGTTCCCCCAATTTTTTCAGCATTTCGTTTATTTCGACTTTCGCAGTTTCTAGCTTGATGATTTTGATGCCTTGGTCTTCGAATTGTTTTGCCCTTTCAGGTTTGGCACCAGCAGCTGTGACGATGATCGTCTCAGCTGCGTGATCACGAATTACCTCTGATTCCATTGGTGTTCTCAAAGTCGAATCCAAAATCACCCGA
The DNA here is from genome assembly GCF_000934845.1 of Mesobacillus subterraneus. Taxonomy (GTDB): domain Bacteria; phylum Bacillota; class Bacilli; order Bacillales; family Cytobacillaceae; genus Mesobacillus; species Mesobacillus stamsii. The sequence continues at coordinate 45,787 of NZ_JXIQ01000184.1, forward strand.
ACGGGATTTTTTCCGCCAGTTTCCAGCCTTGTTGTCAGGCTTGGATTATCTTTGATAACGGTGTTGACACCTACAAGAATAGCATCCTGTGTATGGCGAAAGTGATGAACATCCTTTCGCGCTTCCTCACCTGTGATCCATTTACTCTCTCCCGACACTGTCGCAATTTTGCCATCAAGGCTCGTGGCAGACTTCAAGGTTACAAATGGGAGTCCCGTACTTATGTAATGAAAAAATACGTTATTCAGGGCTATGGCTTCCTCCGCTAATAACCCAACCTCCACTTCTATGCCAGCCTCCCGCATTTTGGTAATTCCTGCACCAGCAACGAGGGGGTTTGGATCAACCGAAGCCACAAATACCTTTTTGATGCCCGACTTTATGACAAGGTTCGAACAGGGCGGCGTCTTCCCAACATGGCTGCACGGCTCAAGAGTCACGTAAAGAGTTGCTCCCTTCGCTTTCTCCCCTGCCATTGTAATAGCGTGAACCTCGGCATGTGGCTCACCTGCCCGCAAATGGGCGCCCAAACCTATGATTCCCCCGTCTTTTACGAGCACAGCGCCAACCTGGGGATTTGGGGAGGTTTGTCCTTCCGCTGCTTTTGCAAGATTGATCGCAAGGGCCATATAATCTTGATGCTTCATCTTTTTCCCTCCTCGTTAAAAGAAAAAACCCCGAAACAATAGGCTTCGGGGTCCTTAAAAAGACAATATCAAACAAGAGGATATAAAAGGGGATAATCGTCCCTTTTGCTATCCTTGTTTTTTCCCTTCTCCCATCCAGACTGTAACTGTCGGCTCTGGAGTTTCACCAGATCCACCGTTTAATAAATGTTAACCGGGTCACGGACTAAGAAGCAAATGCTTCATCACCGCCGGTTGGGAATTTCACCCGACCCCGAAGGAATATTCAATTAGCATCATTATACAGAATATGCTCTGGAAAGCACAACAAACTAGCTTCTTATTTTTTCATCAGTTTCTCAATCGTCGTCAGCAGTTCATCAATCACTTCATTGTCACCTTCCTGAATCCGTTCAACGATGCATGATTTCATATGCCCTTCAAGCAGCAGCTTTGCTACGCTGTTCAATGCCGCCTGAGTTGCAGAAATTTGCGTGATCACATCATCACAATACGTATCTCTTTCAATCAACCCTTTAATACCGCGAATTTGTCCTTCTATCCGATTCAATCTATTAACGAGATTTTTCTTCGTTTTTTCAGAGTGATGGCTTTTTCGCACTGAGGCGCAGCAGCTGTCCCCACAGTCAGTTGAGTGTACGTTGGGCTCTAAACTGTCCATCTAAAAACCCCCCTTTTGTATATTTTATCATACCCCCTTATCGTACCCCTCATAAAAGCCTGTATTAAACCACAAAATTACATCCTATTGCATGGTGCTAAATAGGCTAGACAATGACTAAAGCTTCTTCCGGAAAAAGTAATTGGATATCTTTAATACTTCTCAATACTGCATCATGTACATTTTCCCGTTTCCCACAATTGCTACATAATAGTGTTTTTCGAGTAACGATCGTATTGATGCTATGACAATGAGAACATGTTATTCCCTTTTTCAATTTGTTGAAACTATATTCAGGCAGCCGTGAGTATGGTGAATCTTGGGTATGCAGGGAATGCAGCCGTTCCGCTAGGTTTATGTGGGTATCTTTTATTGGAGCAAATTGTTTTTGCAGATTTATTTTTAAGAAGTCTTGGAATCTGGTTTGGAAAGATAATTGGTAAATTACGCGGTGCTTGATAGAGGGCAAAGTGGGGGTTCACGAAGACTAGTGTTGATTCAATTTTTATGTTGTATCCAAGGTCTCGGACCATCCTTCGCAGGAGAGATTCTGCTCGTTCCATTAGTATGAGCGGATTGCTTATTTCCACTCCATTGTGGGTGTACCATCTATCGCCTTCAATAAAATAATCTCCCTCAAAGTTTTTCACTTCGAACATGTGAATAATCTTTGACAAGAATAGGGAATCGATTTGGAACTTGGTATTTCTATGTTCCAAAAGCAAATCATTCAAAACCAGGAAGCCATTTTCTACCTCCTCCATCCAATGATCAAAAATCACTTCGCCTTCATATCCTTTTTCCAAATAAAGATAGTTACTATGTTCTTTCGGAGTCAGGCTCATTCTGGAATTCAGCATTCTCAGAATCTGTAGTTCCAACGATTCCACACGGGTTTTCACTATCAAAAAACATTCCTCCATTCATATTGTATTGCAATTAATTAGTATGTTTTATTCGAATATTTAACAAGCTTTTTCTACTATATAAATGGAATTAAAGGATTTTAGGAATATTTGTCCAATTATTATAGGTAAATAAAACCTATGG